>NZ_JBEYTS010000012.1:4641-175991 GCF_040643155.1 Streptomyces sp. NPDC047453 | reverse complement strand
GTGATGCCGCCGAACACGTTGACGAACACGGACTTCACGTCCGGGTCACCCAGGATGATCTCCAGGCCATTCGCCATCACCTCGGCCGAGGCACCACCGCCGATGTCGAGGAAGTTGGCCGGCTTGACACCCTTGTGGGCCTCACCCGCGTAGGCCACGACGTCCAGGGTCGACATGACCAGACCCGCGCCGTTGCCGATGATGCCGACCTCACCGTCGAGCTTGACGTAGTTGAGGTTCTTCTCCTTGGCGGCCGCCTCCAGCGGATTGGCCGCGGCCCGGTCGTGGAGCTCCTCGAACTCGGGGTGACGGAACTCCGCGTTGTCGTCCAGCGACACCTTCCCGTCGATAGCGACGATCTCGCCCTCGCCGCACCTGACCAGCGGGTTGACCTCGACCAGGAGCGCGTCGGAGGCGACGAAGGCCTGCCACAGCAGCCGCAGCACCCCGGCCACCTGGTCGGCGACGTCGGCCGGGAAGGCGGCCTTCTCGACGATCTCGCGCGCCTTCTTCTCCGTCACGCCCTCGTGCGCGTCCACCGGGACCTTCGCCAGGGCCTCGGGCTTGGTCGCGGCGACCTCCTCGATGTCCATGCCGCCCTCGACGGAGGCCATGGCCAGGAAGGTGCGGTGGGTGCGGTCGAGGAGGAACGAGACGTAGTACTCGTCCCGGATGTCGGCCGTGGGGGCCAGCATCACCTTCTGGACCGTGTGGCCCTTGATGTCCATGCCGAGGATGTCCGTCGCGCGGGCGACGGCCTCGTCCGGGGTGGCGGCCAGCTTGACGCCACCGGCCTTGCCGCGGCCACCGACCTTCACCTGGGCCTTGACGACCGCCCGGCCGCCCAGGCGCTCGGCCGCCGCGCGGGCGGCCTCGGGCGTGTCGACGACCTCGCCGGCCGGTACCGGCACACCGTGCTTGGCGAAGAGATCTCGTGCTTGGTACTCGAACAGGTCCATTGAAGTGGCCTCCCAAAGCCGCTCACGGAAGCGTCGGCGGCCCTGCGAGCATAAAGTCAACTGAATACTGTATGCAATAGCTATACGCGAGACTCCCCGCCCCGCACATGACCTCCCCTCGGACCCTGGACACCGCGCAGCGACATTGCATACAGTATCCAGCCTCTTACTGAGAGGAGTCCATCGTGAAGATCGCGGTCCTCGGAGCCGGTGCGATCGGCGCGTACGTCGGGGCGGCTCTGCACCGGGGCGGCGCCGAGGTGCATCTGGTCGCCCGCGGTGATCATCTGCGGGCCATGCGGGCCGACGGAGTACGGGTACTGAGCCCCCGCGGTGACTTCGTCGCCCGGCCGCACGCCACGGACGACCCGGCCGAGATCGGTCCGGTCGACTACGTCTTCCTCGGCCTGAAGGCCCACTCCTACCCGTCGTGCGGGCCGCTCATCAAGCCGCTGCTCGCCGACCACACGGCCGTCGTGGCCGGCCAGAACGGCATTCCGTGGTGGTACTTCCACCAGCTCGCCGGGCCCTACGAGGGCCGGCGGGTGGAGGCGGTCGACCCGGACGGCGCCACCAGTGCCGTCCTGGCGCCGGAGAGGGCCATCGGCTGCGTCGTCTACCCGGCGACCGTCATCGAGTCCCCCGGAGTGATCCGGCATCTGGAGGGCACCCGGTTCTCCCTCGGCGAGCCCGGGGGCCAAGTATCCGAACGCTGCTCGGCGTTGAGCCAGGCCTTGATCGCCGGCGGGCTGAAGGCCCCGGTCGAACCGAACCTGCGCGACGACATCTGGATCAAGCTGATGGGCAACGTCGTGTTCAACCCGCTCAGCGCGCTCACCAGGGCGACGATGGCCGAGATCTGCCAGCACACCCAAACCCGGCGCCTGGTCGTCCAGTTGATGGAGGAGACCCTCGACATCGCGGCGCGGGTGGGCAGCACGCCGGACATATCGATCGAGAAGCGGCTGCGCGGCGCCGAGGGGGTCGGGCACCACAAGACCTCGATGCTCCAGGACCTGGAGGCCGGCAAGCCGCTCGAACTCGACGCCATCGTGACCGCGGTGGTGGAACTCGCCGACATCACCGGCGCGCAGGCGCCCACGCTGCGCGCCGTCCACGCGGCCACCGACCTGCTGGCGCAGTGCAGTTCACAGGGCAGCACGGCACGGAACGGCGCCGCGCCGGGAGCCGTACCCGCCTGAGCCGGGCCCGCCGCCACCGGCTCCGCCCCGCGGCGCCGCACACGGACCACCGCCTCATCTCCCCGTCGCCACGAGGGGAGATGAGGCGGTGGTGTCGGGAACGGACCGGTCAGTCGCCGGCGGTCTCGTCCGTCCGGACGGCCGGCTTCAGCGCGGCGACGATCACGGGGGACAGTCCCTCCGCTCCCCCGTCGACGAACTCGGCCAGCCTCGCGCGCATCCTTGGGTCCCAGAACCGCTGGATGTGTCCCGCGACCGCCTCGGCGGCCTGCTCGTCCGGCAGGTGCCCGAAGGCCGCGGCGATGTCGTTCGCCATCCGCTGTTCCGGTGGCACGGCGCCCGCCATCTCAGTCCACCACCGCATGGCGGTCGTCGCGGAGCCGATCGGCTGCGTGCCCGGCGAGCGGGTGGGCGAGTCCGACCTGCACGGCGGTCACCTTGTACTCCGGGCAGTTGGTCGCCCAGTCCGAGTTCTCCGTGGTCACCACGTTGGCGCCGGTCACGGGATGGTGGAAGGTGGTGTACACGACCCCCGGCGGCATCCGGTCGGACACCTGGGCCCGCAGGGTCGTCTGCCCGACGCGGCTGGTCAGCGTCACCATGTCGCCGTCGCCGATGCCGCGCACCTCGGCGTCGTGCGGGTGCAGTTCCAGCAGGTCCTCGGGGTGCCAGGCCACGTTGCCGGTACGGCGGGTCTGCGCCCCGACGTTGTACTGGCTCAGGATGCGCCCCGTGGTCAGGACGAGCGGGAAGCGGGAGGTGGTCCGCTCGTTGGTCGGCAGATAGGTGGTGACCACGAACTTCCCCTTGCCGCGGACGAATGCGTCCACGTGCATGGTCGGCGTGCCCTCCGGCGCCTCCTCGTTGCACGGCCACTGGATGCTGCCGAGCTTGTCGAGGGAGGCGTAGGAGATACCGCGGAAGGTCGGGGTGACCTGGGCGATCTCGTCCATGATCTGGCCCGGGTGGTCGTATTCCATGGGGTAGCCCATGGCGGCGGCGATCTCGCAGACGATCTGCCACTCGTGCTTGCCGGTCTTCGGCTTCATCACCGCGCGCACCCGGTTGACCCGGCGTTCGGCGTTGGTGAACGTGCCGTCCTTCTCCAGGAAGGAGGCGCCCGGCAGGAAGACATGGGCGAACTTGGCCGTCTCGTTGAGGAAGAGATCCTGTACCACGACGAGTTCCATGGCTTCGAGCGCGGAGGTGACGTGCTTGAGGTTCGGGTCGGACTGGGCGATGTCCTCGCCGTGCACGAACAGGCCGCGGAAGGAGCCGTCGATCGCCGCGTCGAACATGTTGGGGATCCGCAGTCCGGGCTCGGCGAGGATCGTGCGGCCCCACAGGTCCTCGAAGACGGTGCGGACCGCGTCGTCGGAGACATGGCGGTAGCCGGTGAACTCGTGCGGGAAGGAACCCATGTCGCACGAGCCCTGAACGTTGTTCTGTCCGCGCAGCGGGTTGACGCCGACGCCGTCGCGGCCGATGTTGCCGCACGCCATCGCCAGGTTCGCCATACCCATGACCATGGTGGAGCCCTGGCTGTGCTCGGTGACGCCGAGCCCGTAGTAGATGGCCCCGTTGGGCGCCTGCGCGTACAGGCGGGCGGCGGCCCTCAGCTCCTCGGAGGGCACACCGGTGATGGGCTCGGTGGCCTCCGGGCTGTTCTCGGGGCGGGAGACGAACTCCGCCCACTCGTCGAACCCTTCGCAGCGGTCCGCCACGAAGGACTTGTCGACGAGGTCCTCGGTGACCACCACGTGCGCCATGGCGTTGATGACGGCGACGTTGGTGCTCGGGGTGAGCTGGAGGTGGTGTGCCGCCTCGATGTGCGGTGAGCGCACCAGGTCGATGCGGCGCGGGTCGATCACGACGAGTTGGGCGCCCTCGCGCAGCCGGCGCTTCATCCGCGAGGCGAAGACCGGGTGGCCGTCGGTGGGGTTGGCGCCGATCACCACGATCACGTCGGCCTGGGCCACCGAGCGGAAGTCCTGTGTGCCCGCCGACTCGCCGAAGGTCTGCTTCAGCCCGTATCCCGTCGGGGAGTGGCAGACCCGGGCGCAGGTGTCGACGTTGTTGTTGCCGAAGGCCGCGCGGACCATCTTCTGGACGACGTACACCTCCTCGTTGGTGCAGCGCGAGGAGGTGATGGCGCCGATCGCGCCGGAGCCGTGGCGCTCCTGGATGGAGCGCATCCCCCGGGCGACCGTGCGGATGGCCTCGTCCCACTCGACCTCGCGCCACGGGTCGGTGATCCTCTCCCGGACCATGGGCTTGAGGATCCGGTCGGGGTGGGTCGCGTAGCCGAAGGCGAAACGGCCCTTCACACAGGAGTGCCCCTCGTTCGCCCCGCCGTCCTTGTAGGGCACCATCCGGACCAGTTCGTCACCGCGCAGCTCCGCCTTGAAGGAGCAGCCGACGCCGCAGTACGCGCAGGTCGTGACGACCGAGCGGGTCGGCATGCCGAGTTCGACGACCGACCGCTCCTGGAGCGTCGACGTCGGGCAGGCCTGGACGCACGCGCCGCACGAGACGCACTCGGAGTCCATGAACAGCTCGCCCGCGCCGGGTGAGACCTTGGAGTCGAATCCCCGGCCCTCGATGGTCAGGGCGAAGGTGCCCTGCACCTCGCCGCAGGCCCGCACGCAGCGGGAGCAGACGATGCACTTGGACGGGTCGAAGTCGAAGTACGGGTTGCTCCGGTCGGCCTCGGCGTCCAGATGGTTCTCGCCCTCGTACCCGTACCGGACCTGGCGCAGCCCGACGACGCCGGCCATGTCCTGCAACTCGCAGTCGCCGTTGGCCGGGCAGGTCAGGCAGTCCAGCGGGTGGTCGGAGATGTACAGCTCCATGACGCCCTGGCGCAGCTTCTCCACCTTGGGCGTCTGGGTGCGCACCCGCATGCCGTCGGCGACCGGCGTGGTGCAGGACGCGGGGGTGCCCCTGCGGCCGTCGATCTCCACGACGCACAGCCGGCAGGATCCGAACGCGTCGAGGCTGTCGGTGGCGCACAGCTTGGGTATGTCGATGCCGGCGAGCGCCGCCGCGCGCATCACCGACGTGTCCTCGGGGACCGTGACGGGCAGTCCGTCCACTTCGACCGACACGGTCGGCTCCCCGGGCCTTTCGGGGGTGCCGAAGTCGGGTTCCTTGAGAAGGGTCATGCCGTGTCCTCCGTCCTCGCGCCGCTCGTCCGCGCGGTGCGCACCGCCGTGCGTGCGTCGCGGGCGAGGAAGTCGTCAGAGAAGTGTGTGATGGCGCTGCGCACCGGCATCGGCGTCAACCCGCCCATGGCGCACAGCGAACCGTCGGTCATCAGCTCGCAGAGGTCTTCGAGCAGGGCGAGGTTGTCGTCGCGGTCCTCGCCCGCCACGATCCGGTCGATCACCTCGACCCCGCGTACCGAACCGACGCGGCAGGGCGTGCACTTGCCGCACGACTCCACGGAGCAGAACTCCATCGCGAAACGGGCCTGCGCGGCCATGTCCACGGTGTCGTCGAAGACCACGACGCCGCCGTGGCCGAGCATCGCGCCGGCCTCGGCGAACGCCTCGTAGTCCATCGGCAGGTCGAACATGGAGGCCGGCAGGTAGGCACCCAGCGGTCCGCCCACCTGCACCGTGCGCACCGGGCGCCCGGAGAGTGTGCCGCCGCCGTAGTCCTCGACCAGTTCGCGCAGGGTGACGCCGAACGCCGTCTCCACGATGCCCCCGCGCGCGATGTTGCCGCCGAGCTGGAAGACCTGGGTGCCGCGCGAGCGCTGCACGCCGAGTTCCTGGTAGGCCTTCGCGCCGCGCGCCATGATCACCGGCACGGTGGCGAGGGTGAGGACGTTGTTGACGACGGTCGGCTTGCCGAAGAGTCCCTCCAGCGCGGGGATGGGCGGCTTGGAGCGGACCATGCCCCGCTTGCCCTCCAGGCTCTCCAGCATGGAGGTCTCCTCGCCGCAGATGTACGCGCCGGCGCCGACCCGGACGTGCAGGTCGAAGGTGAGGTCGGAGCCGAGGATCCGCTCTCCGAGCCAGTTGTTCCGGCGCGCGATGTCGATAGCGGCGCGCATCGTGGCCACGGCGTCGGGGTATTCCGACCGGATGTAGACGTAGCCCTCACGTGCCCCGACCGCGTGCGCGGCGATCGTCATGCCCTCGATCAGCATGAACGGGTCGCCCTCCATGACCATGCGGTCCGCGAAGGTCCCGCTGTCGCCCTCGTCGGCGTTGCAGCAGACGAACTTCAGTTCGTCGGAGCACTCGGAGACGGTCTTCCACTTGACGCCGGCCGGGAATCCCGCGCCGCCCCGGCCGCGCAGGCCGGACTCGGTGACCTCGGCGATCACCTCGGCGCGGGGCAGCCCCAGCGCGCACCGCAGCCCGGCGAGGCCGCCGTGCCGCAGGTAGTCCTCGGTGGAGAGGGGGTCGGTGATCCCGATCCTGGCGAACGTGACCCGCTTCTGCCGTGCCAGCCACGGTAGTTCGTCGACGACGCCGCGCCGCAGCGGATGGTCCCCGCCGTCGAGGAGGCCCGCGGCGAGGAGGCTCTCCACGTCCGAAGGCGTCACCGGTCCGTAGCCGACCCGGCCGGCGGGTGTCGCCACCTCTACGAGCGGCTCCAGCCAGAGCATGCCGCGGGAGCCGTTGCGCACCACTTCGACGGGCCGGTCCTGGCCGGCGGTGGCCTGTCGGAGGGCGTCCGCGACCGCGTCCGCTCCCACGGACCGTGCCGCCGAGTCGCGGGGGACGTACACCGTCACCGGAGAGTGGGAATCCATCGTCACGACGACACCGCCTCGTCGAGGATCGAGCGCAGGCGCTCCACGTTCACGCGTCCGTGCAAGGCGTCGTCCACCTGGATGGTCGGCCCCAGCGCGCAGTTGCCGAGGCAGAAGACCTGTTCCACGGTGACCGAGCCGTCCGCCGCCGTCTCCCCCGGTGCGAGGCCGACCCGGTCGCGGGCACAGGCCACCAGGGCGTCCGCGCCGAGGGCCTGGCAGGCCTCGGCCCGGCAGATGCGCACGGTGGTGCGGCCCGCCGGTTCGCGGCGGAAGTCGTGGTAGAAGGAGAGCACCCCGTGCACGTCCGCCCGGGACAGGTTGAGTTCGTCGGCGAGCAGCGCGACGCACTCCTGCGGCACATGGCCGAGTTCCGCCTGGATGGCGTGCAGTATCGGCAGCAGCGCGCCGCGTTGGCCACGATGGGCGGCCACGATCGCGCTGATCGCGGCTCGCACCGGTACGTCACTCACGCTTGTGGTCATGATCGCCCCCAGTCACCGGCGTGCGCGGAAGTCGAGCGCGAGGCCCTCGCCGCTGTCGTACGAGTTTGGTTTCGCGAACACATGAACCCTTGCCCCTCGTCTGCGGATGCGCAGAGGCGGTGACCAGCGGCACAGCCGCTTCCGCCGACCCGGTCGGTGCACGGACAACGCTCCGCAGCATAATCGCCTACTTACAGTTTGTATACAGTGTTCAGGCTCATGGAGCGCGCCGTTCCAGGCCCCACGAGACACCGCGAGCCGGCGGCTACACGCGCACCTCGGCGCCGACCGGCTGCGCGACCGCCGCACCCGGGGCCGGCAGTGCGGCCAGCCACGGCAGCACCGCGCCCAGCACGGTGCTGATCCCGCCGCCGCTCGGCCCGAGCATCGCCCCCTCCGGCACCAGGACGGGGTCGGCACGGACGGTGGACGACGCGCTGCCGGGCGGACCCTCCCCGTCCGGGCGTGCGGGCACGAACAGCCCGGGGGCGTCGGCCGGCACCAGCCAGAGGGTCAGTCCGTCGCGCCCGTCGGCCAGCAGGGAGGACCACACGTAGCTGTCGGCCTCCCCCGCCCCGACCACGTTGTGCTTCCGGGCGCGCAGCGCCACCACGTCCCCCGTGCGCGTCGCCGTCGAGGGCGGACCGGGAGGCGCGCCGTGCTCACCGGACTCGACGGCCTCCGCCAGGGCGAGGGTGCTCAGGTGGTGCCCGGTGGCGATCTTCCGGCGCACCCAGTGGATGCCGTGGGCCTCGATGACCGCGACGGCGGCGTAGTGGGACCTGAGCACGGCGCCGGTGGCCGGGCAGGCCCGGGACACCTCGGCCACCACCTCGGCGGCCTCCGCCAGACCGAGTCCCTGTCCGCCGAGGTCGGCGGAGACGGTGAGCGCCAGCAGTCCGGAGCGCCCCAGCGAGGCGACCGAGGCCCGGGGGAACGCGCCGTGCGTGCGGACCCGTTCGGCCCCGGGCTCGATGACGCTGCTCATGGCGTGGGAGAGAGCGGTGCGGTACGACATGGGGCGGCCCCTTGAAGTCACTTCCAACGCAGATTGCATACAGTATGCTCTCTGCTGGGAGCGCCGACCACCCCCAAGTGCGCGAATCCACCGCCCGAGCAAAATCACGCGCAGGCGACTGGACAGTCGCCATCCGGTCGGTCGATGATTGCATACAGTATTCGTTGCCTGTATGCAGGACGCGTCCGATTCAGGACGTCCGTGTTCAGAACGCCGGCATTCAGGAGGGGAGGGCTCGGCGACTCCCGTACGGCCAGACGCACCAAACCGTGTACAAGTGAGGTGATCCCCATGACCAGGGCTCTTGAGGGCGTGCGCGTCCTCGACATGACACACGTCCAGTCAGGCCCCTCCGCCACCCAGTTGCTCGCCTGGCTCGGTGCGGACGTCGTCAAGCTGGAAGCGCCGACCGGCGACATCACCCGCAGGCAGCTGCGGGACCTCCCCGACGCCGACTCCCTCTACTTCACGATGCTCAACTGCAACAAGCGGAGCATCACACTCAACACCAAGACGGAACGCGGCAAGGAGCTGCTCACCGAGCTGATCCGGCGCTCCGACGTCATGGTCGAGAACTTCGGACCGGGCGCCGTCGACCGCATGGGCTTCACCTGGGACCGCATCCAGGAGATCAACCCGCGGATCGTGTACGCCTCCATCAAGGGGTTCGGCGAGGGCCCGTACACCACCTTCAAGGCGTACGAGGTCGTCGCGCAGGCCATGGGCGGCTCGATGGCGACCACGGGCTTCGAGGACGGCCCGCCGACGGCCACCGGCGCGCAGATAGGCGACTCGGGGACCGGGGTCCACCTCGTCGCCGGCATCCTCGCGGCGCTCTTCCAGCGCGAGCGCACCGGGCGCGGCCAGCGGGTCAACGTGGCCATGCAGCACGCGGTGCTCAACCTCTGCCGGGTGAAGCTGCGCGACCAGCAGCGCCTGGCGCACGGCCCGCTCGCCGAGTACCCGAACGAGGACTTCGGCGAGGAAGTGCCGCGCTCGGGGAACGCCTCCGGCGGCGGCCAGCCCGGCTGGGCCGTCAAGTGCGCGCCGGGAGGCCCCAACGACTACGTGTACATCGTGGTGCAGCCGCCCGGCTGGAAGCCCATCACCGAGCTGATCAACCGCCCGGAACTGGCCGAGGACCCCGACTGGGCCAGTCCCGAGGCCCGGCTGCCCAAGCTGGACAAGATGTTCCAGCTGATCGAGGAGTGGAGCAGCACCCTGCCCAAGTGGGAGGTGCTTGAGGCCCTCAACTCCCACGGCATCCCCTGCGGCCCGATCCTGTCCACCAAGGAGATCATCGAAGACCGGTCGCTGGCCGCCAACGAGATGATCGTCCCGGTCGAGCACCCCGAGCGCGGCACCTTCAAGACCGTCGGCTCGCCCCTGAAGCTGTCCGACTCCCCCGTGACCATCACCAGCTCCCCGCTGCTCGGCGAGCACAACGAAGAGGTCTACGCCGGCGAACTGGGCCTCGACGACGAGGAACTGAAGCTCCTCAAGACGAACGGAGTGATCTGAGCGATGCCCCTGAACCATGCCTCAGCCGACCGCGACACCGTGGCGAAGGTGCTCGCCACCGTGCGCGCCGAGGGCCGCAGCGCCCTGACCGCGCCCGAGGGCAAGCGGATCGCCGACGCGTACGGCATCGCCACCCCCGGCGAGGCCCTGGCACGCGACGCGGACGAGGCGGTCGCCCACGCCGGCGCCTTCGACGGGCCGGTCGTCCTGAAGATCGTTTCCCCCGACATCCTGCACAAGACCGACGCCGGCGGGGTGGTCGTCGGTCTGCACACGGCGGACGAGGTGCGTGCGGCGTTCGACCGGATCATCGCCAACGCCAAGAAGTACGACCCCAAGGCCCGGATCACCGGCGTGCAGGTGCAGCAGATGCTGCCGCCGGGCCAGGAGGTCATCATCGGGGCGGTCACCGACCCCACCTTCGGCAAGGTCGTCGCCTTCGGTCTGGGCGGCGTGCTGGTCGAGGTCCTCAAGGACGTGACCTTCCGGCTGGCGCCGGTCGCCGAGGACGAGGCGGCCTCCATGCTCGACTCGATCGGGGCGGCCGAGATCCTGCGCGGCGTGCGCGGCGCGCCCGCGGTGGACCGCGAGGCGCTGGCAGAGCAGATCCGCAGGGTCTCGCAACTGGTCACGGACTTCCCGGAGATCGCCGAGGTGGACCTCAACCCGGTGATCGCCACGCCCGAGGGCGCGCTCGCGGCCGACATCCGCGTGATCCTCGCCGAGAACGCGCCGGCCGCGCGGCCGAAGTACAGCCGTGAGGAGATCCTGACGGCGATGACACGGCTGATGCAGCCGCGGTCGGTGGCGGTGATCGGTGCCTCCAACGAGGCCGGCAAGATCGGCAACTCGGTGATGCGCAACCTCATCGACGGCGGGTTCGCGGGCGACATCCACCCGGTCAACCCGAAGGCCGACGAGATCGAGGGCCGCAAGGCGCACGCCTCCGTCCTGGACATCCCGGGCGAGGTGGACGTGGCCGTCTTCGCGATCCCGGCGAAGTTCGTGCCCACCGCGCTGGAGGAGGTGGGCGCCAAGGGCATACCCAACGCCGTCCTGATCCCGTCCGGGTTCGCCGAGACCGGCGAGCACGAACTCCAGGAGCGGATCGTCGCCATCGCCCGGGAGCACGGCGTACGGCTGCTGGGACCGAACATCTACGGCTACTACTCGCCGTGGCAGGACCTGTGCGCCACGTTCTGCACCCCGTACGACGTCAAGGGCCCGGTGGCGCTGACCTCCCAGTCCGGCGGCATCGGCATGGCGATCCTCGGCTTCGCCCGCACCACCAAGACCGGTGTCTCCGCGATCGTGGGCCTCGGCAACAAGTCGGACATCGACGAGGACGACCTGCTCACCTACTTCGGCGAGGACCCGAACACCAAGTGCATCGCGATGCACCTGGAGGACCTCAAGGACGGCCGGGCGTTCGTCGAGGCCGCCCGCGAGACCGTGCCGAAGAAGCCGATCGTGGTGCTCAAGGCCGGGCGCACCTCGGCCGGAGCGAAGGCCGCCGGCTCCCACACCGGAGCCCTGGCCGGCGACGACGCCGTCTACGACGACATCCTGCGGCAGGCCGGCGTCATCCGCGCCCCGGGCCTGCACGAGATGCTGGAGTACGCCCGGGCGCTTCCCGTCCTGCCCACCCCGCAGGGCGAGAACGTCGTCATCATCACCGGCGCCGGCGGCTCCGGCGTGCTGCTCTCCGATGCCTGCGTGGACAACGGGCTGAGGCTGATGGAGATCCCGGACGACCTCGACGAGGCGTTCATGCGGTACATCCCGCCGTTCGGCGCGGCCGGGAACCCGATCGACATCACGGGTGGCGAGCCGCCCTCCACCTACGAGGCGACGATCCGCCTCGGTCTGGAGGACCCGCGGGTGCACGCGCTGATCCTCGGCTACTGGCACACCATCGTCACCCCGCCGATGGTCTTCGCCGAACTGACCGCGCGCGTGGTCGCCGAGGCGCGGGCCAAGGGGATTCACAAGCCCGTGGTGGCCTCGCTCGCCGGGGACACCGAGGTGGAGGCGGCCAGCGCCTACCTGTTCGAGCGCGGGGTCGTCGCCTACCCCTACACCACCGAACAGCCGGTGGCCGCGCTCGGCGCCAAGTACCGCTGGGCCAGGGCCGCCGGACTGCTTCCGGCCGACGGGTGACCACCCGGCGGTCGACGCGTTGATTCGACGGCCAGGGGGCGCCACCTTCGCGGTGGCGCCCCCTGGCCGTTCGGTGCAGGCGCGTGGCCGCGCCCGGCGTCACTCCTCGGAGCCGGCACGCTCGTGGTAGGTGACGCGGGTCTGCTCCGTGTGCGCGCGCATCAGCTGCTGCGCGCGCTGCTCGTCACCCGCCTCGATCGCGTCGATCAACTCGCGGTGCTCGCGCCAGGAGTGCTCGCCGCGGGTCCGCGCGATGGGCGTGTAGAACCAGCGCATCCGGCGGTCCACCTGCGCGGACAGTTCGGCGAGCACGGAGTTCGCCGCGAGTTCCATGACGTACGAGTGGAAGGCGGCGTTGGCGGCGACCACCGCGTCGACGTCGTCGGACTGCAGGGCCCGCTCGCCCTCCTCGCACAGCTCACGCAACCGCGCCGGCGCCTCGCCGCCGGCCCCGGCCGCCGCAAGCCGCGCCGCCTCGGCCTCCAACAGGCCGCGTACGACGAGCAGTTGGTCGGCCTCGTCCTCGGTGGGCTCGTGCACGAAAGCGCCCTGGGCCGGGCGCAGATCGACCCAGCCCTCGGTGTTGAGCCGCTGGAGCGCTTCGCGCACGGGCTGACGGGAGACGCCGAGCTGCCCGGCGAGCTCGGTCTCGATCAGGTGCTGACCGGGCTTGAGCACCCGGGTGATGATGAGTTCGAGGAGGGCCTCGTAGACCCGCTCGCGCAGCGGGCCCGGCCGCTCCAGCTTCGGCACGGTTCCGCTCGGCAAACCCGCGGAGAGCATGGCTTCCATCCCCTGATCAGCGGCCCGACCGAGCCTGGGAGTGAGATTGACTTTCGTCTACAGTCTACCGACGCACCGCCCCGCACAGGACTCACACCGACTGTGACCCAGTTCACATCATCCAGGAGTCGCGGACTGCCGGACGACGTCGGCGTCACCGGGTGCCCACCCTCGCGACGGGCGGTTTTCGCCCCGGGGTCGCGGGCAGGCGGGTGAGTGAGCGCCAGGGAAAGGACCGACATGAGCGCCGGAGAGAAGGCCAGGGCCACGACCGAGCAGCTGGTCGGGAAGGCCGTGAGGAAGGTGGCGCACGCGCTCCACAACGAGACCACGGCGGCCAAGGGAGCCGCACTGGAGGCCCGGGGCAAGGCCCGAGCCGCCAAGGAACGGCCGAAGAGCGGCCTCGGGAACTGAGCACGCGCGCCCGCGCGCTCGGCGCGCCACCGCGGATCCGGCACGCCGGACCGGGCGCGACGCGATGAACCGGACAGGATCCACGACACGACGCCGTCCGACGCGGCGGCATGACCGAGGGGGCCGGCAGCCCGTACCGCCGGCCCCCTCGGTCATGCCGCGAGGGCGCTCGTCCGCAGGGGGCGGCGCGGCGCGACCGGGGTGTCCGCGGGTCCGACGCGGTAGGTGGTCCTGGTGGAGTCGACGAGGGGCTCGCCGAGCGTGATCCGTCCGCTGGAGTGCAGCATGTCGCACACGTCCGTGGGCAACGCCACGTAGCAGCTCCCCCGGCCGGTGCGGCGGTCGAACGGCTGCCAGTAGCTGTACCTGCGGCGTCCGCCCGCGTGCACGGTGAGGAACACGAGCGTGGCCGGGTCGGAGATGATGCGCAGGAGGTCAGCACCCGTGGGGCTGAGGGCGGCACCGGCACGGCTGTGGTGGTGCAGGACGACGGCGCGGGCCGGGCCGGATATGGACTGCATCAGCGGGGGCCTTCCTCGATGCTGGGACTGAAGATCACTTACCCAGCTCGGGCGATGTTGATCTCTCTTTCCCGCGGCATTTTCCTGCATGTCACTGACAATGCGGCGGCGACACGCCGCACTGACGTCCGGTCCGCCGTGGCTCGCGATCACACGACGGCCCCGCGGGACGCGGGCCAAGAACACCGCCCCACGCGAATCCTTGCTAGCGCCTCCCAGCTCGGGGATACTGAATACAGTATTCCCGAAGCCATTCGTGACGTTCAGGGAGGATCCCGACCATGACCAACGCTTCCTTGCCGGAAACAGGGCTGGGGGACACGGACGATCCGGCCGCTCTCACCGACGGGATCCACCTGGTCGTCGAAGCGCTCAGGCGCAACGGTGTCAAGAACATCTACGGCGTCGTCGGCATCCCGATCACCGATCTGGCGCGCGTCGCGCAGGCGTCGGGCATGCGTTACATCGGCTTCCGCCACGAGAGCGACGCCGGGCACGCGGCCGCGGCGGCCGGATTCCTCACGAAGCGGCCGGGCATCTGCCTGACGGTCTCCGCCCCGGGCTTCCTCAACGGACTCGTGGCCCTCGCCAACGCCACCACGAACTGCTTCCCCATGGTGCAGATCTCCGGATCCAGCGAGCGGCACCTGGTCGACCTCCAGCGGGGCGACTACGAGGAGATGGACCAACTGGCGGCGGCGAAGCCCTTCGTCAAGGCCGCCTACCGGATCCACCGGGCCGAGGACATCGGCCGCGGGGTGGCCCGCGCGATCCGCACCGCGGTCTCCGGGCGTCCCGGAGGGGTCTACCTCGACATCCCGGCCGCGGTGCTCGGAGAGGTCCTCGACAAGGAGCGGGGCGCCGCGTCGCTGTGGGAGGTCGTGGACCCGGCGCCGCGTCAGCTGCCCGAACCCGCGGCCGTGGACCGCGCGATCGACCTGCTCGCCCGCGCGGAGCGGCCCCTGGTCGTCCTCGGCAAGGGCGCGGCGTACGCGCAGGCGGACGAGCAGATCCGGGAGTTCGTCGAGACGACCGGCGTGCCCTACCTGCCCATGTCCATGGCCAAGGGCCTGCTGCCCGACGACCACCCGCAGTCGGCGGCCACCGCCCGGTCACTGGCCCTGCGCAGGGCGGACGTCGTGATGCTCGTCGGCGCGCGCCTGAACTGGCTGCTCGGGCACGGCGAGGCACCGCAGTGGGACCCGTCCGCCAAGTTCATCCAGGTGGACATCGCGGCCACCGAGATGGACAGCAACCAGCCCATCGCCGCCCCGCTCGTCGGCGACGTCGCGTCGGTGATGGAGGCCCTGGTCGAGCGGAGCAAGCCCGGCCGGATCCCGGCCGCGCAGGAGTGGCGGGAGGAACTCGCGGCGCGCTCCGCGCAGAACGCGGCCAAGATGGCCAAGCGCCTCGATGCCGCGAAGACCGCGCACCCGATGAAGTTCCTCGGCGCGCTCCAGGTGATCCGCGACGTCCTGGCGGAGAACCCCCGCGCCTACGTCGTCAACGAGGGCGCCAACGCGCTCGACCTGGCCCGCAACACGATCGGCATGCGGATACCGCGCCACCGGCTGGACAGCGGTACCTGGGGCGTCATGGGCATCGGCATGGGCTACGCCATCGCCGCCGCCGTCGAGACCGGAGACCCCGTGGTCGCCATCGAGGGCGACAGCGCCTTCGGGTTCAGCGGCATGGAGATCGAGGCCGTCTGCCGCTACAACCTGCCCATCGTCACCGTCGTCCTCAACAACAGCGGCGTCTACCGCGGCGACGAGGCCTCCACCTCCGCGGACCCCGCGCCGACCGCCCTCAAGGCCCGCCACGACCTCATGATCCAGGCGTTCGGCGGCAAGGGCTACCAGGCGACGACACCCGACGAGGTCGCCACCGCCCTGCGGGAAGCCCTGGCCTCGGGTACCCCGGCGCTCATCGACTGCGTGATCGACCCGTCGGACGGGACCGAGAGCGGCAACATCTCCCACCTCAACCCGAAGGGCATCACGGTCCAGCGCTGACCGAACCCGCCAACTCCCCGCACCCGCAGTCCCGTCGCGGTCTTCCGGGACAGTGAACCGAATGCCGCCGCACCCCGTGCTGACCCGCACCCTTGGCGGGTCAGCAGGGGATCCTCCATGCCCGCACGCCCACTCGGCGCCTGGCCCGTGCCAAGGTGCCCCGGATACCCACTGCCGGCGTCCGCCGCAACTCGCCCATCCGCGCGTCGGCGCGGCGCCGCGGCCCCACGAGGGGCCCGGGCTCACCGAGTGCGAGAGGCCGGCGCACCGACTCCGCGTGCGGGCGCTCTCCGTGCTCTTCCGCCACCGCCACGCCTCCGCGGCGTATGCGCGCGTGGCCTCGCCGACGACTTCAGCCCGGTTCGCGCTCGACTGCACGAGCGGGCCGCACGGACGACGATCCCCGTCCGTCGGGTGACGGAGTCCCCGCTGCGCCGTTCGACGGCGCGTGGGCGGTCATGACGGCCTGCCGGACCACACCGAGAGCAAGATGATCGGCACCCGGTGTGACCGATGGTCCGCACGGACCGACCGGGCACGCGAGAGGAGCAACAGGGATGGATGAGATCGGGTTCGTCGGGCTCGGCACGATGGGCCGTCCGAAGGCGCGCAGGCTGCTGGCCGCCGGGCACCGCGTGGTGGTGTGGAACAGGTCGCGGCCCGCCGTCGAGGAACTGCGCGGGGACGGAGCGGAGGCCGCGGCGGACCTCGCGCAGGTATTCAGGCTCCCCGTGGTGATGAGCATGCTGTCCGACGACGCCGGCATCCGGTCGCTCATCCTGGACAGCGGGGTGCTGGACGGCGCCGAGTGCCGCATGCACGTGAACCTGGCGACGGTGTCGGCCGGCTTCGCCACCGAGGCGGAACAGCGGCACACGCAGCGGGGCATCGGATACGTGGCGGCGCCGGTGCTGGGCCGGGCCGATGTGGCGGCGGCCGGAAAGCTGAACGTCCTGGCCGCCGGCGCCCCCGAGGCACTGGACCTGGCACGGCCCGTCCTCGAACCGCTGGCCGGGCGGATCTGGGAACTGGGAGACGACCCGGCACGGGCCAACGTGGTCAAGATCGCGGTCAACTTCCTGCTGGCCGCCGCGGTCGAGGCCACCGCGGAGGCGACGTCGCTGGTGGAGTCGTACGGCATCGAAGCCACAGGGTTCGTCGAGCTGATCAGCGGGACGCTGTTCCCCGGACCGGTCTACGGCACGTACGGCGGGCTCATGGCCGAACAGCGCTACGAGCCCCCGGGTTCACGCCGCGGCTCGGGCTCAAGGACGTGGGCCTCGCCCTGTCGGCGGCGCATCGCCACGACCTGGCCCTGCCCACCGGCAGCCTCGTACGGGACGCCCTGCTCGAAGCCGTCGCGGCGGGCTGGTCCGAGCGCGACTGGGCCACGCTCGCCGAGGTCTCCCGGCGGAGGGCGGGCCGCTGATACGCACCGGCCGGGGTCGTGGGGCGTGGGGTCCGTCGGAGTGGTTGTGCCGCGGCGGCCGGTCCGACCGGTGCCGTTGGTGGAATACAGCTCGGGATACGCGACCCGACTCTCGGGATCCGCGGCCCGATCCGACGCCGGGGCACCGGTCCGGCACAGCGAGGAGTGAAGGCTCATGGCAGTGTGCGAGGTCTGCGACAACGACTACGAGATGGCATTCGAGGTACGCACGGGCAACGCCGTCCACATCTTCGACAGCCTCGAATGCGCGGCCCAGCGGATCGCCCCGACCTGCGACAACTGCCAATGCCGCATCCTCGGCCACGGTCTCCAGGCCGACGGACGCTTCTTCTGCTGCGCCAACTGCGCACGTCGGCGCGGATTCGCGCAACTCGTCGACCACGCCTGACTCCGCGGCGGAGGAACCCATGGAACTGCCACTGAAGGCCCACCACATCGCTCCACGGCTGGCGACCGGGGCGTTCATTCTCCATTCGGGTCTGGGCAAGCTCTCGGCGGACGAGCAGACGGAGGAGGGCCTGCACGCGATGGCCACCCACGCCTATCCGTTCCTGAGCAGGCTCTCTCCCCACCGCTTCACCCGGCTGCTCGGCACCGCGGAGGTGACGCTGGGCGCGGCGCTGCTGACACCGCTGGTGCCCAGCGGCATCGCCGGAGCGGGGCTGACGGCGTTCTCCTCGGGCCTGGTCGGGCTCTACCTGCGCACGCCCGGCACCCACGCCAAGGGCAGCCCGCTGCCCACCCAGCAGGGCATCCCGCTCGCGAAGGACTCCTGGCTGCTCGCCATCGGACTGGGTCTGCTCACCGACCGCGCGTCCTGGTCATGTCCGCGCCCGGCCGGTCGGCGGCGGAGCGGCCGGCGCAGGTAGCCGCACCGGGCGGTGACGTGCCGTCCGGCCACTACTGTGGGGGTATGCGCGGCGACGTGGTGACGCTGTTCCTGTGCGGCGACGTGATGCTCGGCCGCGGCGTCGACCAGATCCTCCCGTGCCCCGGCGATCCGGCCCTGCGGGAGGCCTGGGTCCGCGACGCCCGCTCCTACGTCGAGCTGGCGGAGGCGGCGAGCGGACCGATTCCCGCCCCGGTCCCACCGGCGTGGCCGTGGGGCGAGACCCTGCCGGTGCTGGCGGCAGCCGCCCCGGACGTACGGATCGTGAATCTCGAGACGTCCGTGACTCGCGGCGACGCGTTCGCGCCGGAGAAAGAGGTCCACTACCGGATGCACCCGGCCAACCTGCCCGCCCTGGAGGTGGCCCGGCCCGACGTCTGCGTCCTGGCCAACAACCACACGCTGGACTTCGGCCGTGCGGGGCTGCTGGAGACACTGGACTCCCTGACGGGTGCGGGACTGCCGGTGGCGGGCGCCGGGCGGGACGCGGAGTCGGCGTACGCGCCCGCGGTGTGCCCGGTCGCGGACGGGGTCCGCGTGCTGGTGTTCGCCCTGGGGATGACGTCCAGCGGCATACCGGGGAGCTGGGCGGCGACCGCGGACCTCGCCGGTGTCGCGTACGTACCCGCGGCGACGGCGGAGGCGGCCGCGTCGGTCGTCGAGCGCGTCCGGCGGGCGCGGTCTCCGGGTGACCTCGTGGTCGTCTCGGTGCACTGGGGGTCCAACTGGGGCTACCACGTCCCCCGGGAGCAGATCCGCTTCGCCCGCGCGCTGGTCGACGGCGGTGTCGACGTCGTCCACGGGCACTCCTCGCACCACCCCCGTCCCGTCGAGGTGTACCGCGACCGGCTGATCCTGTACGGCTGCGGCGACTTCATCGACGACTACGAGGGCATCTCCGGCTACGAGCAGTACCGCGACGACCTGCGGATCGCCTACTTCCCCTCGCTCACGGCGGCCACGGGACGGCTCGCGGACCTGCGCCTGGTGCCGCTGCGGGCCCGGCGGATGCGGCTGGAACCCGCCACCGGGGAGGACCGCGCATGGCTGCGGACGACTCTCGGCCGGATCAGCACGGGTGTGGCCATCACCCCGGGGCCGGACGGCACGCTCAGAGCGGCACGGACGACGGCCCACGCACAGGAGCCGTAGGACCCGTGCGGCACGGGAGCACCACCGGGCGCACGGCCCGCTCCCTGAAGGCCGGTCGGCGTACGGGCCGACCGACCGCGACCGGGCGCCGATCAAGCGTGTCCGGCCGAGTCGGCGGCAGGTGCCGGGACTCAGCCGCGGTCCTTCTGGTAGGCGGCGAGGAGGAAGAGCCAGATCTCGCTCATGGTCGGGAAGCAGGCGACGGCGTGCCTGAGCCGTTTGAGCGGTACCTCGCCGGCGACCGCGACGGTGGCCGAGTGGAGCAGTTCGCCGACCCCGGGGCCGACGAAGGTGACGCCCAGGAGGACTTCGCGGTCGAGGTCGACCACCATCCGGGCGTGGCCCTCGTAGTCGTCGGCGTACAGGTCGGCGCCCTGGGCCGCGTCGAAGTCGAGGTCGACGGTCTTGACGCGGTAGCCGGCGGCGGCCGCCTGTTCGGCGGTCAGGCCGACGGAGGCCGCCTCGGGGTCGGTGAAGAACACCTGGGGACGGCGTGCTGGTCGGCGGTGGTGGCGTGGTCGCCCCAGTCGGCGTCGTCGAGCGGGCGGCCGGCGGCGCGGGCGCCGATGGCGTCGCCCGCGGTACGGGCCTGGTACTTGCCCTCGTGGGTGAGGAGGGCGCGGTGGTTGACGTCGCCCAGGGCGTAGAGCCATGCGCCGTCGACGCCGCGGACGAGGCACGTGGTGTCCACCTCCAGCCAGGAGCCGGGGGTGAGGCCGACGGTGTCCAGGCCGATGTCGTCGGTGGCGGGGGTGCGGCCGGTGGCGAACATGACCTCGTCGGCCTCCAGTTCGCTGCCGTCGTCGAGCGTGAGGGTGACCGGTCCGATGAGATCCGGGCGGCGCAGCGCGGTGACCTGCGCGCCGATCCGTACGTCCGCGCCCGCCGGGTGAGGCCGCGTTCGATCAGCTCGCCCGCGAACGGTTCCCGCCGGCATCCGCGACCGCGGCGGCAGGGCCGACTTCGTCGCCGCCGACCTGCGCACCGCGGAGTCGGTGCGGCAGCTGGCCGGGGAAGCCGTGGGCGCGGGCGGCGGCCGGGTGGACATCCTCGTCGACAACGCCGGCGTGTACCCGTTCGGCCCCACGGAGCAGGTGCCGCAGGACGAGGTGGACACCGTCTACGACCTGAACGTGAAGGCCCCGTTCCACCTGGTGGCGGCCCTCGCCCCGGCGATGGCCGCACGCGGGCACGGCGCGATCGTGAACGTCAGCACCATGGTCGCGGAGTACGGCGTCTCCGGGATGGCGCTGTACGGGTCGAGCAAGGCGGCACTCAACCTGCTGACCAAGGCGTGGGCCGCCGAGTTCGGCCCCCACGGAGTGCGGGTCAACGCCGTGGAGCCCGGTCCGACCCGTACGGAGAGCACCGTCGGCATGGGTGAGGCCCTCGACGCCCTGGCCGCGGAAGCCCGGCCGCACCGGAGGAGATCGCCGAGGCGATCGCCTACCTGGCCAGCAATGCCGCGAGCTTCGTCCAGGGCGCGGTGCTGCCCGCGGACGGCGGCCGCACGGCCGTCTGACCCCCGGGCCGACAGGGCCCGCACCGCCGTCCGATCCCCGGCCGACCAAGGCCGCACGGCCCGTCCGGTTCCTGGCCCGCGGGGACCCGTAACACCGTCTGACCCATGGCCCGCCATGGCCGCACCGCCGTCTGACCCACCGCGCACCGGGGCCGCACCGCCGTCCGCCCCTTCTGACACCCGGCCGACCGAGGCCGCATCGCCCGCCTCGTACTCCGCCCTCAGGGACCCGCAGCACCGTCTGCCCCACGGCCCGCCGCAACCGCACCGCCGTCCGGCCCACGGCCCCCGTGCCGGGCCGCCGTCGGTCCCGGGACCACGGGACGACGGCGGGGCGGCTCCCGATCAGGTTCCCCGGCGGGGCCGGGTGCCTGCTTGGGTCAGTGGAATGCGCCGCTGTAGGCGTTGAGGGCGGGCTGGCCGCCCAGGTGGGCGTACAGGACGTTGGAGTCCTTGGGGATGTCTCCGCGTCGGACGAGGTCGATGAGTCCTGCCATGGACTTGCCCTCGTAGACGGGGTCGATGATCATGCCTTCGAGGCGGCCGGTGAGGCGGATGGCGTCCAGGGTGGACTGGACGGGGATGCCGTAGAGGTCGCCGGCCCAGCCCTCCAGGACGGTGATCTCGTCGTCGCGCAACTCCCGGCCGAGGCCGATGAGTTCGGCGGTGTTGCGGGCGATCTTCTCCACCTGGGCGCGGGTCTCGTCGATCTTGGCCGAGGCATCGATGCCCACCACGCGGCGGGGCCTGTCCTGGCCCGCGAAGCCGGCGATCATGCCCGCGTGCGTGCTGCCGGTGACGCTGCACACCACGATCGTGTCGAAGAAGACCCCGAGTTCACGTTCCTGCCGCTGGACCTCGTAGGCCCAGTTGGCGAAGCCGAGGCCGCCCAGGGGGTGGTCGGAGCCTCCGGCAGGGATGGCGTACGGAGTGCCGCCGGCGGCGCGGACGTCCTCCAGGGCCTGGTGCCAGCTGTCCTTGAACCCGATGCCGAAACCCGCCTGGACCAGCCGTACGTCGGCGCCCATGACGCGGGACAGCAGGATGTTGCCGACCTTGTCGTTGACCGCGTCCGGCCAGTCCACCCAGCTCTCCTGCACCAGGACGGCCTTCAGACCCACCTTCGCAGCGACCGCGGCCACCTGCCGGGTGTGGTTGGACTGGACGCCGCCGATACTGACCAGGGTGTCCGCGCCCTTGCTGAGCGCGTCGGGGACCAGGTACTCGAGTTTGCGGGTCTTGTTGCCGCCGAAGGCCAGCCCGCTGTTGCAGTCCTCCCGCTTGGCCCAGATACGGGCACCGCCGAGATGGTCACTGAGCCGGTCCAGCGGGTGGACGGGGCTGGGGCCGAACAGCAGGGGGTGGCGCTCGAAGGACTCGAGGGACATCTGTGGCTCCTAGTCGGTGTCGGGGAGCAGGGTGTCGAGCAGCGGCAGCAGCGTCTGCCAGTTGGTGCGGGTGGCGGCCACGGCCCCCTCGACGTCTCCGGCCTCGCACAGCGCGATGATCCGGTCGTGCTGGGCGACCGAGCCGCGGCCGCTCAGTGAGGAGAAACGCAGTCTCTCCACGCGCCGCAGCACCGGCGTGAACTGCTCCAGGACGGAGCGGACGGCCGGGTTGGCGCAGGCGGTGACGGCGACGCCGTGGAAGGCGTCGTCGGCGTCGATCGCCGCGTCGACGTCGTTGCGGCGCAGCGCGTCGGCGAAGCGCGCGTTGGCCTGGCGCATGGCGTCCAGCTCGGCGGCGGACAGGTTGGGCATCGCCTCGCGGACGGCGAGTTCGTGCATGGCCGCCGTCACCGACTGGGCCGCACGCGCCGCCCGGACGTCCAGGGGGCTGACCATGGTGTAGCGGCCGGGCTTCGTCCACACCAGGCCGGCCTGCTCAAGACGTGCCAGGGCCTCCCGCACCGGTGTGCGGCTGACGCCCAGCCACTCCACCAGGTCGCTGTCGTTGAGGCGCTCCCCCGGTGCGAGGGTGCCGTCGACGATGGCGTCCCGGATGACCCGGTAGGCGTTGTCGCGAAGGAGTGACCTGGAGACGAGCCCTCGGCTCTGCGGAACTGGCATGCAATATATTGCACGCTGCATGACAGAGAGCTGTCAAGAGTGCGCCGTCGGGGGTCCTTCCGCTACCGGCCGACACCCGGCGTCGCCGTCGCGCAAAGGCTTGTTAACCCACCTGGCTGAACCTACGGAGCGGGTCACCGGCTCGCGTGTTTCCATCAGCAAGGAGGCAATGGGGCCGCGGCGGCCCTGGCGCCCGCACTCACCGGGGTACCGGCCGGCGCGCGCTCCGTCCGCCGTCCCGGAGGATCGCGCGCACCTCGGGGGCCCGGTGCCACCGCCTCCGTCACCTTCCCACCGCTCGGCGGCGGATGGGCCGCGGCGCTCAGCGGTGGCCCGGTGTCGATCGCCAACGAGGGACGGCCCGCCTCGTCCTGCTCGGCGGTCGGCGGCGCCGTGAGCCTTCGCCGGGCCTGGACACCACCGACGTCGTACCCATGCCCGAAGGAAGCGACTGATGACCACGGACAACGAGACGGCCGTCTGCCCGTTCGACTTCAGCGAAGCCCTGGAGTTCGATCCCTCCCTCGCGGACCTGATGTGCCGCGGCACCCCCGCACGGATCCGGCTGCGTTACGGCGACGCGGACGCCTGGCTGGTCACCGGCTTCGACGCCGTCAAGCAGGTGACCACCGACCAGCGGTTCAGCCGGGCGGGCATCATCGGACGCGACTACCCCCGGATGACGCCGGAGCCCATCGTGTCGCCCGAGTCGATCAACGTGATGGACCCGCCGTACAGCAGCCGCGTCCGTCATCTGGCCTCACAGGCCTTCACCCAGCCGCAGGTGGAGAACATGCGCCACCGGATCGTCCGGCTCGCGGACGATCTGCTGGACCGCATGGAGCAGGCGGGCCCGCCGGCGGACCTGATCCGGCACCTTTCCGACCCGCTTCCCCAGCACACCGTCCTGGACCTCCTCGGCATCGAGCGGGAGGAATGGCCCCGGATCCAGAAGGCCGTGCACCAGCTGCTCGTCGTCGGCGCGGACACCAAGGAGGCCGCGGCGGACGCCAAGAGGGATCTGACGGCCTACTTCGGCGAACTCGTCGCACAGCGGAGGAAGTCGCCCGGCAGCGACCTCATCAGCGCGATGGCCGCGGCGCGGGACGGCAAGGAGCAGCTGGACGACCGGGAACTGGCGGTCATGACCCTCATGCTGGCGCTCAGCGGCCAGGACACGGCGACCTGCGAGATCAGCGACATCGTGTACCTGCTCCTGACCCGGCCCGAGCTGGCGGAACGCGTCAGGAGCGGGCCCGAGGCCCTGCCCGAGGTGCTGCACGAGCTGCTCCGCCACATCCCGTTCCGCAAGGGGGTCGGCATCCCCCGGGTGGCTCTCGAGGACGTGGAGCTGGGCGGTGTGCTGATCCGGGCGGGCGACTACGTCCACGTGTCGTACCTGACGGCCAACCGCGACCCGGAGCGCTACACGGACCCGCACGACATCGACGTCGACCGGCCGAACTCCCCTCATATGACGTTCGGCTGGGGCGGGCACCGGTGCATCGCGATGCCTCTGGCCATGGCAGAACTCGAAGTGGCCATCGGGCGGCTCATGGAGCGCTTCCCGGGGCTGCGGCTCGCGGTGCCGCCGGAGGAGGTGCGCTGGGACCAGAAGACGATCAGGCGGTTCCCCCTGGAGCTGCCGGTGGCCTGGTAGGGACGCCCGCCGGGAAGTGCCGATGGCACGCCATCGGATACCCCGGTTGCCCCTCCTTCGACCACGACACGGGGCTCGATGGATCGGACCCTACTGCCCCGCGGACCCGTTGTGACCTGCTGGGACCGCGAGGCGGAAGGACTTCTTCCGGGGCATGCCGCCGGCCGGGACGGGCGTCAGCCGTGATCGGCGCAGCAGGGCGTGGGGTCGGGCACCTCGAAGGGGGCGAGGACGCCGCCCGCGGCGGGCACGAGCGGCAGCACCAGCTGTCCGTCCTGCCACAGAGGGCGCACGTGATCGCGGGTCGTCACCGAGGTGTCCGGTCCCGGGCCGCCGCCGGGGCCGGACGGCGCCCCGATGACGGTGACCCGGTCGATCGCGGTGTGCTGGAGGAGGAAGCTCAGCGGGACCGTGCCGACGAGACGCTGGACACCGGGGTAGACGACGGCACGTCCCTGCTCGCGGGTCTGCTGCTCGGCCGCGGCCAGGGCCGCGCCGTCCGCGTACGGCTCCGGGCCGTGCCGCAGCGCGCCGAAGGCCGCGCCGGACGGCGGCCGGCCCTCGTCCGCGAGGACCGCGAGGACGGCGACGAGCCGGGGCCACACCGAGGCCGCGGTGTCCGCGTCCGGCAGCGACAGGGAGACGGCGATGTGCGGCCGCTCGCCGCTGCGGACCGGGTGCGTGCAGGCGACGGTGACGTCCGGCAGGCTGAGCCGCGCCACCAGCTCCTGGGCGAGGTGGTCGGCGCCGCGCAGGTCCGCCGACCCGGTGTCCACACCGATGACGGTGGGGACGCCGGGTCCGCCGGGCGTACCGGTCATGCGGGCAGGACCCACATCGGGTTGGAGTAGAACCACAAGTCCTTCCACGGGTCGGCGTCGCCGACCACGTCCATCGCCGGTCCGGCCGGGTCCACGGAGGCACCGCGCAGACCGACCGCCGTGCGGTTGCCGTCCGTGCCGCGCAGCCGCACGTACACCGGCTTGTCCACGGGACCGAGGGAGTACGTCAGACGCACCGAGCCGGTGGACTTGTCCACCTCGAAGGACTTCACGACCTTGGTGTCCGGGGTGATGAAGGCGTCCTTGTCGGAGACCCGGCCGGTGACGTCGCCCTGGATCACGTCGACCCGGGCCAGCTTCGGCACGAACTGCGCCCAGTTCGGGCCGTTGGCGAGGCTGACCTCGACGACCAGGTCGACCTGGCTGCCGCGGCGCACGTGCAGCACGTCGCCGAGGGTGACGGCCTTGCCGCCGGAGCGCAGCTGGGCGTTGAGGCCGCTGATCAGCCCGCCGTGGTCGACCCAGACGCGGCCGGCGCGGATGCCTTCCATGACCGCCTGGTAGGAGAAGGAGGCGGCACCGACGTGGGTGCGGGAGTACTGGCCGGGCCAGAAGTCGCCGTCGCTCAGGTTCAGCGCGCCGCCGTGGACGGGGTCCTCGTAGTGGCCGTTGGCGTTGAAGTTGCTGCCCGGCCCGCGGACGGAGGAGTCGGCGTAGACGCTGTGGGAGTCGGAGTTGGCGGTGATCCACCAGGGCTTGCCCTCGGCCAGCAGGCTGTCCCAGAGACCGCCCACGGTCGCGGTCATCCAGTCGAAGCCGCCCCAGGTGCGGTAGCTCTCCAGCGGGTAGCCGGAGAAGGAGTCGGCGCCGGGGCTGCCGTCGTAGTAACCCCGGCCCGAGCCGGGGCCGCCCGGCGCGCGCAGGCCGGCGGCCTGGTGGCCGGGAGCGCCCTCCATGCCGACGGCGATCGTCGGCTGCGCGTCGCGCCAGGCACGGATCTCGTGCGGGGAGTCGATGCCCTTGCGGGCGGGGTGGTTGGCCAGGAACAGGACGTCCTTGACCTTGCGGCGCTGGACCTGCTCGGCGAGGAAGTTGACGCCCGCGATGGCGAGCGCCTCGTTGGCGGGGGTGTTGGCGGTGGCCTTCTTCACGGCCCCGTCGAAGGAGTTCTCGAACTCCTTCAGCACGGCGACCTCGTTCGAGCCGGGGTGGACGAAGACGGTGCCGTGCTCGGCGGCCGGGATGTTCCACTCCAGGCCCTGGAAGACCAGCGTGTCGGAGATCTGCCCGCGGGCGGCGACGATGTCCGGGTTGACCTTCTCCACACCGATCTTGGCGTGCTGCTCGCTGCCGTGGTCGGTGATGACCATCCAGTCCAGGCCGTGCGCGTTGGCCTGGCGCACGTGGTCGACGACCCGGTACTTGCCGTCGGAGCTGTACTGGGTGTGGATGTGGTGGTCGCCGGCCAGCCACAGGTATCCCCCGGAACGGGAGGATTCCGCGGACTGCCGGCTCTGGTCCTGGCCCTGGGACGCGGCCGCCTGTCCGGCGCCGGCGAGCACGCTGCCCGCCGCCAGTCCGGCACCGAGCAGGCCGGTGCGGCGGAGCATGGACCTGCGGGACAGCTGATCGGGCGTCAACTCGGTGTCGGGGACCTCCAGGTCAAGCGCCGGCGGCAGGGACCCGCCGCCCGTGCCGTGCCCGTGGTCGTGGTGGTGGTGCCCGTGGGCGTGACTGTGGCCGTGGCCCATGTCCGAACTCCTGCCGTCTGTACGTTAAAAGCGTGTTCGAGCGGCGCCCATGCTGGGCCCCTGCCGCCAACACGGCGGGAACGGCTGGTGACAACGGCGGGTACGGCAGGCGGCACCCGGACGTGGCACGGGGCCACCTGTGGTTTCGGCACTCGCGCCGGCGCCGTCGGACCGAGCGGAACAAGCCACTTTCGGAGTCGAGGGCGCACGGTGCTCGCATGACGGCCGGCGCACGGGTCTATCGGGTGCCCGTCAGCCGGGAACCCGCCTGGGTGCGGTGATAGAGCACCGCGCGGCCGGAGCGGGCGCGGGTGACGAGGCCCGATTTGTGCAGTACGCCCAGGTGGTACGAGACCGTGGCGGGACTGAGGTAGTGATGTCGTGCCAGCTCGGTGGTGGAGGCCGGACGAGCCAGCGCGGTGAGCAGTCCGGCCCGGGTGGGACCGAGCAGTCTGGCCAACTCGTCGGACGGAGGCTGCGGAACGGCGGCCCGGTCGCGCACGGGACAGGCGACCATGGGCGGCCTGCGTCCACCGAGCACCGGGTCCACGGCCACGGCCGGCTGCGGCACCACCAGTGACGGCAACACGATGAGCAGGGGCACGGCCAGTTTCACGGTGAACCGGCTGTCGACGCGCAGCGTGCCGTCGGACCACGCGATGCCGGGATGCAGGGAGTTGAAGAGCGCGGCCGCGCCGTGCCGGGCCAGCACACCGGCGCAGCGGTCGACCTCCGCTTCGAGGACCGCACGTGCGGCCTCCCAGTACGGGGCGAAGGCCAGGTCCCAGTAGCGCCCCAGTTCCTCCGCGACCCGCCGGGCGACGTAGCCGCCGCCGCGGTCCATGGCCCGGCTCACCCTTGGGGGCACCTCCGCACCGGCCAGGCCGTTGTGCGGGCGGCCGTCGCGCAGCGCCTCCAACTCGAACAGGACCCGGGCGGGCGGGGTGTTCCGGACCTGTTCCAGTTCCTCCCCGACGGTGGGCGAGGGTCCGGTGGGGTGCGGGCTGAGGAAGTCCGGTACGTAGCCGCCACGGTCCAGGGCCAGTTCCGACAGCAGGGGCAGCCGTGCCCGGCGCAGCACGCGCCGGGCGCGCGCGACCCACGGATCGGTGTCCGTGGCCGGGCGCAGGCCCCACGGGAGCAGCGTCGCCGTAACCTCGTGCAGCGGCGAGACGGCGAACCGGGTACGGGCCAACCCTCCGGCGTCCACGATGAGTTCGATCACAGCCCGTCCCCCTGCCGCCGCCTCGTTCAGCTTCGGTTCTGCTCTCGTTCTGCTCTTGTTCTGCTTCGAACGTGCTCGAATCGTCGCACGGAAGCTCGCGCCGGCAGACCTGTTCGGCGCAGGCTGGTGCGGCGCCGAAGGCCGGACACCGGGATGCGGAGGAAACGGGGATGCCGGAAACACGGGGGACGCCGGGGACGCCGACGACACCGGCCGACGACACGGGGGTGCGGGGAATGCGGGTTTGGCGGGGGATGCGGAAGGTCCCGAGGGGGCGCGGGAGCGGGAGACCCGCGAGGCTGGGGACGGCCCTACTGGCCGCCGTCAGCCTGCTGATGCTGTCGGGGACGTGCACGTCCGCGGCACAGGACCGGGCAGCCGCGGCGCCGGCCGGGGAGAGCGGGGGACTCTCCGGCGCCGCGGCCTGCCCGGGCCTGAAGGGCTTCACCTGCGCCACGCTGACCGTCCCGCTCGACCACGGCGGCGGCGTGCCGGGCCGGCTGGGCCTGAAGGTCGCGATGGCGGACAACGCCAAGGCCCCCAAGGGCGTCCTGCTCTTCCTCACGGGCGGTCCGGGGCAGCCGGGCGTGCCCTTCGTCGAGCGGCTGAGCCAGAGGCTGACGCCGGTCCTGAAGGACTACCGGCTCGTCATGATCGACCAACGCGGCACCGGCGACGCCGCCTTGCGGTGCCCGCAGTTGCAGGAGGAGATGGGCTCGTCCGACCTGACGCCGCCCACGGCCCGGGCGGTGACGGACTGCGCCGCGACCATCGGTCCCGACCGCCGCTTCTACGGCACCGGTGACACGGTCGCGGACCTGGACCTGCTGCGCCGGGCCCTGGGCGTGCGCAGGATGACGCTCGACGGCGTCTCGTACGGCACGTACACCGCGGAACGGTACGCCCTGGCCCACCCGCAGCACGTGGCCCGGCTGGTCCTGGACTCGGTGGTGCCGCAGACCGGATACGACCCGATGGACCGCGCCGCCCTGCGCGCCGCGCCGCGCGTGCTGACGGCTGCCTGCCGGGCGACGGGCTGCACCACGGACCCGGCGGCGGACCTGGCCGAGGTGGTCGCCCGGTACGGCAACGGCGTCGACGTGATCGACGCGCTGCCCACCTGGGAGTTCGTGGACCCCGACTACGCGGAGATGATCGACGCGCTGCACAAGGCGGCGAACGGCGACCCCGGGCTGCTGCGGGGCCTGATCGCGGGTGTGCGGGAGGGCAGCGCGGCGAGCGCCGAGGAACTCAGCCAGGGGCTGCACGCCTCCACGCTGTGCCTGGACGGGCGTTACCCCTGGGGCAGGGCGGACGCTCCGCCGGCCGGACGCCGGGAGGCGCTGGAGAAGGCCGGTGCGGAGCTGACACCGGCCGACTACGGCCCCTTCGACGCCGCCACGGCGACCGGCCTCGGCTCGATGCTGAGCTGTCTGCACTGGCCGCGCACGCCGGTGCCGCCGCTGCCTCGGGAGCACCGCAGGCTGCCGGGCGTACCGGTCCTGCTGCTCGGCGGTGACCGGGACCTGTCGACCCCGCTGGAATGGCTCTACGACCAGAAGAAGCTGACGCCCCGGGCCCAGGTCGTGGTGGTGCCGGGTGCGGCGCACTCGGTGCAGAGCAGGGCGACCGACGACAGGGGCCGCCGGGCGGTGTACGACTTCCTGCTGGACCGGCGCTGACGGCAAGGCCCGTACGAACGACGAAGGCCCCGACCGGGGAACCCGGCCGGGGCCTTCACGTGGTCAGATGGCGCCGGTGAAGGTGTCGCACCGGGCCGGGGAGCCCGTGGTGTACCCGGTGGTGAACCAGTGGACCCGCTGCTGCGAGCTGCCATGGGTCCAGCCTTCCGGGTCGACGCGGCCCTGGGTGCGTTCCTGGATGCGGTCGTCGCCGACGGCTTCCGCGGCGTCGAGGGCTTCGCGGATGTCGGAGTCGGTGAACGGCTTGTCGAAGAAGCCGGTGGTGACGGCGTTCTTGGCCCAGACCCCGGCGTAGCAGTCGGCCTGGAGCTCCAGCCGGACCGAACCGCTGTCGGCTCCCGTGCGGTCCCGGCCGGCGCGGTTCATGGTGCCCAGCAGGTTCTGCACGTGATGCCCGTACTCGTGGCCGATGACGTACGCCTGCGCGAAGGGGCCGCCCTTGGCGCCGAACCTGTCCTCCAGGTCACGGAAGAAACCGAGGTCGAGGTAGACCCCGCGGTCGGCCGGGCAGTAGAACGGGCCCATGGCCGAGGAGGCCCGGCCGCACCCCGTGCTCCAGGTGCCGGAGACCAGGTGGGTTCCGGCCTTGGTGTAGGACTGCTGGTAGTGCTCGGGGAGAGCACCCTGCCAGTAGCGCTGGATGCTGTTGACCACGCCCACCACACGGCACTTCTCCGACTGGTTGGCGTCACTGCCCTTCCGGCACTTCGCGCTCAGGTCCTCTCCCTGCTGCTGCGTCGCGGAGTTCGAGCCGCCGCCGTTCAGGAGACCCGCCGGGTTGACACCCAGGAGCAGTGCGACGACCACGACGACGACGCCGATGACACCGCCGCCGATGGTGAGCCCGCCTCCGGGAATGCCGCCGCCGCTGCCGCGGTCATCGACCTGAGAAGCATCAAGATCCACGTCATCGCGGAATTCCATGGGTCGTTCGTCTCCTGGGGGTTGGTGATCACCCCCATTCTGCCCGGTGTCGCGGACTGGTCGTGCGAGGGTGGGCGGCGACGCCCCACGGACGCCTCACAGACCGTCAGTTCCGCGGCGCGCAGGCGGCCCAGGACCCTACGGCTCCGCGCGCCACGGGGTTCTCGGCGTGTCCCCGGCTCCGCGCGCCACCGGGTTCTCGATGTGTCCCCGGCGCCGCGGGCCAGTGCTGTGTCCGGTCGCAGCACTAGAGACTGAGCGTGACCGCGGCGCCCACGCCACCCAGGGCCAGAGCGAGGGCCGCCTCGCTCCAGCCGCCCGCGCCCCATCGGAAGAACCGGTCGACGGCCAGTCGGCCCGGGCCGATGGCGGCGATCCCCAGGGCGACGACGGCGATGCACCCGTTGTATTCCACTCCGCCGTCCGTCTCCCACAGGCCGTGGACGCCGGTGACGGTCGCCATCGCATTGATCATGACTGCGATCAGGGCGGCGGCCGCGAGCGGGGTCAGCAGCCCGAGGGCGAGACCGAGGCCGCCCAGGAACTCCGACAGACCGCCGATCGCGGCGAACAGCGACGGCACGCGTCCGCTCTGTCCCCGGTACCGATCCTTCCGCAGCCTGCACCGTCGTGCATCTGGGCCTGGCCAAACCCAGCCGGGCCTGGCTGGGCCTGGCCCGCGTCGTGAGATCATGGCGCCCCGAGCCACTACAGCCCCGTAGAGGAGCCGCACGCGCATGTTCGACCAGCTGAAGAACCTGAAGGGCAAGGTCGAGGACATCGCCGAAGCCCACGGCGACAAGATCTCCGACGGGCTGGAGAAGGCCGGCGACTTCATCGACGGCAAGACCGGGGGCAAGCACAGCAGCACGATCGACACCGTCGTCGACAAGGCACAGGACGCCGTGGACAAGCTGGGCAAGCACAAGGACTGAGCACACGGCGGCGCCCCCGGGTGTGACACCTGGTGAGGTCCGTGCGCTTGGCTAGTGGCACCTGTGACACGCGTGCCGAGCGTCGGACTTTCTTGGGGTGGGATGGTGGGTCGCCGAACTGGGCGGGCGAACGCGTTACGGAGCCTGAACCGGCGAGTGTGGCTGACGGGTGGGGCCGCCGTGCTGACGGGGGCCGGAGTCGTCACCTACGCGATGGCGTATCCGGCTGAACAGCCGCGGGGGCATGGGCGGATACCGGCCGTGCAGACGCTGCGGCCGGCAGACCAGGGCGAGGGGCACTGGGCGCTGCCTCAGTGGGACACGGACCGGTTCAGTGCCGCGCTGCTGACCTGGGACGACCCGCGTGCCGAGCTGGGCGGCACCGCCGAGCTGCGCTCCCGCTCGGTGGCGACCGGCGAGTGGTCGGACTGGCGGAGGCTGCCGGACGACCCGTTGTCCGCCGACGGGGCGGAGGCCCGGCGGGCCGGGATCCGGGGCGGCACCGCTTCCGTGTGGACCGGTGACGCCGACGGTGTTGAGGTGCGGGTCCTCAAGGACGACGGCACGCCCGCCACGGGTCTGCCCGCGGGACTGGACGTGAAGCTGCTGGATCCCGGTACGGGGTCCAGGGGCTCGACTGGGTCCGGGCCCGTCTCGTCCACCGGGTCCGCCCAGGCCACCGGGCCCGCGCCGGGCGGCGCACCGCGCATCGTCCCGGCCGCGCGCCCGTCGACGGTGGTGCGGCCGCCGGTCATCACCCAGGCGGAGTGGGGAGCCTGGACCGGACACGGCAGCACGCCGAGGTACGGAACGCGGATCGAGGCCGCGGTCGTCCACGACACCGGGGCAGGCAGCGACAACGAGCTCTCCTGCGCCCAGTCCGGCGCACGACTGCGCACCCTCCAGCAGGGTCACCTCGCGCGTGGCTACGAGGACATCGGCTACAACTTCGTCGTCGACCGCTGCGGTCAGGTCTTCGAGGGCCGCGGCGGCGGCACGGACCTGCCGGTGGTCGGCGCGCACGAGCGCGGTGCCAACACCGGCACGGTCGGCATCTCCTTCATCGGCGACTTCACGACCGCAAAGCCGAGCCCGGCCGCGCGGGACGCCATCGCGCGGATCGTGGCGTGGAAGTTCGGGATGTACGGCATCGACCCGGCCGGCAAGGTCGCGCTGGGCACCGGCAGCGGTGCCCGTGCCGACGGCGGCGGTACCGCCGGGGAGGCCGCCCGGATCGCCGAGCTGGCCGGGACACCGGGGATCTCGCACGCGCCGCCCACCTCCGACTTCAACCGCGACGGCACCGGCGACCTGGCCGCCGGCATGCCCAGGGCGTCGGGCGGCGCCGGCGGCGTGACGGTGATCCCGGGCGGCCTCGACGGCCCGGCCGCAGCCTCGAAGGTGACGATCACCCAGGACAGCCCCGGGGTCCCCGGCTCCTCCGCGCCCGGCGACCACTTCGGCGCCGCGACCGCGTGGGGCGACGTCAACGGCGACGGCTACGCCGACCTCGCGATCGGCGTGCCCGGCAAGGACGACGGCCACGGGCACGCCGACCGGGGCGCGGTCACCGTCCTGTACGGGCCCCGTCTGAACTCCGGGTTCTCGTACACCACCTCCGGCGTCGAACCGGCCGGGGCGCGGTTCGGCTCGGCGGTCGCCGTCGGCGACTTCGACGGCGACGGCCGCGCGGACGTCTTCGCGGCCGGTACCGGCAACGGCGGCACCTGGAGCGCACGGCTGACCGCGGGCGCCACCACCTCCGGGCCGCTGACCACCGCCAACGGCCCGGTCTCCCACCTGGACGCCACGACCGGCGACTTCAACGGGGACGGCTACGCGGACGTCGCCCTCAATTACACCGGCACGGACGGCACCGGGCGCGTGGTGTGGTTCGCCGGCTCCGCGCGCGGGCTGACCGAGCGGGGAGTCCTCCCGGTGCGGGGCGGCCGCTGCGTCGCCGCGGGCGACATCGACGGCGACGGGTACGACGACCTCGTCATCGGCCAGCCCCACGCCCCGGAATCGGGCGGTGCGGCAGGGGGCCAGGTCACCGTGGTCCGCGGTGCGGCGACCGGGCTCACCATCAGCGGTATGAAGGTCGTCCACCAGGACGGTGTGGGCGTGGCGGGCACCGACCGGGCCGGTGACGGCTTCGGCGAGGCGGTCTCCGTCGGGGACCACGACGCGGACGGCTACGCGGACGTCCTCGTCGGCGCCCCCGGAGAAGGCCTGACCCGCGACGGCGTCCACCACCGCGACGCCGGGCAGGCGACCCTGCTCCGGGGCTCCGCGTCCGGTCTGACGACCACCGGCTCCTTCGCCCTCAACCAGGACACCCCCGGGATCCTGGACGCGGCGGAGACGGGCGACCGGTTCGGTTCCTCCGTCGCCCTGACGGACATGACCGGTCACGGACGCGCGGGGCTCGTCTTCGGCGCGGAAGGAGAGGACGCGGGCAACGGCCTGCTGCTGTACACACCCGTCAGCGGCACCGGCTTCGGCCTGGCCCGGACCGTCGCCCTGCGCGACATCGCCCTGGGCACACCCGCCGGCGCCCACCTCGGGCAGAACCTGGCGCCCTGACCGTCACGCCGCGACCGGTGGTCGTGTCCACCGGTCGCGGCGGCCAGGGCCGGGCCTCATCCCCGGCGCAGATCCCGGACCCGGCGGATCTTGCCCACCGAGCGCTCCAGGCTCTCCGGATCGACCACGCACACCTCGACGCTGATGCCGACCGAGTCCTTCACGCCCTTGGTGATCGTCCTGGCCGCCACCTCGCGTTGCTCCGACCCGGCGCCGGGACGGGCCTCGATGTGGACCGTCATGTGGTCCATGCGGCCTCGCTGGGTCAACTGGATCTGGAAGTGCGGCGCGACGTCGGGCACGCGCAGCACGACCTCCTCGATCTGGCTCGGGAAGACGTTCACACCCCGCAGGATGATCATGTCGTCGCTGCGGCCGGTGATCTTCTCGATACGGCGGAAGGCGGGCCGTGCGGTGCCGGGCAGCAGACGGGTGAGGTCACGCGTGCGGTAGCGGATGATCGGCAGGGCTTCCTTCGTCAGCGAGGTGAACACCAACTCGCCGCTCTCGCCGTCGGGCAGCACCTCACCGGTGATCGGGTCGACGACCTCGGGACAGAAGTGGTCCTCCCAGACGTGCAGTCCGTCCTTGGTCTCCACGCACTCCTGCGCCACACCCGGGCCCATGACCTCCGACAGTCCGTAGATGTCGACGGCATGGATGTCCATGCGGTCCTCTATTTCGCGGCGCATCGCCTCCGTCCAGGGCTCGGCGCCGAAGATGCCGACCTTCAGGGAGCTGGTGCGCGGGTCCACGCCCTGCCGCTCGAACTCGTCGAGCAGGGTCAGCATGTAGGAGGGCGTGACCATGATGATCTCGGGCTCGAAGTCCCGGATGATCTGCACCTGGCGCGCGGTCATGCCGCCGGAGGCGGGGATCACGGTGCATCCGGCGCGCTCGGCTCCGTAGTGCGCGCCGAGGCCGCCGGTGAACAGGCCGTAGCCGTAGGAGATGTGGACCTTGTGGCCGCGCCGGCCGCCCGCGGCGCGGATGGAGCGGGCGATGAGGTCGGCCCAGGTCGACAGGTCGTTCTCGGTGTAGCCGACCACGGTGGGGCGGCCGGTGGTGCCGCTGGAGGCGTGGATGCGCCGGACCTCGGACATGGGGACGGCGAACATACCGAAGGGGTACGTCTCGCGCAGGTCGGCCTTGGTGGTGAAGGGGAAGCGGGCCAGGTCCTCGAGGGAGCGGCAGTCGTCGGGGGCCACCCCGGCCTCGTCGAACTTCCTGCGGTACAGCTCGACGTTGTCGTAGGCGTGGCGGAGGGTCGCGCGGAGCCGGCTGAGCTGCACATCGCGAAGCTGCTCGCGGGTCATGCGCTCGGCGCTGTCCAGCAGCTCGTCCGGGAGGGGCTGTCCCAGCCGGGGCCCCTGATCCACCGGGGCCGTCACTTCGCTGCTCATTGCGACTCCTTCGTCTTCTCGCTTCGTAGGCTGCGGCTGCGCCCGCGGAACTCCGCGATCACCTCGTCGCCCGCCCGTCTCCCGCCACCACCCTCAACGGACCGCGCTTCGCGCGGGCTGTCGTTGATACGCCGGACACTCACGTCGTAGATCCCGCTGCGGCCGTACCGGGTGCGCTCGCAGGCCGTCGCCACGAGGACGTCGCCCTCATGGGCCGGGGCGATGAAGACGATGTCGGCCGCCGCCGCGACCGTCACGGGTCCGTGGCTGTTGCAGGCGCAGGCGAACGCGGTGTCGGCGAGCAGGAAGAGAAAGCCGCCGTGGGCGATCCGATGCCCGTTGACCATCGCCGGCGTCACGGTCATCCGCACCTCGGCGGTCCCTTCGCCGTGGTGCGTCAGCTCGATGCCGAGATTCCGGGAAGCCAGGTCCGCGGCGAACATCGTCTCGACCGGACCGGGATCGACGTCAGTGGCCTGCGTCACGTTTTCCACCACCTTGTGTACCGACCGAACATTCGGTTAGCGTCGGCAAAGCCAAGTAATCAAGCATCACCACTGCCTGTCAAGAGGTGGACCGCATGCCCCGCACCACTCCCGAGCCCGTCGACTTCTTCGCCCGCCACCGTGAGCTGCTGGAGGCGGCGGTCGCGGCCACCGAGAGCCGGGACCACTGGACTCCGTACCCGGAGTCGCCCAGCAAGTCGGTGTACGGCGAGGAGGCCCCGAAGCTCGGTGAGGCCGCTTTCCGGGACCAGTTGGGCAAGCCGTTCGCGCTGCCCGGGCACCCCGGGGAGGGGACCGTGCAGGCCGCCGAGACCTCCCCCTACGGCTTCGGCCTCGGCATCGGCTACCCCCGGGTCTCGCCCGAGGAGGCGGTGGCAGCCGCCAAGGCCGCCACGGGCCCCTGGCGCGACGCGGGCCCCGATGTACGCGCCGGCGTCGCCGCCGAGATCCTGGCCCGGCTGAACGCGGCCAGTTTCGAGAACGCGCACGCCGTGCAGCACACCACCGGACAGGCCTTCGTCATGGCGTTCCAGGCGGGCGGCCCGCACGCGCAGGACCGCGGCCTGGAGGCCGTCGCCTACGCCTGGGCGGAGCAGAAGCGGCACCCGCGCTCGGCGCGCTGGACCAAGCCCCAGCGCAAGGGCGGGGCGCTGGTGATGGACAAGAAGTTCACGCCGGTCGGACGCGGTGTCTCCCTGCTGATCGCCTGCAACACCTTCCCCACCTGGAACGGCTATCCGGGCCTGTTCGCCAGCCTGGTCACCGGCAACCCCGTGGTGGTCAAGCCGCACCCGGGCGCCGTGCTGCCACTGGCGCTCACCGTGCGAACCGCCCGCGAGGTCCTCGCCGAGGCCGGCTTCGACCCCGATCTCGTGATCCTCGCCGCCGAGGAGCCCGGCGAGCACACCGCGGGCTCCCTCGCGCTCCACCCGGACGTCCGCATCATCGACTTCACCGGCTCCACGGAGTTCGGCGACTGGCTGGAGACCAACGCCCGCCAGGCCGCCGTGTACACCGAGAAGGCGGGCCTGAACACGGTCGTCCTGGACTCCACCGACGACTACCGCGGGCTGCTGCGCAATCTCGCCTTCTCGCTGTCCCTCTACAGCGGCCAGATGTGCACCACCCCGCAGAACCTGCTGATCCCCCGCGCCGGCATCGCCACCGACCAGGGCGTCAGGACCGCCGACGAGTTCGCCGCGGACCTGGGCGCCGCGCTGGACAAGCTGCTCGGCGACCCGGAGCGGGCGGCCGGCACGCTCGGCGCCATCGTCAACGACGGCGTGCTCGACCGGCTGGAGAAGGCGGCGGCGCTGGGCACCATCGTGCACGCCTCGCAGCCGGTGGAGCACCCCGAGCACCCGGCGGCCACCGTCCGTACGCCGCTGGTGGCGCGCCTGGACGCGGGGGCGGACGAGGAGACGTACACCCGCGAGTGGTTCGGGCCCGTCTCCTTCGTCATCGCCACCGACTCCACCGAGCACAGCCTGCGGATCTTCCGTGAGACGGTGCGCGCCCACGGCGCGCTGACCGCCGCCGTGCACTCCACGAGCGAAGAGGTCCTCGCCGCCGCCGAGTCGGCGGCCCTGGAGGCGGGAGTCCACCTGTCGGAGAACCTCACCGGCCAGGTCTTCGTCAACCAGTCCGCCGCGTTCAGCGACTTCCACGGCAGCGCCGCCAACCCCGCGGCCAGCGCCACCCTGTCCGACCCCGCGTTCGTCACCGGCCGCTTCGCGACGCTCCAGTCGCGCCGCCCCGTCGCCATCGAGGAGAGCACCCATGCCTGACGAGGTCTATCTGATCGACGGGGCCCGCACCCCGCAGGGCCGCTACGGCGGCGCCCTGGCCTCCGTACGGCCCGACGACCTGGCGGCGCTGGTGGTCGGTGAGGCCGTGCGCCGCGCCGCGATCCCGGCCGAGGCCGTGGACGAGGTGATCCTGGGCGCGGCCAACCAGGCGGGTGAGGACAACCGCGACGTGGCACGCATGGCCGTCCTGCTCGCCGGGCTCCCGCACACCGTGCCCGGCTACACCGTCAACCGGCTGTGCGCCTCGGGCCTCACCGCGGTCGCCTCGGCGGCCCAGGCGATCCGGTCCGGCGAGGCCGACCTCGTCGTCGCGGGCGGCGTGGAGTCGATGACCCGCGCCCCGTGGGTGATGGAGAAGCCGGGCACCCCGTGGGCCAAGCCGGGCGAGCTGCACGACACGTCCCTGGGCTGGCGCTTCACCAATCCGCGTTTCGCCGCCGCCGACCGCGCGGTGCCCACCGGGGCCGGTCCGGAGACGGTGAAGACGACCCTGTCCATGGGCGAGACGGCCGAGGAGGTCGCCGCCCTCGACGGCATCACCCGCGCCGACTCCGACGCCTTCGCGCTGCGCAGCCACCGCCGGGCCGTCGCCGCGCAGGAAGCCGGGCACTTCGACCGCGAGATCGTCCCGGTCCCGGTGAAGGACGGCCTGGTGGAACGCGACGAGGGGCCGCGCCCGTCGACGACGCTGGAGAAGCTGGGCTCCCTGCGCACCCTCTTCCGCAAGGACGGCATCGTCACCGCGGGCTCGGCCTCCCCGCTGTCCGACGGCGCGGCGGCCCTGGTCGTGGCGAGCGCGGCGGCCGTCGACCGGTACGGGCTCACCCCGCGCGCCCGTGTCGTCACCTCCGCCTCGGCCGGCGTGCAGCCGAACCTCATGGGCCTGGGCCCGGTTCCCGCCACGCAGAAGGCGCTGGGCCGGGCCGGCTGGCAGACCGCCGACCTGGACGCCGTCGAGCTCAACGAGGCCTTCGCCGCGCAGGCGCTGGCCGTCGTACGCCGGCTCAATCTCGACGAGGACCGGGTCAACGCCGACGGCGGCGCCATCGCGCTCGGCCACCCGCTGGGCTGCTCGGGCGCCCGCATCCTGCTCACGCTGCTCGGCCGCCTGGAGCGCGAGGACGCGCGCCGGGGCCTGGCGACGCTGTGCGTGGGCGTGGGACAGGGCATGGCGATGCTGGTGGAGCGGGTGTGAGCCGGGACGCGTACGAGACGCTGCTCGTCGAGGAGCGCGAGGACCGGGTCGTGGTGACCCTGCACCGCCCCGAGGCGCGCAACGCGATCAGCGGACTCATGATCCGCGAACTGCACGCGGTGTGCGACCTGTTGGAGGACGATCCGAAGCTGCTGCTGCTCACCGGCCACGGCAACGTGTTCGCGGGCGGCGCGGACATCGCGGAGCTGCTGCGGCGGGGCCGGGACGAGGCGCTTCAGGGGATCAACAGCCGCCTGTTCGAGCGGGTGCGCCGGCTGCCCATGCCGACCGTGGCCGCCGTCGACGGCTGGGCGCTGGGCGGCGGGGCGGAGCTGTCCTACGCCTGCGACATCCGTATCGCGGGCCCCGACGCCGTCTTCGGCAATCCGGAGCCGGGGCTCGGCATCCTGGCGGCTGCCGGAGCGTGCTGGCGGCTTCCCGAGCTGGTCGGCGAGTCGGTCGCCAAGCAAGTGCTGCTCGCGGGGCGGAACCTGGACGCCCCGGCGGCCCTGGCCGCGGGTCTGGTCATCGACGTCGTACCGGCGGAGAGGCTGCTGGACGAGGCGCACGCGCTGCTGGACCGCATGGCTCGGTCCTCGGCCACCGCGCTGCGCCTGACCAAGCTCGTCGTCGACGCGCCGGGCGCGCACCCGGTCGCCGACGACCTGGCGCAGGCCGTGCTCTTCGAGGGCCAGGACAAGCAGGACCGCATGACGCGTTTTCTGGCGAAGAAGAACAGGAGCAAGGCATGAGCAGTCCGACCGTGCCCGCCGTCGTCGGTGTGATCGGCGGCGGCCGGATGGGGGCCGGCATCGCGCAGTCGTTCGCGGCCGCCGGCTCGTCGGTGACCGTCGTGGAGAGCGGCGCGCAGGCCGCGGCGGCCGCCGTGGACCGGATCGCCACCGGATTGCGGCGGGCCGCCGAGCGCGGCCGCCTGGCCGAGCCCGCCGAGCGGGTGCTCGCCCGGGTCACGACCGCCGAGTCCGTGGAGGGGCTGGCGCCGGGCACCGAGCTGGTCGTCGAGGCCGTGCCCGAGAACGCGGCACTGAAGGCCGGGCTGCTCGCCGCGGCCGAGGCGGCGGTGGACGACACGACCGTGCTGGCCACCAACACCAGTTCCCTGTCGGTCACCGACCTGGCCGCGGCGCTGAAGGTGCCGGGCCGCTTCCTGGGCATGCACTTCTTCAACCCCGTGCCCGCCTCCGAACTGATCGAGATCGTCGTGGCGCCGGAGACCTCGCCCGAGGTCGTACGGGCCGCCCTGGACTGGACCCGGGCGCTGGGCAAGAAGGACGTCGTCGTCAACGACTCCCCCGGCTTCGCCAGCAGCCGTCTCGGCCTGGCGCTCGGCCTGGAGGCGATCCGCATGGTCGAGGAGGGGGTGGCGGAGCCGGAGGCGATCGACGACGCGATGAGCCTCGGCTACAGGCACCCCATGGGCCCGCTGCGCCTGACCGACCTGGTCGGGCTCGACGTCCGCCTGGCCATCGCCGAGTACCTGCACGCCACGCTCGGGGAGCGGTTCGCCCCGCCGCAGCTGCTGCGCGACAAGGTGGCCCGGGGCGAACTGGGCCGCAAGTCGGGACAGGGGTTCTACACATGGCAGTGACCCCGCCGGAAGCGGCCTCGCCCGACGCGGCGGGGCAGGGTGTCGGCTACCGCGTCGAGGACGGCGTCGCGGTCGTCGAACTGCGCAGGCCCGCCGCGGGTAACGCGCTCGACACGGCCCTGCGGTCCGGGCTGCAGTCCGCCGTCCGCCGGGTGGCCGGCGACGGGGACGGCGAGCCGGTCCGCGCGGTGCTGCTGACCGCCCAGGGCCGGAACTTCTGCGTCGGACAGGACCTCAAGGAGCACGCCGAGGCCCTGGAGCGCGGCCCGGCGTCGGCGTTCGCCGTGGTGCGCGCCGAGTACAACCCCCTGGTGGAAGCGCTGCACGCGCTGCCTGTACCGGTGGTCGTGGCGGTCGAGGGCGCGTGCGTCGGGGCCGGACTGGGGCTCGCGCTGTGCGCCGATGTGCGGGTGGCGTCGCAGAGCGCGCGCTTCTCGACCGCGTTCACCGGGATCGGGCTGGCCGCCGACAGCGGTCTGAGCCTGTCGCTGGCCCAGGCGGTCGGCCCGTCGCGTGCCGCCGCCCTCATGCTGCTCGGCGACCGCTTCGACGCCGAGGACGCACAGCGGTCGGGGCTGGTGCACCGGGTCGTGCCCGACGGGCAGGCGGCGGCCGAGGGGCTGGCGCTGGCCCGGCGGCTGGCGGCCGGACCCACCGCCGCGTACGGCGAGGTCAAGGCGCTGCTGCGGTACGCGGCGGCCGGGGCGGGGCTGAGCGGGGTGCTGGAACGTGAGGCGGCGGCCCAGGAGCGCCTCGGCGCCACCGACGACCACCGCGGCGCCGTGCGGTCCTTCCTCGCCAAGGAGAAGCCGTCCTTCGAGGGCCGCTGAGCAGTAGGCCGCTGAAGCGAGGGGCGCCGGACGCGGCGGCGGCCCTCGTACCGCCCGGCTGCCGCGTGCGGTCGGGGCGATCCCGGATCAGGGGTTGCCGGGGCCGGGAAAATTCGACAGACTATTACCCGAACGAATGGTCGGTAGGGAAGCTGGTATCGATGACCACGTCACACGGCGCAGTGTCGAACGGCGACAGCGCGGAGCAGCGGCTCCAGGAGCAGTTCGACGCGACGATCGCGAAGGACCAGCGGATCGAGCCCCGGGACTGGATGCCCGAGGGCTACCGCAAGACGCTGATCCGGCAGATCGCGCAGCACGCCCACTCGGAGATCATCGGGATGCAGCCCGAGGGCGAATGGATCACCAGGGCCCCCTCACTGCGCCGCAAGGCCATCCTCCTCGCGAAGGTCCAGGACGAGGCCGGGCACGGCCTGTACCTGTACTCGGCGGCCGAGACCCTGGGCGCCGACCGCGCCGACCTCACCGAGCGCCTCATCGAGGGCCGGCAGAAGTACTCGTCGATCTTCAACTACCCGACGCCGACCTTCGCGGACGTCGGCGTGATCGGCTGGTTCGTCGACGGCGCGGCGATCTGCAACCAGGTGCCGCTGTGCCGCAGTTCGTACGGCCCCTACGCCCGCTCCATGGTGCGGATCTGCAAGGAGGAGTCGTTCCACCAGCGGCAGGGCTACGAGCTGCTGATGACGATGATGCGCGGCACCGACGCCCAGCGCGAGATGGTCCAGGACGCGGTGAACCGCTGGTGGTGGCCGTCCCTGATGATGTTCGGCCCGCCCGACGGCGACTCCCCCAACTCCGCGGCCTCGATGGCCTGGAAGATCAAGCGGCACAGCAACGACGAACTGCGCCGGCGCTTCGTCGACATGACCGTCCCGCAGGCCGCCAAGCTGGGCGTCACCCTGCCCGACCCCGAGCTGCGCTGGAACGAGGAGCGTGGCCACCACGACTTCGGCACCCCCGACTGGTCCGAGCTCAAGCGCGTGATCAGCGGCGACGGGCCGTGCAACGAGGAGCGCGTGGCACGGCGGAAGGCCGCGCACGAGGACGGTGCCTGGGTGCGCGAGGCGGCGTCCGCGCACGCGGCCAAGCGGGCCGCCCGGTCCGGGGCCACCCGGGACGCTGGGAACAACGAGGAAGGAACGGCGGCATGAGCAACACCGAGGGGAAGAAGGACAGCTGGCCGCTGTACGAGGTGTTCGTCCGCGGCAAGCGCGGCCTGAACCACGTGCACGTCGGCTCGCTGCACGCGGCCGACGACGCCATGGCGCTCACCCACGCCCGCGACCTGTACACCCGGCGCAACGAGGGCGTGAGCATCTGGGTGGTGCGCTCGGAGCACATAGCCGCCTCCACCCGCGACGAGAAGGACCCCTTCTTCGCGCCCAGCGCCGACAAGGTCTACCGGCACCCCACCTTCTACGACATCCCCGACGATGTCCCTCACATCTAGGAGCAGGACGGACATGAGCGACGACCACGTCTACCTGTCCCTGGCCGAGGACCACGGGGAGTCGGATGCCCGCTGGGCCTTCGGCACCGGTTTCGAGGACCCGCTGCACGGCGTCGACACCACCGTGCCGGACACGGTCGAGCCCGCCGAGCTGGCCGCGTACTGCCTCGCCCTCGGGGACGACGCCCTGGTCGGCGCGCAGCGCCTGGCCCAGTGGTGCACCCGGGCCCCGGAGCTGGAGGAGGAGGTCGCCCTGGCCAACATCGGCCTCGACCTGCTCGGCCAGGCACGGCTGCTGTACGCACGCGCCGGCCAGGTCGACGGCACCGGCCGGGACGAGGACGCCTACGCCTACTTCCGGGACCCGGCGGACTTCCGCAACGTCCGGCTCGCCGAACTCCCCAACGGAGACTTCGCGTTCTCGGTCACCCGGCTGCTGGTGCTGTCCTGCTGGCGCCTGGCCGTCTTCCAGCGGCTCGCCGCCACCACGCAGGACCCGGTCCTGAAGGCGATCGCCGCCAAGGGCGTCAACGAGCTGGCCTACCACCGGCAGTTCGCGGCGGACTGGGTGGTGCGCCTGGGCGACGGCACGGAGGAGTCCCACCGGCGGATGCGGGCGGCGCTGGCCGCCGTGGCCCCGTACACGGCCGAACTCTTCGCGCCGCGACCGGGCTTCGGCGTCGACCCGGCGGACGTGCGGGAGGAGACGGCGGCCGTGCTCGGGCAGGTCCTCGACGCCGCCGGTCTTGAGTCGCCCGAGGCCGAGGCGCTGCCCGGTCAGGGCAGGGAAGGCGACCACACCGAGCATCTGGCCCCGCTGCTGGAGGAGTTGCAGGGCGTGGCCCGCGCGCACCCGGAGGCGACATGGTGAGCGCACTGGACGAGCGGCGTGCGCGGCATGTGGCCGAGCAGGTCCCGGACCCGGAGCTGCCCATGCTCACCCTGGCCGACCTCGGCGTGCTGCGCACCGTCGAGCTGCGGCCGGACGGCACGGTCGTCGCCGGGCTGACCCCCACCTACTCCGGCTGTCCCGCGATGGCGGAGATGCGCGCCGACGTGGCCGCGCGACTGCGTGCGGCCGGCTTCTCCCAGGTGGAGATCCGTACCGTCCTCGACCCGCCGTGGACGACGGACTGGATCACGGCCGAGGGCCGGCGAAAGCTCACCGAGGCGGGCATCGCGCCTCCCGGCAGCGCGCCCCGGCGCGCCGGCGGACCCGTGCCGCTGGAGCTGTCCCTCACCCGGCGCGCGGTGGCGTGCCCCCGCTGCGGGTCGTCGGACACCGAGGAGACGTCCCGCTTCGCCGCCACCTCCTGCAAGGCACTGTGGCGCTGCCGCAGCTGTCTTGAGCCGTTCGAGTACGTCAAGGAGATCTGATGGCCCCGACCACCACGACGACGGAGACCGACGTGTCCGCCGCCCCCGCGCGGCGGCGCCGCCGTCCGGCCTTCCACCCGCTGCGGGTCGCCGCGGTGCAGCCGCTGTGCTCGGACGCGGCCGCCGTCAGCTTCGACGTACCCGAGGAGCTGGCGCAGGAGTTCGCCTACCGTCCTGGCCAGTCGCTCACGCTGCGCCGCGAGGTCGACGGGCGCGACGAGCGCCGGTCGTACTCCATCTGCTCCCCCGTCGGCGCCCGCCCCCGCATCGGCGTGCGCGTGGTGCCCGGCGGCCTGTTCTCCTCCTGGCTGGTGGAGAACGTCCGCCCCGGCGACACCATCGAGGTGATGGCCCCCACCGGCGCCTTCACCCCCGACCTCGCCGAACCGGGCCACCACGTCCTGATCGCCGCCGGTTCCGGCATCACCCCGATGATGTCCATCGCCGAGTCCGTCCTGGCCGCCGACTCCCGCTCCCAGGTCACCCTCTTCTACGGCAACCGCCGTACCGACACGGTGATGTTCGCCGACGAGCTCGCCGACCTGAAGGACCTCTACCCCACCCGCTTCCAGCTCGGGCACGTCCTGTCCCGCGAGCCGCGCGAGGCCGAACTCCTCTCGGGGCGCCTGGACTCCGAGCGCCTGGCCGCCCTCATCGACGGGCTCGTCGACGTGAAGAGCGCCGACCACTGGTGGCTGTGCGGCCCGCACGGCATGGTCCGCGACGCGCAGAAGCTGCTCGGGGACCTCGGTGTCCCGGCGGACCGCGTCCACCAGGAACTGTTCTTCGCCGACGACGAGCCGATCCGCACGGTCCGCCACGAGGACGCCACGGGCGACGGCCCGGTCAGCCAGGTCACCATCACGCTCGACGGCCGCTCCACCACGTCCCCGCTCTCCCGCGAGACGACGATCCTGGACGGGGCGACGCGGGTACGCCCGGACATGCCCTTCGCCTGCAAGGGCGGCGTGTGCGGCACCTGCCGCGCCCTGGTCACCGACGGCGAGGCCGACATGCGGCGCAACTACGCGCTGGAGCCCTCCGAGGTCGACGCCGGCTACGTCCTGACCTGCCAGACGTTCCCCGTGTCCGACTCCCTGACCGTCGACTTCGACAGCTGAGGCCCACGTGAGGGCGGCACTCGGCGGTGGCGGCGGCCTGCCGGCTGGACGCGCTGCTCACTCCCCGGGAACGGGCAGGGCCGTACGCACCGCCCCGTGAACGGCGCGGGCCAGACGCGCGCCCCACAGCGAGCGCGGTCCGGCGAAGGTGTGGAGTTCGTCGCCGTCGCCCGGGGTACGGGCGGCCACGCACACGGCGTCGGTGGGGGTGCCGGAGCAGTCGTAGCCCGCCTCCAGCAGCGCCTGGACCTTGGCCTCGGTCGCGGTGACCACGGCGTTGACCAGTGCGGCGTCCGACAGGGCGGCCGGGAGCGCGGCGACGACGTTGATGGTGCCGGGCGCGCCAGGGCCATCCGTCCCCGGTGCCGGGGAAGCGGCCCATCCGCGCACCCGGATGCCCGCGGTGGCGACCGCGGTGGCACCGCCGTCCTCGGCGCTGCCGTGAGCCGTGACATCGGCGGCGGTCATCAGACCCACCCCCGCGCCGTCCAGCCCGGCCGCCCCGGCCAGCTCGGCGAGGTGCCGTTCGGGGTCGGTACGCCGATAGCCGTGGGCCACCTGCGCGTTGAGGACCCAGGCGCGCTCTCCGATACCGCCGCCGAGCACGGCGTTGCTGACCATCCGCCACCCCGGACCGACATGCCACACCAGCGCGGGCAGCCGCAGCCCGTCCTCGGTACGGGTCAGCCACCGCGGGGCCGGCAGACCGGCAGCTGTGAACGGCGCGACGACGGAGGTCACGAACTCGGCACTCCTTGCTGACGGAACGGGCCCGCTGATGGTACGCGGAGGGGCCCGAGTCCGACGGGCCGGGTCCGGCTGCCCGCCCGCACTCTCGCGCCGGCCGGTCAGAACTTCGGCAACGACGCCTGGCTCTCGACCAGTTCCGCGGCCTCCTCCGGGGTCGCGACGGACGGCGGGGAGCCGTCCAGCGGTCGGCGGGCCGTCTCCTTCATGCACGCCACCGAGATCACGCCGACGAGCGCCGCGGCCATGGAGTAGTACGCGGGCATCAGGTCGCTGCCCGTGACCGAGATCAGCGCGGTGATCACCAGGGGGGTCGTCCCGCCGAAGAGGGAGGCGGAGAGGTTGTAGCCGATGGACAGCGAGCCGTAGCGGACCTGGGTGGGGAACAGGGCGGGCAGCGCCGCGGACATCGTCCCGAGCAGGCACACCAGCGACAGCCCGAGCATCAGCATGCCCGCGGACACCGCGACCAGGCTGCCCTGCTCGACCAGCAGGAACGCCGGTACGGAGAGCAGCAGGAAGCCGAGCATGCCGGTCATGAGGACCGGTTTCCGGCCGAGCCGGTCGGACAGCTTGCCGACCTGGCTGATCAGCAGCATCAGCACCACCATGGTGGCGATCAGGATCAGCAGGCCGTGTGTCTCGGAGTACCCCATCCGGTCCGACAGGTAGGTCGGCATGTAGGACAGCAGCATGTAGTCGGTGATGTTGTAGGCCCCGACCAGGCAGACGCACAGGATCAGCGTCGGCCAGTGGTTCCGGAAGATCTTCGCCACGTCTCCCCTGGCGGTCGCCTCCACGGTGGAAGCCGCCTCGGACGCCCGGTGCACGGAGTCGTCCTCCAGTTTCCGGAACGCGGGCGTCTCGTCCAGTCGCAGCCGCAGGTACAGGCCGATCAGCCCGATCGGGCCGGCGACGAGGAACGGTACGCGCCAGCCCCAGGAGTCCATGCCGCCGTTGCCGAGCAGCGCGGTCAGGAGCGTCACCAGGCCGGCCGCGCCGACGTAGCCGGCCAGCGTGCCGAGTTCGAGGAAGCTGCCGAAGAAGCCCCGCCGCCGGTCCGGCGCGTATTCGGCGATGAACGTGGACGCGCCTCCGTACTCACCGCCCGTGGAGAAGCCCTGCACCAGCCGGAAGAGGATCAGCAGGGCGGGGGCCCAGAAGCCGATGGTGGCGTAGGAGGGGATCAGGCCGATGGCGAACGTGCCGATCGCCATCATGATCATGGTCAGGGCGAGGACCTTCTTGCGGCCGATCCTGTCGCCCATCGGACCGAAGACCATGCCGCCCAGGGGACGCACCAGGAAGGACACCGCGAAGGTCGCGAACGACGACAGCAGCTGGACGGTGCCGTTCCCGGACGGGAAGAACACGTGCCCGATGGTGACCGCCAGGTAGCTGTAGATGCCGAAGTCGAACCACTCCATGGCGTTGCCGAGCGAGGCGGCCTTCACGGCCCGCTGCACGGCGGCCTCGTCGGTGACGGTGATGTCGGTGCGCCGCAGTGGAGGGTTCCGGCGCCGTCTGACGGCCCTGAACAGCGTCCGGTGGCGTTTGAGAGCCTCGGGATCGGCATCCGCCGCGGCGGCGCCGGTTTCCTTGTCCACCATGTGGGTCTCCTCTCTCCCGGGCGTCTTCTGGGCGCGCAGACGTCCATGGCTCCGCTTGCTCACTCATGTCGGCAGCAAACGGTTCACCCGGGAGAGAGCGACATTCCCCACACGGGCACCGGGTGTGCCCGCGAGCGGCCGTCCGGGGGTCAGTGCAGACCGATGCGGACCGGCCCGCCGGTGGGCGAGACGTCGTCGAGCAGGCCGGCGGGGACGCGGAAGACGCGACCGGGGGCGGCCGGCCAGGCGAGGGTGCGGCGGGCGAGGGTGCGTCCGTCCTGGCGGACGGTCACCTTGGGGAAGCGGACGAACTCGTCGGTCCACAGCAGCAGGCGCCCCCGGGCGGGTGCGGGGTCGTTCGGCCGCAGGATCTGCGGGGCGACCCAGCGGAAGGGGTCGTCGGCGGTCAGTCGGACGCCCTCGGCCGGCCGGTCCTCGCCGTTCAGGTGGTGGACGACCTGCTGGGCGACGTGCCTGCCGTCGAGGGCGGCGACGTCTGCGGTGTCGACGGGGTGCAGCAGATTGCCGGCGGCGAAGACGCCGGGGCGGCTGGTGCGCAGCGCCGTGTCGGTGAGGGGGCCGAGGGTGCCTTCGTCGAGGGTGATGCCGGCGGAACGGGCGAGTTCGTGGTCGGGGATCCAGTCGCCGGTGAAGACGACGGTGTCGCAGGCGACCGTGCGGCGTCGGCCGGTGTCGAGGTGCTCGATCTCCACGGCCTGGCAGCGGCCCTTGCCGATGACGCGGGTGACGCGGGTGCGGGTGGCGACAGGGACGCGCAGCACGGTGCGACCGGCCGCGTTGAAGGCGGCGTAGGACTCCGCCTTCGGGTACTGGCTGACCATGAGGGCGGGGGTGCAGCCGGCCTCGCGCAGGGTGACGGCCGCGGACCAGCTGACGAGTTCGCCGCCGACGATGACGGCCCGCTTGCCGACGGGCTGGTGGTGCAGATGGACGAGGTTCTGCAACTGGCCGGTGGTGTAGACGCCGTGGGGGCGGTCGCCGGGGATGCGGCGTGCGGTGCGGGGCCGTTCGCGGGCGCCGGTGGCCAGCACGATGGCGCGCGGCCGGATCCGGTAGCGCCCGTCGGGGCTGGTGACGTCGACAGTGTCCTCGTCGGCCCAGCCGGTGACCATGGTGCGGATGCGGATCTCCGCTCCGGCCCGGGTGGCCTGCCGCACGAGGTGGCGGGCGTAGTCGGGTCCGGTCATCACGCGGCGCAGGTCGCGCAGGCCGTAGCCGGTGTGGTCGCTGTGCCGGGGGATGCCGCCGGCGTCCTGCTCCCGGTCGACGACGAGGACACGGCCGGCCCGGCGTCCGGCCAGTTCGGCGGCGGCGGTCAGGCCCGCGGGCCCGCCGCCGATGATGAGGACGTCGGGCGTGGTCAGGGGCGGCTGGTGGGTCATCGGTTGTCCTTGTGCTGGCTGCGGCAGCCGTCGTGGGTGTGGTGCTTCTCGCGCAGGGCGGCGACGGCCGCGCCGCAGAAGAAGCCCTGGCAGCGGCCGTTCATCGCGCGGGTGCGGCGGCGCAGTCCCTCCAGGCTGCGGGCGGGTACCGGGGCGTGGCAGGCGTCGCGGATCTCGCCCTCGGTGACCCGTTCGCAGAAGCAGACGATGGTGCCGTAGGCGGGGTCGCGGGCGATGAGGTCGGCGTCCTGGTAGGGGCGCTGGGTGGCTTCGCCGATGTTGGGCATCCGCGGCGGCTCGGGCAGGTCGGCGCGCGGGCGCAGGGTCAGGCCGGCCTCCTCCAGCAGGGTGCGGGCGTGTTCGGCGATGGCGATGCCTGCGGTCAGGCCGGTGGAGCGGATCCCGCCGACGAGGAGGTAGCGCTGCCGGGGGGTGGCTTCGACGAGGTAGTCGGGGTGGTCGATCGCGGCGCGCAGCCCGGCGTAGCTGGCGGTGACCTCTTCGGCCAGCAGGCGCGGCATGAGGCGTTCGCCCTTGGTGAGCAGGAAGTCGAAGCCGTCTTCGGAGGTGGCGGTGTCGGTACGGTCGGTGAGGTCCTCGGCGGTGGGGCCGAGCATGACGTTGCCGTAGATGGTCGGGGAGATCAGTACGCCCTTGCCCCGGGAGGAGGGCACCGGCAGCACGATCTTGTTCACCATGGGGCAGGTGAGTTTGTCGAAGACGAAGAGTTCACCGCGGCGGGGGGTGACGGTGAAGCGGTCGTGGCCGAAGAGCCGGTCGATGTGGTCGGCGCCGAGACCGGCGGCGTTCACGACCCAGCGGGCCCGTACGTCACCGGCCGAGGTGTGCAGGGTGGTCTCCTGGTCCCCTGTGTCGACGCCGGTCACGGCGTGTTCGAGCAGGATCGTGGTGCCACGCTGCCGGGCGTCGGTGGCCAGGGCGAGGTTCGTGGTCCAGGTGCAGATGATGGACTCGTCCGGTACGGTCAGGCCGCCCAGCACTCCCTCGCCGAGGTCGGGGACCAGTCGGTAGACCTCGTCGGCGCCGATGATCCGGCAGTGCGGGTAGCCGTTGGCCTCGGCCTTCTCCTTCAGTCCGGGCAGCGCGCCGAGTTCCTCGTCGGTCCAGGCCACCAGCACGGCACCGGTGTGTTCGACGGGGATGCCGGTGGCTTCGGCGTAGGCACTCAGCAGGTGGTAGCCGCGGGCGACCAGACGGGATTCGAGCGTGCCGGGTTTGGCGTCGAAGCCGGTGTGCAGGATCGCGGTGTTCGCCTTGCTGGTGGCGTCGCCGACGTCGTCGCGGGCGTCGAGCAGCGCGACGCGGACGTCGTAGCCGGACAGTTCGCGTGCGATCGCCGCGCCGACGATGCCTCCGCCGATCACCGCGACGTCGTGGACGTCGTCGTGGGGGCGGTGCGGGGTGGCGGTCATGAATGGTCTCCCTCGGTGGCACGGGCCGTCGCGGCCTGCGCCCATGCGGTGCGGAACTCCTCGGCCCGGTCGGCGGACCAGCGGGGTTCGTAAACGGTGGTCGGCTGCCAGTCGCCGACGGCTTCTTCGAGCCCGAGCGCCGGATCGAGGGCGCAGCGGGCCAGTGCGGCCGCCCCCAGGGGGGTGGCGTGGGCGTGGGGGTAGATGTCGACCGGCATCTGCGCGATGTCGGCCTGGGCCTGCATGAGGACGGCGGAGTTGGTCAGTCCGCCGTCCGCGCGCAGCCGGGTCAGGGGCCGGCCGAGGTCCCTGGCGACCAGGGTGCCCAGCTCGGCGACCTGCGCGGCGATTCCCTGGAGCACGGCGAGGACGAGGTGTTCGCGTCGGCTGGCCAGGGTCATGCCGGTGAAGGAGGCAGTGGCCTCCGGTGCCCACCAGGGGGCGGCGAGGCCGGCGAACGCGGGCACGCACAGCACGCCCTCGGCGTCGGCCGCCGCCAGCGTGTCCAGGTCGGTCGCGGACTGGATGAGGCCGAGGTCCTGGAGCCAGCGCACCGCCGAGGCGACGGTGTAGACCTGGCCGTCCACGCAGTACGGCGTCCGTCCGGCCGCGCGCCAGGCCACCGAGGTGGTCAGTCCTGCGCTGGAGCGCACCGGGTTCAGGCCGGTGTTCGCCAGCAGGAACGCGCCGGTGCCGTACGTGCATTTCGCGGTGCCCGGCTCCAGGCAGCGCTCCGCGACCAGGGCCGCCTGCTGGTCGACGATCAGCCCGGCCACCGGCATCTCCTGGCCGAAGGCCCGGGTGGTGCCGACGACCTCGTCGCAGGCGGCGATGCGGGGCAGCCGTTCGCCGCCGAGACCGAACAGGTCCAGGAGTCCCTCGTCCCAGGCGGCGGTGTCCAGGTCGAGGACGAGTGAGCGGCTGGCGGTGGAGGCGTCGGTGACGAACTCCCCCGTGAGGTGGTGCACCAGCCAGGTGTCGGTGGTCGTCACCACCCCGTCGCGGGTGAGGTTGCGCCGCAGCCAGGCCATCTTGGGCGCGGAGAAGTACGGGTCGAGGACGAGGCCGGTGCGCCGGGCGACGCTCTCGGCGTGCTCGGCCAGTTCGTCGCAGACGCTCTGCGCGCGCCGGTCCTGCCATACGAGCGCCTGGGTCAGGGGTGTTCCGGTGGCCGGGTCCCAGGCCAGGACCGTCTCCCCCTGGTTGGCGAGGGCGACGCAGGCGATGGGACGGCCGGCCGCGCTCACCGCGCGGCGGCCGGCGTTGAGGACGGAGTCAAGCAGTTCGTGCGGGTTCTGCTCGACCCCGCCGCCGTTCAGGTAGGTGGGGCGGACGGTCTCCTCGGCGATGGCGACGGTGCCCTCCTCGGGGTCGACCACGATGGCCTTCGTGCCCGAGGTGCCCTGGTCGATGGCGAGGATCGCGGTCATCGTGCGCTCCCTTCCCCGGCGGCGCCCGCGGACGTGCCGTCGGCGGTGTCCAGGGCGCGGTCGACGTCGGCCATGTCCGGCATGGTCAGCCCGTCGCGCCCGCGCCGGATCAGCAGACCGGTGAAGTAGGCGGCACCGATCGCGAACAGGACGAGGACGTAGGTCCACGGGGCACGGAAGGAAGCATCCCGGAAGATCAGCAGTTCGTACACCAGCCAGACGCCCGCGACGACCAGCACCGGCACTTCCCAGCGGCCCAGCGAGAAGCCCTGGGACGCGGGCAGGGAGCGGCGCTTGATGGCGTACATCGCGACGGTTCCGGCGTAGATGAGGGCGGGCAGCAGGGTTCCGGCGGAGAACAGCTGGAAGAGCGCGTCGGTGGAGCGGGAGAAGACCGCGAGGATGATCTGCGCGATGAGCATCATGAACACCGAGGCGTTCAGGGGCGTGGCGGTGCGCCGGTCGAGGCGCTTGAGGAGCCGCCAGCCGGGGAAGCGCTCGTCGCGGGACATCGCGTAGACCAGCCGGGTGCCGCTGAGGGTGATCACCAGTCCGCAGGAGAAGATCGACACGACGACCAGGACCAGCAGGATCTTGCCGACGACCGAGCCGAGCACGGCGGTGATGACAGTGGCCACGGGAGTGGCCGACGCGCCGACACCGTCGACCCGGCCGGCCGCCGCGGTGACCGCCACCAGGAACAGGAAGCCGAGCACGCCCAGCGAGAGCACGGCCTGGACCATGGCCTTGGGGATGACCCGGGCCGGGTTCTTGGTCTCCTCGGCCAGGTTGGCCGCCGACTCGAAGCCGACGATGGTGAACGCGCCGAGCAGGAACGCCAGGGCGAACGGTCCGGCCGTGGTGCCGCCGCCCAGGGCGTAGTAGCCGCTCTCGGGGACGGTCCCGGTGTCGAAGAGGTGCCCGAAGTCGAGCTTGCCGGTGAAGGCGCCCACCGCGAACAGCAGCACGGTCAGGGCGATCATGCCGACGAGCTGCACGGTCACGGCCACGCTGTTGACCCGGTGGGTGGTGCGGGTGGAGGCGGCGACGAGGAGGGCCTGGAGCAGTACGACGCCAGCGGTGATCACCCAGGCGTTCTGCGTGGTGCCGACGTAGCGGAACAGCTCCGGAAGGATGGTGGAGGCGATCGTGTAGTCGACGGCGACCAGGACCACGCCCAGGAAGGCGAACGAGATCCATCCCATGATCCAGCCCCATACCGGGCCCACGATCCGTGACACCCACTGGTACGAGTAGCCGCTGATCGGGATGCGTGCGGCGAGGGCGCCGAAGACCAGGGCGATGGAGAGCTGGCCGATCACGGAGATCGGCCAGGCCCAGATGCCCCGCGGGCCGGAGGTCGCGAGCACCGAGCCGTAGGTGGTGAAGATGCCGGTGGCGATGGAGACGAACCCGAAGGCCACCGAGAACGAGGCGTACCAGCCGAGCTCTCGCGCCATCCGCGGCTTGGGCTCGCCCTCGCCGGGGGCGCCTGTTCCTGATCTGTGGGGACCTGATTCTGCGTGTGCCATGACTCTTTTCCCTGCTTCAGAGTGCCCCGCCGTGGAGTGCGAGAGCCAGTGAACGTGAGCAACCGAACCCGGTCGGCTGTGCGGGCACGCCCCGCGGGGTCTGCCGGGGCCTGTCCGCCTGAGGGGCGGTGGGGCCCGTGATGGTGCACAGGTCCGTGGCCGAAGCGGTCTCGGCAACCCACTGAATGACCGTTTCTGTGGATCGTTGACCGCGCGTTACCGAAAGTGTGGACCCTTGCCCGTCAGCCGTCAAGGGTCGTTCACCGTGCGCGGCGACCGAGGGGGCCTACGCGAAGACGAGGAAGCCTGGCCCGGCACGGCAGCGGCCGACCGTAGAATGCAGTCACAGATCCACAGAAACGGTCACTCGCCCCCCAGGAGGTGGGATGTGCTCGCCGCCGAGCGCCACCGCAGAATCGTCGCCGAGATCGCCCGGCTGAAGTTCGTCACCACCGACGACCTGACCACGCTGCTCGGCGTCTCCCACGAAACGGTCCGCAGGGACCTCGCCCTGCTCGAGCGGCGCGGTGAGCTCTCCCGGGTGCACGGCGGCGCCACCAGCGCCCAGGCGCCGGTCGGGGAGGAGGCGCCCTTCAGTGAACGCAGCGGCAGCCTCGCGGCGGAGAAGGAGACCATCGGCCGGGCGGCGGCGGCACTCATCGAGCCGAACCAGACCATCGTCATCGACGTCGGCACCACGGCTCTGGAGGTGGCCCGCGCACTGCCCGCCGACCACGCCGGGGTCATCGCCACCCCGTCCCTGCTCGTGGCCGCGGAGGTCAGCACACGTCCCCGGGTGGAGGTCCTGGTCAGCGGCGGACGGCTCAGGGCGGGCGACCTCGCCTGCTCCAACGCCCAGGCGGTGGAGTTCTTCGGCAACCTGCGCGCGGACGCCGTCTTCCTCGGGTCGGGCGGGATAGCCCCCTACGGCCTCACCGATTTCCACCTCGACGAGGTCGCCACCAAGCGGGCCATGCTCGCCAACGCCTCCCACCGCTATGTGCTGGCCGATTCGAGCAAGTTCGGCCGCACGGCCGCCCACCGCGTATGCGAGCTGGACGGCTTCGACACCCTCGTCACCGACCGGCCCTGCCCGGCCGATCTGCGCACCGCCCTCACCCGGGCCGGGGCGACGGTCGTCGTGGGGTGATCCGCCCGGACTCCGGCCGGCCCGCGCGGCAGGGGCCGGCGAGCCCGGGCCGCCGCCACGGGCGCCATGGGTGGGGCGCCCGTGACGGAAGGCGGGGCCGGTCTACTTGCAGAGCTCCAGGCCGCGGCTGATGACCGCGTCGAGGGAGATGTTCTTGCCGGGGTTGTTGGGGTCGCCGGCCCAGATGGGGTCGGGGCCGGGGTGCTTCTGCCGGGCGCGGCTGTTGAGACCGTAGGTACCTTCGGCGGTGATGAAGGTGACGGCTTCGCCGGCGCAGGCGAGGTTGCCGGAGGCGACGGTGAACGGCCAGGGGGTGATGGTCCGTTCGGTGACGTAGCCCGTCGAGTCGCCGTCGCCCTGGGTGGTGGCGGGCTCGGCGTTTTCGGTGGTGTTGCGGTCGGCGGTGCCGGTGCAGCCGGTCAGGGCGAGACAACCGAAGACTGCGGCCGCAACGGCGGTGACACGGATGCGCATGATCCCCCTTGGGCATGTCGTGGGGCTGAAAACAACATCATCTGGCTGGTTAACAACAACGGTGGAGATGATGTCGGCTCTGTGATGGGATCGTGACGGTCAGTTGGGGCGGCGACCTCGGACAGGGGTTCCGCGGTCCGGACGGACCGAGGGAAACGGTCCGGCCGGACGGCGGAGACGGCGCAGGACGATTGGCGGCCAGGGACGCCCGGTGGCTCATCTTTTGCGGTACCGAGCGGGTTGATACAGAACAAAAGGGTGCGATTTGGTGACGTGTCCGACCATGGCCGACCATGGGGTCCGTCCCGGCCATCCCGGGCACCAGTTCGAAGAGAGGCGCACCACCCCATGCACGTCACCGGAACCGTCCCTCAGTCGGCTCCGGCACCGCGGGAGACCCCCGCGGACCACACTCCCGCCGAAGACCCCACCGAAAACTCCGGCCGGCACGCCCGGCGCTTCGGGCTGCCCGTCGCCACCGCCCTGGTCATGGGCAACATCATCGGCGGCGGGATCTTCCTGCTCCCCGCCTCCGTCGCCCCGTACGGCACGGTCAGCCTGGTCGCCTTCGGTGTGCTGACCCTCGGCGCCATCGCCCTGGCGCTGGTCTTCGGCCGCCTCGCGGAGCGGAACCCGCGCACCGGCGGACCCTACGTCTACGCCCGCGAGGCCTTCGGCGACTTCGCCGGCTTCCTCGCCGCGTGGGCGTACTGGATCACCACCTGGGTGTCGAACGCGGCGCTCGCCGTCGCCGCCGTCGGCTACCTCGACGTGCTGGTCCCGGTGGGCGGCCACCGCTGGACGGCGTGTCTGGCCGCGCTCGCCCTCCAGTGGCTGCCCGCGCTCGCCAACTTCGCGGGCACCCGGTACGTGGGCGCCGTACAGTTCGTCGCCACCGTTCTGAAGTTCGTGCCGCTGCTGCTCGTCGCCGTCGGCGGGCTGTTCTTCTTCGACCCGCGCAACCTCGGACCGTTCCACGAGGGCGGCGGCAGCACGATCGGCGCGGTGTCCGCCGCCGCCGCGATCCTGCTCTTCTCCTACCTCGGCGTGGAGTCCGCGGCCGTCAGCGCGGGCGAGGTCAAGGACGCCCGGCGCAACGTGGGACGGGCCACCGTCATCGGCACCACGGGCGCGGCGCTCGTCTATCTGCTGGGCACGCTCTCGGTGTTCGGCACGGTGGCGCACGACCGCCTGGTGAAGTCCACCGCGCCCTTCTCGGACGCCGTGAACGCCATGTTCGGCGGCTCCTGGGGCGGATGGGCCGTCGCTCTCGCCGCACTGGTGTCGATGACCGGCTGCCTCAACGGCTGGACCCTGCTGAGCGCGCAGACCCCGTACGCCGCGGCCCGGGACGGCCTGTTCCCCGCCGCGTTCGCGCGCCGGCGGCGCGGCGTCCCGACCTTCGGCGTCGCCGTCACCGTCGTCCTCGCCTCGCTGCTCACCGTCTACAACTACACGTCGGGTTCGGCCAAGGTCTTCGAGGTCCTGGTCCTCGTCACCACGTTCACCGCGACCGTGCCGTACCTGCTGGCCGCCGCCGCGCAGATCTTCCACCTCGTCTCAGGGCGGCGCGAACGGGTCGACCGGGCACGCCTGGTGCGCGACGCCGTGGTGGCGGGCGGCGCGGCCGCCTTCTCGCTGTGGCTCGTCGCGGGCGCCGGGTACGCGGCGGTCTACCAGGGCGTGCTGTTCCTGTTCGCGGGCGTCCTCGTCTACGCGGTGATGGCCGCCCGCCGGAACAGGGCGGCGGCCTGATCCCGCGATGCGGGCCGCCCTGTGGGGTGGACGGCCCGCACCAGTGGGGGGGACGTCAGTTCGTCTTGGCCAGCTCCTTCAGGGCCTTCGCGAGGCCGTTGGCCCACAGCTGGTTGACGCGGGCGCGCTCGTTGGCGTCCGGGTAGCGGTTGGTGCAGGACGTGCCGGGACCGCCGCCCGACATCAGCTCGCTGCACGGGCCGCTGTAGTGGTCCGGCAGGCCCAGCACATGGCCGGTCTCGTGGGCGGTGACGCGAATCGAGTCGTACTGCCGGTTCTGCGCGTAGTCGAGGAAGATGTAGCCCTTGCCGTGGCCGTTCGTGGACGCGTAGGAGCCCCGCGAGTCGTTGCCCTCGTAGTACGCGAAGTCGGCGCTGCCCGAGGTCGCCTGGAGCTTGACGTTGGACACGGAACCGTTCCAGATGGACGCCGCGTTCGATATCTGCGAGGCGAAGCTCGGCGCCTGGGACGCGTTGTAGGAGACGGTCACCGCCTGGAGGGTCGGATGGGCGGCCTGCTTCTCGGCGACCGACTTCAGCACGGCGTCGAAGAACGCCTTGTTGTTGGCGGCGCTCTCCGCCGAACCGGCGTACCGGGCGTACGCGGCGGCGGAGGCGGACGGCGCGGAGTCGTCGGTCCGGGCGCTCGCCGGGCTCGCGGTGCCCAGGGCGGCGGAGGCCAGACCGAGGCCGAGCGCGAGGGCCAGCAGCCTTCTGGAGGTCTTCGCGGACGTGGAGGTCGTGCGGGACGCCTTCATGTGGGGGGCTCCTACTCGTTCGTGTGGGGTGGTGAACGATCGGTCACGCAGGAGTTTCGGGCACACCAACGGGCCTGCGGATGATGGCAACCGGGGATAGCGCCGAGCTATCGGGGCCGACTCGTACGATTCCGCTGGTTCCGTTGGGATTTGAACGTCTGGTGCGGCGTCACACGCGCCCCTACGCTCCCTCCCATGGAGTTCGAGGTGAGGCACCTGCGTGTGCTGTGCGCCATCGCCGACCACGGCAGTCTGCACCAAGCGGCTCGGCAACTCGGCATGACGCAGCCTTCGTTGAGCACCCAGCTGCGCCGCATCGAGCACGCGCTCGGCGGCCAGCTCTTCCTGCGCACCCGTGCGGGCTGCCGCCCCACACCGCTGGGACACGCGGTACTGAGCCGGGCCAGACCCCTCGTCGCCGAACTCGCCGCCATCGTCACCGAGGCGCGGGCGGCCGCGGCCCGGGCCGCCGGCGGCGCACGGCTGCGTATCGGCGCCACCGCGAGCCGGGCCCTGCCGGGCTGGCTACGCCGGCTGCGCACCCGCGTGCCGCGGACCGAACCCACCCTCCAGATGGACGCCTCCGCGAACTGCCTGCTGCGCCTGGTCGCCGCGGGGCGGCTGGACATGGCCTTCGTGCACGAGGTCGAGGGCAGCCCGCTCCGCATCCCGCCCGGGCTCTGTCTGCGCGTACTGGTCGAGCGCGAACCGCAGTTCGTCTCCCTCGCCGCCGACCATCCGGCCGCCGCGCTGCCCGAGGTGCGGCTCGCCGACCTCGCGGGCGAGCGCTGGATGGTGGACTCCACGGTGGACGGTGAATGGGACGCCCTGTGCCGCGTGCTGCGCGAGGCGGGGCTCGACGCCGACATGCTGCACGGCGACTACCTCACCGCCTACTCACTGGCCGCCACCGGCGAGGTGGTGACGGTCAGTCAGCCCACCGCGCGCCCGCGCGCCGAACTCGCCATCCGGCCCCTGGAGGGTGACCCGATAGGGGTACGTCTCCTGCTGGCAGCCCGCACCGAGGACGAACTCGACTATGTTTACGTCGAGTTGGAGGAGGCCTACTGGGAGGCGGCCCATCAGGCGCCGGCCTACCAGGAGTGGCTCGCCCGTTCCGGCACCACCGCTCACCCGCACGGCACGCCACGCCCCCAGTCCGCCCGCGTCGCGCAGCCGCCCCGCACGGACGCCCACACGGACACCCTCCGACGCAGACGACCGGTAACGGTCGGCCCGTAGACGATCCCGGCACGGCAAGCGCGCGCTCGCCGACCCGGCCGCAGGGCCCGGGCACGCGGAGTTCGGCCACCCGCACGACGCCGACGACAAGGTGCCGGTCCGGACGCGTCGCACAGCCGCCCGCACGGACACCCTCCGGCACAAACGACCGGTAACGCTCGGCCCGTAGACGATCCCGGCACGACGAACGACCGACGCGGACCCGGGCACACGGTCCGGGCGCTTGGTCCGGGCACGCGGGGCTCAGCCACCCGCGCGACGCCGTCAAGGTGCCGATCCGGACACCCGGTACTCAGCCCCCCAGCGCCGATCCAGGCACACGGCACCCAGCCACCAGCGCTCGACGCCGCCCAGCGCCGGTCCGAACGCCCGGTGCACAACCACCCACGCTGACCGCCACCCAGCGCCGATCCAGGCACACGGCACCCAGCAGCCAACGCCCGACACCACCCGGCTCCGGTCAGTGGGCCTTCCGCTCGGGCTCGGGGCGCGGGAACCGGACGGCGCACCACCGGTAGGGCCGGTGGTGCGCCGTGCCACGCCTGCCGCGGCGGGTCGGATCAGCCGACCTCGACGAGCAGGTCGCCGCCCTCCACCTGCTGGATGCGGTTGATGGCCAGCCTGGTCACCCGGCCCGCCCTGGGGGCCGTGATGGCGGCCTCCATCTTCATCGCCTCGATGGTGGCGACGGTCGCACCGGCCGCCACCTCGTCGCCCTCGGCGACCGCGAGGGTCACCACACCGGCGAACGGTGCCGCCACATGGCCGGGGTTGGCCCGGTCGGCCTTCTCGGTCACGGGGATGTCGGAGGCCGCCGCGGCGTCGCGCACCTGGATCGGGCGCAGTTGGCCGTTCAGCGTGGACATCACCGTGCGCATACCGCGTTCGTCCGCCTCGCCGATGGCCTGGAGCTCGATGAGGAGCCGTACGCCGGGCTCGAGGTCTACGGCGTACTCGTCGGCAGGGCGCAGGCCGTAGAAGAAGTCCTTGCTGTCCAGCACGCTGGTGTCGCCGTAGGCCTGGCGGTGGGCCTCGAAGTCCCGTGTCGGACCGGGGAAGAGCAGCCGGTTGAGCGTAGCGCGGCGGGACTTCTCCAGGCCGGCGTGGTCCTCGGCGGTGAGTTCGGTGACGGGCCTGGCGTCCGCGCGGCCGTTGAGCGCCTTGGTGCGGAACGGCTCCGGCCAGCCGCCGGGCGGGGTGCCCAGCTCACCGCGCAGGAAGCCGATCACGGAGTCGGGGATGTCGAACCGGTCCGGTGCCGCCTCGAAGTCCTCCGGCGCCACACCGGCGCCGACCAGGTGCAGGGCGAGGTCGCCGACCACCTTGGACGAGGGGGTGACCTTGACCAGGCGGCCCAGGATGCGGTCGGCGGCGGCGTACATCGCCTCGATGTCCTCGAAGCGGTCGCCGAGACCGAGCGCGACCGCCTGGGTGCGCAGGTTGGACAGCTGACCGCCGGGGATCTCGTGGTGGTAGACGCGTCCGGTCGGCGAGGCCAGTCCCGCCTCGAACGGGGCGTAGATCTTACGGACGCTCTCCCAGTACGGCTCCAGGTCGCCGACCGCCTTCAGGTCCAGGCCGGTGGGCCGGTCGGAGTGGTCGGTGGCGGCGACGATCGCCGACAGCGACGGCTGGGAGGTGGTGCCGGCCATGGAGGCGACCGCGCCGTCCACGGCGTCGGCGCCCGCCTGGACGGCGGCGAGGTAGGTGGCGAGCTGACCGCCGGCGGTGTCATGGGTGTGCAGGTGGACCGGCAGGTCGAACTCGCGGCGCAGCGCCGAGACGAGCCTGGCCGCGGCGGGCGCCCGCAGCAGCCCGGCCATGTCCTTCACGGCCAGGACGTGCGCTCCGGCGGCCACGATCTGCTCGGCCAGGCGCAGGTAGTAGTCCAGGGTGTACAGGCGCTCGGAGGGGTCGGACAGGTCCCCCGTGTAGCACAGGGCGACCTCGGCGACCGCCGTCCCGGTCTCGCGTACGGCGTCGATGGCCGGCCGCATCTGGCCGACGTCGTTCAGGGCGTCGAAGACGCGGAAGATGTCGATGCCGGTGGCGGCGGCCTCCTGGACGAAGGCGTCGGTCACTTCGGTCGGGTACGGGGTGTAGCCCACGGTGTTGCGGCCGCGCAGCAGCATCTGGAGGCAGATGTTGGGCACCGCCTCGCGCAGCGCGGCCAGGCGCTCCCAGGGGTCCTCGGCGAGGAAGCGCAGGGCGACGTCGTAGGTGGCGCCGCCCCAGCACTCCAGGGACAGCAGCTGGGGCAGGGTCCGCGCCACGACCGGGGCGGCGGCGAGGAGGTCCTTGGTGCGCACCCGGGTGGCGAGCAGCGACTGGTGCGCGTCACGGAAGGTGGTGTCGGTGACGCCGATGGTCGGCGACTCGCGCAGGAGGCGGGCGAAGCCGTCCGGGCCGAGTTCGACGAGCTTCTGCCGGGAGCCGGCGGGCGGCTCGCCCGCGGGCAGCGGCGGCAGCTTGGTGACGGGGTCGATCACCTCGGGCCGTTCGCCGTGGGGCTTGTTCACGGTGACGTCGGCGAGGTAGGTGAGCAGCTTGGTGCCGCGGTCGGCGGAGGAGCGCGCGGTCAGCAGGTGCGGGCGCTGTTCGATGAACGACGTCGTGACCCGCCCGGCCTGGAAGTCGGGATCGTCCAGTACGGCCTGGAGGAACGGGATGTTCGTGGCGACCCCGCGGATGCGGAACTCGGCCACGGCGCGCCGGGCCCGGCCGATCGCAGCCTTGAAGTCCCGTCCGCGGCAGGTGAGTTTGACGAGCATCGAGTCGAAGTGCGCGCTGATCTCGGTACCCGCGTGGGTGGTTCCGCCATCGAGGCGGATGCCGGAGCCGCCCGGGGAGCGGTAGGCGCTGATGCGGCCGGTGTCCGGGCGGAAGCCGTTGGCCGGGTCCTCGGTGGTGATCCGGCACTGCAGGGCGGCGCCGCGCAGGGTGATGGTGTCCTGGGAGAGTCCGAGGTCGGCCAGGGTCTCGCCGGCGGCGATACGGAGCTGGGCCTGGACCAGGTCGACGTCGGTGACCTCCTCGGTCACCGTGTGCTCGACCTGGATGCGCGGGTTCATCTCGATGAAGACGTGGTTGCCGTCGCGGTCGAGCAGGAACTCCACGGTGCCCGCGTTGCGGTATCCGATCTCCCGGGCGAAGCGGACCGCGTCGGCGCAGATGCGCTCGCGCAGCGCGGGGTCGAGGTTCGGCGCGGGGGCGAGTTCGATGACCTTCTGGTGGCGGCGCTGGAGCGAGCAGTCGCGCTCGAACAGGTGGATGACGTCGCCCTGGCCGTCGGCGAGGATCTGCACCTCGATGTGGCGGGGGTCGACGACGGCCTTCTCCAGGAAGACGGTGGAGTCGCCGAACGCGGACGCCGCCTCCCGGGACGCCGCCTCGATGGACTCGCGCAGCGCGGCGGGGTCCTCCACCCGGCGCATGCCGCGCCCTCCCCCGCCCGCGACCGCCTTGACGAAGAGGGGGAAGCCGATGTCCTCGGCGGCGCGGACCAGTTCGTCGACGTCGGTGGAGGGCGCGGAGGAACCGAGCACCGGCACTCCGGCGGCGCGGGCGGCCGCCACCGCGCGGGCCTTGTTCCCCGTCAGTTCCAGCGTACCGGCGTCCGGTCCGACGAAGGTGATGCCCGACTCCTGGCAGGCGCGGGCGAGTTCGGGGTTCTCGGACAGGAACCCGTAGCCGGGGTAGACGGCGTCCGCGCCCGCCCGGCGTGCCGCGCGGACGATCTCCTCGACGGAGAGGTAGGCGCGGACCGGGTGCCCCGGCTGGCCGATCTGGTAGGCCTCGTCGGCTTTCAGCCGGTGCAGCGAATTGCGGTCCTCGTACGGGAAGACGGCCACGGTTCGCGCGCCCAGTTCGTAGCCGGCGCGGAACGCGCGGATCGCGATCTCGCCGCGGTTGGCGACCAGCACCTTGCGGAACATGCTCTATCCCTTCGGCCTGCCGGTGAAAGGACCATGGTGTCGGGCATGCCCTCGTCATGCCATGTGAGCCGGGCCACTCATCCCGATTGTCTCCCGCGCTCCCGCCGCTGTCGTGGTGCCGTCGTCACCCGCCGAGTGCCGCGTGGACGACGCGTTCGGCCTCCTCCTGGACCTGGGAGAGGTGGTCGGGGCCGCGGAACGACTCGGCGTAGATCTTGTAGACGTCCTCGGTGCCCGAGGGGCGGGCCGCGAACCAGGCGTTCTCGGTGGTCACCTTGATGCCGCCGATGGGCGCGCCGTTGCCGGGCGCTTCGGTGAGGACGGCGGTGACCGGCTCCCCGGCGAGGGTGTCGGCGGTGACCTGGGCCGGGGACAGCTTGGCCAGGCGGGCCTTCTCCTCGCGGGAGGCCGGCGCGTCGACGCGGGCGTAGGCGGGTTCGCCGAAGCGGGCGGTGAGTTCCGCGTAGTGCTGGGACGGCGTCCGGTCGGTGACGGCGGTGATCTCGGAGGCGAGCAGGGCCAGGACGATGCCGTCCTTGTCGGTGGTCCACACCGAGCCGTCCCGGCGCAGGAACGACGCTCCGGCGGACTCCTCGCCGCCGAAGCCGAGCGAGGAGTCGATCAGCCCGTCCACGAACCACTTGAAGCCCACGGGCACTTCGACCAGCCGGCGGCCGAGGTCGGCGGCGACCCGGTCGATCATGCCGGAGGAGACCAGTGTCTTGCCCACGCCCGCCTCTCCGGGCCACCGGGTGCGGTGGGCGTAGAGATAGGAGATGGCCACGGCGAGGTAGTGGTTGGGGTTCATCAGCCCGGCGTCCGGGGTGACGATGCCGTGCCGGTCGGCGTCGGCGTCGTTGCCCGTGGCGATCCGGAAGCGGTCGCGCTGCCCGATGAGCGAGGCCATCGCGTACGGCGAGGAGCAGTCCATACGGATCTTGCCGTCCCAGTCCAGCGTCATGAAGCGCCAGGTGGGGTCGGTGAGCGGATTGACCACGGTCAGGTCGAGGCGGTGCTGCTCGGCGATCCGGCCCCAGTAGGCGACGGAGGCTCCGCCCAGCGGGTCGGCGCCGATCCGCACGCCGGCGTCCCGGATCGCGTCGAGGTCGAGCACGCTCGGCAGATCGGTGACGTAGGCGCCGAGGAAGTCATGACGGCCGGTGCCGGGCGCCGCCAGCGCGCGCGTGTACGGGACGCGCCGTACGTCCTTGAGGCCGCCCGCGATGATCTCGTTGGCCCGGTCCTGGATCCAGGAGGTCGCCTCCGAGCCCGCCGGGCCGCCGCTGGGCGGGTTGTACTTGAAACCGCCGTCGCCGGGCGGGTTGTGCGACGGGGTCACGACGACACCGTCGGCGGGGCCCGTGGTGCGGGAGCGGTTGTGCGCCAGGATCGCGTGGGAGACGGCCGGGGTGGGGGTGTAGCCGTCCGCCGTGTCGATGAGGACGGTGACGTCGTTGGCGGCGAAGACCTCCAGCGCGGTGATCCGCGCGGGCTCGGAGAGGGCGTGGGTGTCCGCGCCCAGGAAGAGGGGGCCGTCGGTGCCCTGCCGTGCGCGGTACTCGCAGATGGCCTGGCTGGTCGCGGCGATGTGGTCCTCGTTGAACGCGGTCGCCAGTGACGATCCGCGGTGCCCTGAGGTTCCGAAGGCCACGCGCTGTCCCGCCTCGGCCGGGTCGGGGTGCAGTGTGTAGTACGCCGTCACCAGCCGGGCGACGTCGATCAGGTCCTCGGGTCCGGCCGGCTTGCCCGCTCGCTCGTGCTGCATGGCACCCACGCTCCTCCGCGTCGCTCGTGCGTCCGCTGTCCGCTCGCGATGTCATCTTCCCCCGTGCGCGGGGCGCGACTCGGGCTCGCGCCGGTCCCGGATCACGGGCCGATGGCCGCAAGCGTGAAGAACGCCGTTCGGGGCAGCCGCTCCACACGCACCCGGAGCCAATTCTCCGCAGAATGCCAATACCTCGTACATACGCACAAAAGGGGCAAGGTGACGCGGTGGTGAACGTGACACCCGGCGGGCAGGCCGGTTCCTCCGGCCCGTCCGGGCCGCGGGAGGCCGCCGCGCGGCTGCCGCGGCAGGTCCGCCAGGAGCTGACCCGCCGGCTGCGGCGCGCCAAGCGCGCGCTGCGCGAGGAGGACGTGCAGATCGTCGAGCCGCCACTGCTCAGGCGTGCGGTCGGCGCCTCCGCCCTGGGCAACTGCATGGAGTGGTTCGACTTCGGCGTCTACAGCTACCTCGCCGCCACCATCGGGAAGGTCTTCTTCCCCGGTGCCTCGCCGGGCGCCCAGGTGATCTCCTCCTTCGCGACCTTCGCCGCGGCGTTCGTGGTGCGACCGCTGGGCGGCCTGGTGTTCGGTCCGCTCGGGGACCGGATCGGCCGGCAGAAGGTGCTCGCCACCACGATGATCATGATGGCGGTGGGCACGTTCGCCATCGGCCTGATCCCCGGCTACGGAACCATCGGCATCGCCGCCCCGGTCCTCCTGCTGCTCGCCCGCATGGTCCAGGGCTTCTCCACCGGCGGCGAGTACGGCGGCGCCACCACCTTCGTCGCCGAGTACTCCCCCGACCGCCGCCGCGGTTTCCTCTCCAGCTGGCTCGACTTCGGCACCTTCGTCGGCTACGCGCTGGGCTCCGCCCTGGTCACCGCGCTGAACCTGCTCCTCACCGACGCCCAGATGATCTCCTGGGGCTGGCGGGTCCCGTTCCTGATCGCCGGTCCCCTCGGCGTGATCGGCCTGTACATGCGGCTCCGGCTGGAGGAGTCGCCCGCCTTCCAGCAACAGCTGGACGAGCACGAGCGGAGCCTGGCCCAGAAGTCGGCGGGCAGCGAGCTGCGGGCCATCGTCAAGAACCACTGGGGCGCCCTGCTGATCTGCATGGGCCTGGTGCTGCTCTACAACGTCACCAACTACATGGTCACCGGCTACCTGCCCACCTACCAGACCGAGACCCTGCACCGCTCCAGCAGCTCCGCCGACCTGTTGGTGCTGCTGGGCATGGTGTGGATCGCGCTGCTGATCACCTTCATCGGCCGACTCAGCGACCACGTCGGGCGCCGCCCGGTCTACGCGGTCGCGGCCGCCGCGATGATCGTCCTCGCCGTCCCCTCGTTCCTGCTGATCAAGGCGGAGGGGACCTGGGCGCCGATCTGCGGCGTACTGATCCTGTCCACCCTGCTGGCCTGCTTCGCCGCGCCGAGCGCCGCCACCCTGCCCGCGCTCTTCCCGACCGCGGTGCGCTACGCGGCCATGGGCATCGGCTTCAACTTCGCCGTGGCCGCGTTCGGCGGCACCACCCCGCTGGTGACCGCGGCCCTGGTCGACGCCACCGGCAACGACATGATGCCCGCCTTCTACCTCATGCTGGCCGGCGCGATCGGCCTGGTGACCGTGAGGTTCCTGCCGGAGAGCGCGCAGGTGCCGCTCAGCGGCTCCCGGCCGATGGTGGGTTCCGCGCGGGAGCGGCGCGAACTGCTCGCCACCACGCAGGCCCTGTACCGAGCCGCCCGGAACACGTCCGGAGCCTAGGGACCCGTCCGTGCCCCGGCCTCGTGCTCACCCCGGTCGTCCGCCATGGGAGAGTGGTCCCCTACACAGGGCATGGCGGGAGGAAGAGCAGTGCCGGAAGGTCGCCCGAAGCGTTCGAGCAAGTCGCGTCTCGCGGTGATCGCGCTGATCGTTGGTCTCGGCACCTGGCTGGGCTTTGTGTGCTATTCGATCGCGACGGAAGCCCCGCCCGGCGCGCCGAACGTGGCCGCGCTGGCCGACAGAGTCCAGAAGGCCGCCGCCGACCGGGACGCGGACGGCTTCCAGACCCTGTTCGACGAGGACACCGTCTCCGACGGCTACGCCGCCGACTACCTGGACCGGCTGGGAGAGCACGCCCCCCGGCTGCAGGCCCGGGTGGAGCACCGCGACGGCCACGACTTCCTGCTGCTGCGCTCCGCGCAGGGCGACTCCGTGTGCACGGCCTGGCACATCACCGAGCGGGACGGCCGCCGACTGCTCGACGGCGTACCACCGGCCGAGAACGTGTGCGCACGCTGACCCGGAACCGGCGTTTCCGCAGGTGATCCCCCTTCCGGTTGCGGATGCGGTCCCTGTCGCCGTCGGCCATCCTGAGAGGAACCACGGCGTTAAGGAGTATGCGATGAGCATGCTGGACAAGCTCAAGGGACTGCTGAAAGGTCACGAGGAGCAGGCCGGCAAGGGCATCGACAAAGCCGGTGACTACGTCGACGAGCGGACCCAGGGAAAGTACCGGAGCCAGGTCGACACCGGTCAGGACAAGCTCAAGGAGCAGCTCGGCCGGCCGGACACGGGCCAGGACCAGCCGCCGCAGTGACGCTCCCGTGATCACGACCGCCGGCCCGGTGGGCTGGCTCAACGACTTCGGGCCGCCCCCGCGAGGAGGGCGGCCCGAGTCCGTTGGGCGCAGGCCCGGCGGGACGGATCCGTGGTCTCAGGGCCGCACGAGGGCCAGGGCCAGGACCGCGGCCCCGGCGAGCACCGCGAGGGCGGTGAGGACGAACGCGAAGCACCGTGCCCGCAACTGGCGGTAGCGCTCCTCGTACTCGCCGCGCAGCGCCCGGCACCGCTCGGCGACCCGCTGGAGGTCCGCCCGGGCCCGCAGCAGGCAGTCGGAGACGTAGTGCTCCTCGATCTCCTCGCGCTGCGCCGTGGTCAGCCACTGCATGGGCTCGGTGAAGGAACGGGCCCGCTCCTCGGCCTCGGCGACACGGGCCTGCCACAGCAGATAGCCCTCGACCTGCTCGACCAGTCCGGCGGGCCCGTCCGGGCGTTTCGCCGCGTCGGTCATCCGGGCAGGCCCAGGTTCTCGCGCTTGTCCGTGACCGAGACCTCCGGGTGGTGCAGGTCGAAGGCCGGGGACTCGCTGCGGATCACGGGCAGGGTGACGAAGTTGTGCCGCGGCGGCGGGCAGGAGGTCGCCCACTCCAGGGAGCGGCCGTAGCCCCACGGGTCGTCGGTCTCGACCTTCTGGCCGTACTTGGCCGTCTTCCAGACGTTGTAGAAGAACGGCAGCATCGACAGCCCCAGCAGGAACGACCCGATGCTGGAGACCTCGTTGAGTGTCGTGAAGCCATCGGCGGCGAGATAGTCGGCGTACCGGCGCGGCATGCCCTCCGCGCCCAGCCAGTGCTGCACCAGGAACGTGGTGTGGAAGCCGACGAACAACGTCCAGAAGGTCATCTTCCCCAAGCGCTCGTCGAGCATCTTGCCGGTCCACTTGGGCCACCAGAAGTGGAAGCCGGCGAACATCGCGAAGACCACCGTGCCGAAGACGACATAGTGGAAGTGCGCCACCACGAAGTAGCTGTCGGAGACCTCGAAGTCCAGTGGCGGCGAGGCCAGGATGACACCGGTCAGACCACCGAAGAGGAAGGTGATCAGGAAGCCGGTCGACCACAGCATCGGCGTCTCGAACGACAGCGAGCCGTTCCACATGGTGCCGATCCAGTTGAAGAACTTCACACCGGTCGGGACCGCGATCAGGAAGGTCATGAAGGCGAAGAACGGCAGCAGCACACCACCGGTGACGAACATGTGGTGTGCCCACACCGTCACCGACAGGCCCGCGATCGAGATCGTCGCGCCGACCAGGCCCATGTAGCCGAAGATCGGCTTGCGGGAGAAGACCGGGATGATCTCACTGACGATGCCGAAGAACGGCAACGCGATGATGTACACCTCGGGATGCCCGAAGAACCAGAACAGGTGCTGCCACAGCAGCGAACCGCCGTTGGCCGCCTCGAAGACGTGGGCACCCCACTTGCGGTCCACCTCCAGGCTGAGCAGCGCGGCCGCCAGGACCGGGAAGGCCAGCAGCACCAGGACGCTGGTGAGCAGCACGTTCCAGGTGAAGATCGGCATGCGGAACATGGTCATGCCCGGGGCGCGCATGCAGATGATCGTGGTGATGAAGTTGACCGAGCCGAGGATGGTGCCGAAGCCGGACATGCCCAGGCCGAGGATCCACAGGTCCCCGCCCAGGCCCGGCGTGTGGATGACGTCGTTCAGCGGGGCGTAGGCGAACCAGCCGAAGTCGGCGGCGCCCTGCGGGGTGAGGAAGCCTGCGACCGCGATCAGCGAGCCGAACAGGTACAGCCAGTAGGCGAACATGTTCAGCCGAGGGAAGGCCACGTCCGGGGCGCCGATCTGCAGCGGCATGATCCAGTTCGTGAACCCGGCGAACAGCGGCGTCGCGAACATCAGCAGCATGATCGTGCCGTGCATCGTGAACATCTGGTTGAACTGTTCGTTCGTCAGCAGTTGCAGGCCCGGCCGGGCCAGCTCGGCGCGCATCAGCAGCGCCATGATGCCGCCGATCAGGAAGAACATGAAGGAAGTGATCAGATACAGCGAACCGATCGTCTTGTGATCGGTCGTCGTCGCCCACTTCACCACCACGGCACCGGGCCGCAGGTGACGACGGGGAGCGGCGGTTTCCCGCGTGGTGTGCTGGACGTCTGTCATGCGGCCCGTGACACGCTTTCTCTCAGGAGATGGATACGTGAAGGTCCACGCGGTGTCCCGCAGGGCCCGCCCTCCATCCTTCCGCCTGCCGCCTCCGAAGCGGAGGCAGCCGTCGCTGAGACGGAGTAACACCCGGCGCATTGCACCCGGTTGGCCTACGCGTCTCACGCTGATGGCGGGCACGGCGCGCGGCGCGGCCTACGGGGCGGCGGATGGGGGCAGTTGGGCCGGGCTCACCCGCTCCCCCAGGACCTCGGACATGAACTGCACCAGCCACCGCTGGGAGGGGCTGCGCGAGGACTCGTGCCGGGCGTACAACGCCACCTCGATCGGCTCGGTGTCGAACGGGAGCCGGACCATGCGCAGTTGGTGGGAGGAGGCGAAGACCTCGCCGACGTACTCGGGGACGATGGCGATCAGGTCGGTCTGCTCCAGCAGGTACGGCAGCATCGAGAAGCGGGTGGCGTCCACCACCACCCGGTCCAGCAGCCCGTGCGCGGCGAGCACGGCACGCGGGACGACGTGCCCGCTGGGGCCGAAGACGGTGGCGTGGGATTCGGCCGCGAGCTCGGCCAGGGTGACCGACTCGCCCCGCACGCGGGGGTGGTCGGCGGCGACCATGCCGACGTAGCGCTCGTGGAAGAGCGGGATCCGCACGGTCCGGTGGGAGGTCAGCACCGGGGTGCTCCGCCTCGTCGACGTCCAGCGGTCGCACGGTGAAGGACACCCCGGTCGCCCGCTCGCGGGCCGCGGCCAGCAGACGCGGCAGCAGGGTCACCTCGCCCAGGTCGGACAGGGCCACAGTGAACCGCCCGGACATGGCCCCCGGATCGAAGACGTCGGCCTGGCGGACCGTGCTGTCGATGTCGGCCAGGGCCCGCTGCAACGGCTCGTACAGCCGGCGGGCGCCGGCGGTCGGCGTCAGTCCGCGCCCGGTGCGCCGGAACAGCTCGTCGCCGAAGTGCCGGCGCAGCTTGCCCAGGCTGTAGCTGACGGTGGGCTGGGTGACGTGGAGCGTGTCGGCGGTGACCGTGACGCTGCCGGTCTCGTACAGCAGCACGAAGACGCGGGCGAGGTTGAGGTCGAAGGTCCTCATATCGAAGGACTCTATATCGCGAAGGTAAAAGATTTATTGGTGCTCATGTCGGCGCTTCCCTAGCGTGGCGTGCGTCACTCCGAAAGGAACGTCTGTGCCTTCCGTACGCCGCCTCTCCCACGAGTTCCTGGAGCGCCAGGGCCTCACCACCGTGTTCGGCAACCCCGGCTCCAACGAGCTGCCCTTCCTCGCCGAACTCCCCGCCGGCTTCCGCTACGTCCTGGGCCTGCACGAGGGCGCCGTCGTCGGCATGGCCGACGGGTACGCGCAGGCGACCGGCCGGCCCGTCCTGGTCAATCTGCACGCGGCATCCGGCTCCGGGAACGCGATGGGCGCGCTGACGAACGCCGTGGCCTCCCGCACCCCGCTCGTGATCGTCGCCGGCCAGCAGGTGCGCTCTGCCGTCGGTCCGGAGGCCAACCTGTCCAACGTGGACGCCCCGGCGCTGATGCGGCCGCTCGTCGGCTGGGCGGCCGAGCCGGCGTGCGCCCAGGACGTGCCGCGCGCCCTCGCGCAGGCCGTCTTCGAGGCGCAGCTCCAGCGGCGTCCGACGTACCTGTCCGTCCCCTACGACGACTGGGCGGCCGACGCCGGCGACAACGCCCTGGCGGTCCTCGACCGTCGGGTCGGCCGCGCTGCCGTCCCCGACGGGGAGCAGGGCCGCCGGCTGGTCGAGCAGGTCGCCTCCGCCCGGCGGCCCGCGCTGGTGCTGGGCGGGGACATAGACTCTGCCGGCCTGTTCGACGACGCCGTCCGGCTGGCCGAGCGCCTGGGCGGCCCGGTGTGGGCGGCCCCCTCGCAGTTCCGGCTGCCCTTCCCCAACCGGCACCCCCTCTTCCGCGGGGTACTGCCCGCCGGGATCGCGCCGGTCAGCGAGGCGTTCGAGGGCCACGACCTGGTCCTGGTGCTCGGCGCGCCGGTGTTCCGCTACCACGAGCACCTCCCCGGCCGGTACCTGCCCGAGGGCACCCGGCTGATCCAGGTGACCGAGGACGCCTCCGCCGCCGCGCGGGCGCCGATGGGCGAGGCGCTGGTCGCCGACCCCGGAGCGGTCATCGGCCTGCTCCTGAAGCTGCTCGACGGCCGCGAGGCACCCGCCGGCGCATTCCGGCCGGCGCCCGAGCCGCCCACCGGCGAGGGTTCCCGGCTGCACCCCGAGCAGGTCTTCGCCGCGCTGCGCGACGAGCTGCCCGAGGACACCGCCTACGTGGTCGAGTCGACGTCCACGAACGCCTCCTGGTGGCGTCAGATGGACCTGCGCCGGCCCGGCTCCTACTACTTCCCGGCGGCCGGCGGACTCGGGTTCGGGCTGCCCGGCGCGGTCGGGGTCGCCATGGGGCAGCCCGGCCGGCCGGTGGTCGGCGTCATCGGGGACGGCTCGGCCAACTACGGCATCACCGCCCTGTGGACGGCCGCCCAGCACCGCATCCCACTGACCGTCGTACTGCTGCGCAACGGCACGTACGGAGCACTGCGCTGGTTCGGCGGCCTGCTGGGGGTGCCGGACGCCCCCGGCCTGGACATCCCCGGCCTGGACTTCACCCGCATCGCCGAGGGATACGGCGTCCGGGCCCGGCACGTCGGCGACGCCGAGGAGCTGCGGGCCGCCCTCGCCGAGCGCCCGGACCACCCGCGGCTGCTCCAGGTGGACACCGCGCTCACCACCCCGTCCTGATCCGCCCCTGAGAAGAAGAGAGGAAACGCGATGGCACTCCTGGACAGCGACGTCTGGGGCAAGAAGTTCTTCAGCGACGGCTGGAGGGACGCCTCCGGCGAACAGCCGGTCGTCGAACCCGCGACCGGCGAACAGCTCGCGACGGCAGGCCTGGCCACCGCCGAGGACGTACGGCGTGCGTCCGCCCGCGCGGCCGAGGCGCAGCGCGACTGGGCGGCGACCTCCCCGCAGCGGCGGGCCGCCGTACTGCGCCGGGCGGGCGAGCTGCTGGCCGAGCACGCCGCCGAGATCGAGGACTGGCTGGTGCGCGAGGCCGGGTCCGTACGGGCCAAGGCGGCATTCGAGGCACAGCTCGCCGTGGGCGAGTGCTTCGAGTGCGCGGGCCTGCCGACGCATCCGCAGGGCGAGGTGCTCGCCTCCGAGGACGCCCGCTGGTCCCTCTCCCGCCGCCGCCCCGCCGGTGTCGTCAGTGTCATCGCGCCCTTCAACTTCCCGCTCATCCTGGGCCTGCGCTCGGTGGCACCGGCGCTCGCCCTGGGCAACGCGGTGCTGCTCAAGCCGGATCCGCGCACCGCGGTGAGCGGTGGTGTCGTCATCGCGCGCGTCTTCGAGGAGGCGGGCCTGCCGGCCGGGGTGCTGCACCTGCTGCCGGGCGACGGCTCGGTCGGCCGGGCGTTGGTCGAGGCACCCGAGGTCCGGGTGGTCTCCTTCACCGGCTCGACCCCGGTCGGGCGGGCGATCGGCGAGCAGGCCGGACGCCTGCTCAAGCGGGCCCACCTAGAGCTGGGCGGGAACAACGCGCTGGTCGTGCTGCCCGGGGCGGACGTGCCGAAGGCGGCCTCCGCCGGCGCGTTCGGCTCCTATCTCCACCAGGGCCAGATCTGCATGACGACCGGCCGCCACATCGTCCACGAGTCGCTGCTGGAGGAGTACACCGCGGCGCTCGCCGCGAAGGCCGCGGCCCTGCCGGTCGGCGACCCGGCCCGCGAGGACGTCGCGCTCGGCCCGATCATCGACCGGCGCCAGCTCGAGCGGGTGCACGGCATCGTCACCGACAGCGTCGCCGCGGGCGCGACCCTCGCCGCGGGCGGCGAGATCGTCGGCGCGGGCTACCGGGCCACCGTGCTGAGCGGCCTGACGACCGACATGCCTGCCTGGCGCGAGGAGATCTTCGGGCCCGTCGCGCCCGTCATCGGCTTCTCGACGCTGGAGGAGGCCGCGCGGATCGTCAACGACTGCGAGTACGGGCTGTCCGTGGGGATCCTCGGCGACGTGGGGACGGCGATGAAGCTCGCCGACCGGATCGACTCCGGCAAGGTCCACATCAACGAGCAGACCGTCAGCGACGAGCCCAACGCCCCCTTCGGCGGGGTCAAGGCCTCCGGCACCGGGTCCCGGTTCGGGGGCGCCGCCGCCAACGTCGAGGCCTTCACCGAGACCCAGTGGGTCACCGTCCGGCCCGACATCGCCGACTACCCGTTCTGACCCCGTCCGTCCGCTGCCGTCCCCAGGGGGGAACGTCCCGATGACATCCGCCGTCTCGTCCCAGACGTCCGTGCAGTCCGGCACCGCCGGGCGCAGCACCTGGACCGTGGTCCTGTGCTGGATCACCGTCATGCTGGAGGGCTACGACCTCGTCGTCCTCGGCGCCATCATCCCGACCCTGCTCAAGACCCGCCACCTCGGCATGACCGCGGGCGACGCCACCATGATCGCGACGCTGTCGCTCGTCGGCGTCGCCATCGGCGCCGTCTGCGTCGGCCCGCTGGCCGACCGGCTGGGGCGCCGCCTGCTGCTCATCGCGTCGGTGGTGGTGTTCTCGGTGTTCACCATCGTGGTGCCGCTGGCCGGCTCCGTGACCATGTTCGCCGTCCTCCGGCTCATCGCCGGTCTGGGCCTCGGCGCCTGCATGCCGGTGTCCCTCACGATGATGGCCGAGCACATGCCGGCCAGCCGGCGGGCCCGGGCCAGCACCCTGACCATGACCGGCTACCACACCGGTGCCGTGATCACCTCGCTGCTGGCCCTCCAGGTGACCGACAACTGGCAGATCCTGTTCTACGTCCTCGGCGTGGCCGGCCTCGTGGTCGCCGGCATCCAGTGGTTCCGGCTGCCGGAGTCGGAGGCCTTCATGCGGGCCAAGCAGGCGACCGGGGCGCAGCGGGTCCCGTTCACCGAGCTGCTCAAGCCGGCCTACCTGCGCGCGGGCATCGGCATCTGGGTCGCCTCGTTCATGGGGCTGCTGCTGGTCTACGGTCTGAACACCTGGCTGCCCAAGCTGATGAACGACGCCGGCTACCCCGTCCCCACGGCCGTCACCCAGCTCCTGGTGCTCAACGTCGGCGGTGTCGTCGGCCTGGTCGTCGGCGGCTTCGTGGCCGACCGGCGGGGCATCAAGGGGACCATACTCGGCTGGTTCGCGGTGTCCGTGGTCATGCTCGGCTGCCTGAGCGTCAAGATGAACAGCGACATCCTGCTCAACGTCGTCGTCTTCCTCACCGGCGTGTTCGTCTTCTCCGCCATGGTGCTCGTCTACGCCTACGTCACGCACTTCTACCCGGCCGCGGTGCGCGGGACCGCCCTCGGCTCGGCCTCCGGCATCGGCCGGATCGGCTCGATCGTCGGTCCGACGATCACCGGGGCCCTGGTCGCCTCCGGCGTCGGCCACCCGTGGGGCTTCTACTTCTTCGCCGCGGTCGCGGTCCTCGGCTTCCTGGCCGTGCTGACCCTGCCGCGGCACGCACCACAGCCGGAGGCCGCCGAGGTCACCGCCTGACGCGTCCGTTCACCCTTTGCGACGGCGCGGGGCCGCCCACCGGGCAGGCCCGCGCCGTCGCCGCTTCGAGGCCGACCGATCGACCGCGCCCGTGCGCCTTACGCAGTGCCCCGCGCTCCGCGCACCGCGCGCCGGGGAGGGGATCACCTGTCACCCGGCCCGGTCACCCACCGTCTGGCCGGGGAGCACTGGTGTCCGTGGGACGGCGGGCCAGCCGTCGGCGGGGTGCGCGATCGTCCCGGACACGGTCGTACCCGAGTTCTCGACGCCCTCGGGCAGGGCGAACTCCGCCCAGATCACCTTCCCGTGCGGGGAGTAGCGGGTGCCCCAGTGCTCGGTCATCTGCGACACCAGGAACAGACCGCGGCCGCCCTCCTCGGTCGTCGCGGCGTAGCGCAGGTGCGGCGAGGTGCTGGTGCCGTCGGAGACCTCGCAGATCAGCGTGCGGTCGCGGATCAGCCGGACATGGATGGGCTCGCCGCCGTAGCGGATGGCGTTGGTGACGAGTTCGCTCAGCACGAGTTCCATGCTGAAGCCGAGCTCGGACAGGCCCCACTCGTCGAGTGTGCGGGCGGCCGCGACGCGGACCCGGGCGACGGCAGCCGGGTCGGGCGGCACGTCCCACTCGGCGACCCGGTCGCAGGGCAGCGCCCGGGTCCGGGCGATCAGCAGGGCGACGTCGTCCTTGGGACGCGCGGGCAGCAGCGCGTCCAGCACCGCCTGGCAGCTCTGCTCCGGCGAGCGGCCGGGGTGGCCCGCGAGGGCCTGGCGCAGCAGTTCCATACCGACGTCCAGGTCTCGCCGGCGGTCCTCGATGAGGCCGTCGGTGTACAGGGCGAGCTGGGTGCCTTCGGTGAGCTCCAGCTCGGCCGTCCGGAACGGCATGCCGCCCAGGCCGAGGGGCGGTCCGTGCGGCAGATCCGGGAAGGTGACGCTGCCGTCCGGGCTGACCAGCGCGGGCGCGAGATGACCGGCGCGCGCCATGGCGCAGCGACGCGTCACGGGATCGTAGATCGCGTACAGGCAGGTGGCTCCGACGACGGCCGCGGCGGCATCGGTCGAGGCCTCGTCCTGGTCGATGCGGCCGACGAGGTCGTCCAGGTGGCTCAGCAGTTCGTCGGGGGGCAGGTCGAGCGTGGAGAAGTTGTGCACCGCGGTCCTCAGCCGTCCCATGGTCGCGGCGGCGTGCAGGCCGTGCCCGACCACGTCCCCGACGACCAGGGCGACCCGCCCGCCGGGCAGCGGGATCACGTCGAACCAGTCACCGCTCACACCCGACTGGGCGGGCAGATAGCGGTAGCCGACCTCCAGGGCGCTCAGCTCGGGCAGGGCCCGCGGCAGCAGGCTGCGCTGGAGGGTGACCGCGAGCGCGTGCTCGCGGGCGTAGCGGCGGGCGTTGTCGATGCTTACCGCGGCCCGGGCCACCAGTTCCTCGGCCAGGGACAGCTCCTCCTCGTCGAACGGGCCGCGCTCCTTGCAGCGCCAGAAGTTGGCCATGCCCAGCACGACACCGCGGGCCTGGATGGGGGCCGAGATCAGCGAGTGGATGCCGTAGTCGACGATCGCCTCGGTGCGCTCCGGATCCTGCGCCCGCCAGCCGTACGCCGACGACAGGTCCGTCACCAGTTCCACGTGGCCGGTGCCGTAGCTGCGGGCCTGGGGCGTGGACGGCAGGAAGTCGATCAGCCGGCCCTTCTCGTAGAGCGGCGCGTCGTCCTGGACACCGCGTACGGCGATACGGCGCAGGCCCGTCGCGGTGCCGGCGGGCTCCTCGCCCCGCAGTACGCCCTCGGCCAGGTCCACGGAGACGTAGTCGGCGAAGCGAGGGACGGCGACCTGGGCGAGTTCGTCGGCGGTGCGGGACACGTCGAGGGTGGTGCCGATGCCCAGGCCGGCGTCGTAGAGCAGTTCGAGCCGTTCCCGGGCGACCTGGGCGCGGCCGGAGATGGCCTGGAGTTCGGTGGAGTCGCGGAGCGTCACCACCGTTCGCCGCCCGCCTCCGTCGCTGTGCGTGGGCCGCTGGTTGACCGCCAGCAGCCGGGATCCGGCGAGGTGCACCTCGTCGGTGGCCATGCGGCCGGAGGTGAGCAGTTCGACCGTTTCGGGTTCCAGCGCCGGGAACTGCGTCACCTGCCTGCCCTCGGCGTCCGACGGCAGCTCCAGCAGCCGCTTGGCCTCGTCGTTCGCCAGCAGCAGCCGCCCGTCGTCACCCACGATGAGCACTCCTTCGCGTACGGAGTGCAGCACCGCGTCGTGGTGGTCGTACATGCGGGTCATCTCGTCCGGGGCGAGGCTGTGCGTCTGCCGCCGCAGCCGCCTGCCGACCAGTGCCGTCACGCCGGTGGCCAGGCCCAGTGCGGCCGCCCCGGCGCCCAGGATGATCGGGATCTGCCGGTGCACCTGGCTGGTCACGTGCTTGACCTGGAGCCCGGCGGAGACCAGTGCCACCACGCGGTCGCCGTCCCTGACGGGAACGGTGGCCTGCACCTCGTCGCCGAGCGGCCCGTGGACGCTCTCGGTGTAGACCTTGCCGGCCAGCGACGGCTCGATGGCGCCGACGAAGCGGTGGCCGATGCGGTCCGGCAGGGGGTGGGTGTAGCGGATGCCGTTCGTGTCCATGACGACGATGAAGTCGACCCCCGCGGACCTGCGCGCCGCCTCCGTGAGGGGCTGGAGCACCTTCGACGGGCCGGGCGTCCGCAGTGCGGTCACGACGCCCGGGGAGTGCGCGAAGGTCTGCGCCACCGCCACGGAACGGCGCTTGGCCTCGTCGTTGACGTCCCGCTGCGACTGAAGGACGAGGGAGAAGACGGCGAAAGCCACAAGCAGCGCCACCAGCGCCACCTGGAGAACGAACACCTGTCCGGCGACGCTTCGCGGGCTCTTTCCCAGCAGCGAGCGCAGCGATATGCGTCGAAGACGGGTAAAACGGTCTGCCATCCGGCATTTGTAACATCCACCCTCCCTCATCGTCACGACTTCTACGATTGATCGTTCAGCGGGAGCCCTGCGCGAACCGTGCGGGGAACCCCCGGATCTCAGGCGCTGGGGCAGGTGAAAGCGCTGTCCACGACAGCGAGGACGAATTCGGAGAGGCGGTCGCCGACGCGACGGTGGACCTCGGCGCGCGGGTGCGGACCTTCCACGAGCAGCAACGGAACGTAGCAGACCCCCCTCGACGACCGGCCGGGCGCACGGTCGCCGTGAACGGCACCGGCCGCACGGTCGACGTCGACTCGCAGCAGACCATCGGCGAGGGGGCGACGCAGAGGCCGACGCCGGAGCACTGGCGCACGGGGGCCACACCTTCCGGTCGCAGCACTAGACGCGCCGCACCTGCGCGCGGAGCAACCACTAGGCGCACGTTCATCCGCACGGGCCCGCGTGGACTCCATGACCGGACAGTCGGCAGGGGCGCGGCCCCGCATGGTCGCGTGCAGGCGCATCGGCATGCGCGGGCCGCAGCCGTACGGGGGCGGGCTGGCGCCCCACCCGCGCGGTAGCTACTGGACGCGCACCCACCCGCACGCGACCTGCGGACGCCATAACCCGACAGGCGGCCGGGCCGACGTGGAGGCGCCGAAGGCATGCACGGGCAGGCCCGACTCACCGCACCGCACGACCGGGCAGGCCGTACAGCGCGCAGCCCCACACGAGCCACGTGCCCGCACGACCGACGCAGAGGCGCCGCAGTCATGCAGGAGCCACAAGCGTGCACGGCCCTCCGCCGCACGCGCGCCATTTGCCAGCGACCCGGCTCAACCGACGCGAAGGCCCCGTGGAGATGCGCGGCCAGCAGACGGACACGTGCGGCAGGCACGGAAGCGAGGCAGGCGTGCGCGGGCAGGCCGACTCACCGCACGCGGTCCACGGACTGCACGACCGGGCAGGCAGCACGGGCCGCAGCCCCACGCGAGCCACATCCCCGCACAAACGACGTAGAGGCGCGCAGGCACGCGGAGCCACAGACGTGCACGGCCCGCAGCCGAACTCGCACCACCCGCGCCCGACCGGACTCAACCGACGCGAAGGCCCCGCAGTCACGCACGGCACGCAGACGCGTACGGTCCGCCGTCAAACGCGCACCACCCGCACAGGACCCGACCCCAGGACCGGGCAGGCAGCGCGGGCCGCAGGCCCACACGAGCCGTGACCCCGCACAACGCGGAGGCCCCGCGGACATACGCGGCCCGCAGACGGACACGTGCCGCAGGCACGGAAGCGCCGCAGGCGTACGTGGGCCGCAGGCACGGAAGCACCACAGGCGTGCGCGGGCCGCAGGCACGGAAGCACCACAGGCGTGCGCGGGCCGCAGGCACGGAAGCACCACAGGCGTGCGGCTCGCTGCCGGGCGCGTGGCGCCCACGCTCAAGTGGCCCGCGCGCGTCGCGGCGGGGGCGGTCACTTCGGCGGCCAGGTGCGCAGCATCGTGTCGAGGCGGTCGAGGATCCAGGTCCAGGTTTCCTGCGGGGCCGGGGCGCTGTGGGCGAAGCCGCCGGCCAGTTCCAGGCTGACGTAGCCGTGGAAGACGCTGCCCAGGAGCCGGACGGCGTGGGTCTCGTCCGGCTCGGCCAGGTCGTAGCCGCGCAGGATCGCGCGGGTCATCTGCGCGTGCCTGCCCCCGGCGCTCACGGCGGCGGTCTCCGGGTCCAGCCGGAGCCGCGCCGCCGCGTAGCGGCCGGGATGTTCCCGGGCGTAGTCGCGGTAGACGTTCGCGAAGGCGGCGAGGGCGTCCTTGCCGGCCCGCCCGGCCAGCGCGTCGGCAGCCCGGTCCGCGAGTTCCTCCAGGGCCAGCAGGGCGATCCGCGTCTTGAGGTCCTGGGAGTTCTTCAGGTGCGAGTACAGGCTCGCGGCCTTGACGTCGAACCGCCGGGCGAGGGCCGAGACGGTCACGTGCTCGAAGCCGACCTCGTCCGCCAGCTCCGCCCCCGCCCTGACCAGGCGTTCCGTGGTCAACCCCGCACGCGCCATACCGCTCCTCCCACCCGAGCCTCCAAGAACCTGAAGCCATTGAATATCTGCCTAAGCCCATTAGGCAAACCGGACCGCGAACAAGCCCGGCGCGAATCCCAACCTTGGCATGGACCTGATCACACAGTCCCGCTAAGCTGCTCCCCGACCCGGTTGAGAGCGCTCTCAGGTCGCGGTTGTTCCACCCCCACCTCGCTGGAACGACGAAGGGCACCCCTGTGAGACGCACCAGACTCCACCGCGTGGCCGTGGCCGCACTCGTACTGCTCGGCAGCTGGGCCGTGGCGGGCACCTCGCCGGCCGGAGCGGCGACCCCCGCCGCCGCACCCACCGCCGCACCCGCCCCCTCCCCCGGCCTGCTCCAGGCGATGCAGCGGGACCTGGGACTCTCCGCGCGGCAGGCCGAGGCGCGGCTGGCGGCGGAGCGCACCGCCGCGGCCGCGGAACCGAAGGCCCGCGCGGCCGCGGGATCCGCCTACGGCGGCTCGTGGTTCGACGACGAGACCGGCCGGCTCACCGTGGCCGTCACCTCCGGCGCCTCCGACTCGGCCCTGCGCGCCGTCCGGACCACCGGCGCCACGGTCCGCACCGTCCAGCACAGCGCACGGCAGCTGGACACGGCCAAGGCCCGCCTCGACGGCACGTCGGCACCCCAGGGCGTGAGCGGCTGGCGGGTGGACCCGAAGGCCAACACGCTGGTCGTGGACGTCGTCCGCGCCGCGCACTCCGACAACGATGTCCAACTCTTCCTCTCCCGGGCCCGTGCGGCCGGCCCCGTCACCGTCCGCACGGTCTCCGCACCGCCGCAGACCTTCGCGGCGGGCACGGTCGGCGGCGACCCCTACTACACCGGCAACGTCCGCTGCTCCATCGGCTTCTCGGTGTACGGCGGCTTCGTCACCGCCGGACACTGCGGCCGGCCGGGCGCCGGGGTGAGCGGCTGGGACGGCTCCTACATCGGCACCTTCCAGGGGTCCTCGTTCCCCGACAACGACTACGCCTGGGTCAGTGTCGGCAGCGGCTGGTGGACGGTACCGGTGGTCCTCGGCTGGGGCACCGTCCCGGACCAGTTGGTGCGCGGCTCCGCCGTGGCACCCGTAGGCGCCTCGGTCTGCCGCTCCGGCTCGACGACGCACTGGCACTGCGGCACCGTGCTGGCGCACAACGAGACGGTCAACTACAGCCAGGGCGCCGTGCACCAGCTGACGAAGACCAGCGTGTGCGCCGAACCGGGCGACTCCGGCGGCTCGTTCATCAGCGGTGACCAGGCCCAGGGCGTCACCTCCGGAGGCTGGGGCAACTGCTCCGGCGGCGGGGAGACCTGGTTCCAGCCGGTCAACGAGATCCTCAACCGCTACGGACTGACCCTGCACACCGCCTGACCCGCACTGGCGAGGGGGTTCCGGCCGGGCTCGGCCGGAATCCCCTTCGCGGCGAGGCGACGGGCCGCGCACGCAGTCGGGGGACGGCGGGCGCGGTCAACGGACGGCGGGCACGGTCATCCGGCGTCGGCCACCTGGCGGACCCTGTCCCGGGCGACCCGGGCCGCGGCGTACCCGGTGCCGGCGACGAAGCGCATCATCGGCCCGAACATCGGGGCGGCGAGCGATCCGGTGAAGTACAGGCCCGGCACCGACGATTCGAACCCCGGGCTCAACCGTGGTGCCCTCGAACCCGGCACCTGCCTGAGCGCACGGCGCACCGCCGGCGACAGGAACGGAACGGCGTCCAGGTCCAGACGGTAGCCGGTGGCGGCCAGCACATGGTCGACGTCGAGCGCCTCCGTCACACCGCCCGGCCCGGCGACGTCCAGCCGTACGACGGACCCGGCGGTCTCGGCCCGTACGACCCGGCTCGAGGTGCGCACCGGCACCACGCCCTCGACCCGGTCCCGCAGCCACCAGCCGCCCGACGGCCGCAACGCGCGCCGGAACAGCAGCAGTCGGGCCGCGGCCGGCAGATGCCGTACCGCGCCGGGGGCCCGGCAGACCGCGGCCAGGATCCAGCCCGTGCCCAGGGGCGAGGCGGGCCTGCCGATCCGCCGCGCCCAGGACCTGGCCTGCTCCGGAACCGTCCCCCACAGCAGGCCGCTCTCCCGGACCAGCACCTGCGCCCGCGCACCGGACTCGTGGAGCAGCGCGGCGCTCTCCAGGGCGGACTGGCCCCCGCCGACCACGGCGACCCGGCGGCCGGCGTACCGGGACAGGTCGGTGTGCTGGCTGGTGTGCGACACTGGCGCCTCGGGCCCCGGGCCTTCGGGCACGAGGTCGCGCAACTCGCCGGGTATGTGGGCCAGTCCGTTCAGGCCGGTGGCCACGACCACGGCGGCGGCGGCGAGTTCCTGTCCGTCGTCCAGCCGTACGGCGAACCCCGTACCGGACGCGGCCAGGTCGACGGCCGCCACCCGGGCCGGCTCCACCTCTCCGACGTACTGCTTCTGGAACCACTGTCCGTAGCGTACGAACACCTCGCACGGGATGGGCGTCAGTTCCGTCAGCTCCGGCTCGCCGTGCACCTGGAGGAAGTCCGCCAGCCGCCCGCCCGGTTCCGGTGCGGACAGATCGACGGCGTCCGGCGTCGACTTCAGGAACATCCCGGTCGCCATGGCGTGCCGCCAACTGCCCATGACCTCCCCGAAGACCCGCACCGGGACCCCCGTTCCGCGCAGGTGCGCGGCGACCGAAAGCCCGTACGGCCCCGCCCCGACCACCACGACCGGAAGCGCTCGGCGCCCCCGCTGCGCTCCCCCGTGGGCAGGCCGTTGCCCCGGAAGCGACTGCGTCATGCATCCCCCCGCTGGTCCCCTCGCCGCCTTCCCCAAGGCCGGCGTGACACTCCGGGATGTGCGCGCCGGCAGAGCACCGCCGCACGTCTCCCCCCTCCGCCGCTCAGTGTTACCCATCGACCGGTGCCGGAATGCGATATGGGGGCACGTTGCCAAAAATTGGTCGAAGCGTTGACCGGCCGCACCGCGCGGGCCTCGACGAGATGGAGAACGGACACCCGGCTCCCGTCCTCGGCGGAGGACGGGAGCCGGGTGTTCAGGACCTAGCGGTCCGTGGCGGCGGGAGAGCCGACCGCGGGTGGTGCGGTCATCAGCTTCCCGAACAACGCCATACAGGTGGAACAGTGTCCAGCCCGCTGTGCGCTCGCGCCGTCGACGTGCTGACCCAGTTTCTGGCCGCACAGGGTGGTGGTCCTGTGCTTGGCCATGACGTGCCAGACCAGAGCCCCACCGGGCTTCTCTACTCCTGCACACATCTCATACATGATCGGCTCCACTCCCTCGATGGACGCCTCTCTCACTCAAGGAGATACCGAGTGGGCCATCCGCACGCAGCCACGGACGGCCATTCAGGTGAAAAATGCGACGGGGGCGGTGCCATCATGGGGCCCATGCGAAAAGGCGGAGCGTTGCGGACGGCGGCCGTGGTGGCGGCCGGTGGGGCGCTGGCGATGTCCCTGACGGCCTGCGGCGACCCGGACCACCGGCGCGCGGCCGGCCACGGCGGGCAGGCGGAGCACGCGCCCGGCCGCGACGCGTCCACGAGGCGGGTGCCGGGCATCGGTGACAGAATGTGGCATCGGGTGCCGGCCGGGTCCCGCCAGGTGGTCGTGGTCTACGGCGCGGGTCAGGGCTCCCCCGACTCGACGGTCGAGCTCTTCACCGAGCGCGGCTCGCGCTGGGAGCGGACGGCTTCCTGGCCGGCCCACAACGGCAGGAAGGGCTGGACGACGGACCATCACGAGGGCGACCAGCGCACACCAGTGGGGGTGTTCACGCTGAGCGACGCCGGCGGCGTACTCGAGGACCCCGGGGCCGGACTGCCGTACACCCGGTCCGCCGCGTTCCAAGCTCCCCGGTACTGGACGAAGAACGCCTGGCACGACTTCGACTACGTCATCGCCATCGACTTCAACCGCGTCAAGGGAACGCCGCCCAACGACCCCACCCGGCCGGAAGGACACTCCAGGGGCGGCGGCATCTGGCTGCACATGGACCACGGCAGCGGCACGTCGGCGTGCGTGACCCTGCCCAAGTCGGCGATGCGGTATCTACTGCGCTCCCTCGACCCGCGTCAGCACCCGGTCGTGGTCATGGGGGACAAGGCGGAACTCGACGCCTGACGCCGCGTGGCCGCCGGCCGGTGCCGCCTCAGGAGCGCGCGGCGTCGAGCAGGTTGACGCGGGCGATGACGCGCTTGCCCACCGGCTCGCGCCGCACCTCGAACCGCTCCACCACGGCCATCACGATCTCCAGACCGTGCTGGCCCACCCGCCCCGGATCGGCGGCCCGGGCCACGGGCAGCACCGGATCGCTGTCCCAGACCGCGATGTCCACGGCGTCACCGGCGATCCGCAGGTCCATCAGGATGGGGCCGGAGGCGTACTTGCGGGCGTTGGTGACCAGTTCGCTGACCACGAGCTGAGTCAGGTCCAGGGCCCGGTCCGAGACCGTCAGCCCGTGGCCGGTCCGCGCCCGGCCCAGGAACTCGGCCGCGAGATGGCGGGCCTCGGCGATGCACGCGCCGTCGCCGTCGAGGGCCGTCGCCACGCGTATCACGCCGGTGTCCGGCGTCGGCTCCTCGTCACCGAGGAGGACGGATTCCATCCCAACCGCCTTCACCACCCTGTTCACGGCGTCCACATACCCCTCTTCCCGCCGGGCACGCATGCGGCGTTCGTGTCGGCTTCGTCACAGGGGCGACCGCCCGGCGCGGCCCACCGGGCGGTGATCCGGCGGCGGTCTCGCCGCGTCCACGACCCGGACAGCTCGGCGACAAGGTGCCGGATGCATCTACCGTTCGTGGTGCCGGTCGAGCGACGGCCTCGACGCCGAGGGGAGCCCAGGATGGCCGAGGACACCGCAGAGCGGACGACGCGGGAGCCCGGTACCGTCGTCGCCCTCCGCGAGGTGGGCGTCCGCCGCTTCACGACCGGGCAGGTGATCCTCGACGGCGTCGACTGGACGGTGCGGGCGGGACAGCACTGGGCGCTGCTGGGCGCCAACGGCGCCGGGAAGACCACGCTTCTGCGGCTGCTCGGCGCCCTGATGCACCCCACGACCGGCAGCGTCGAGGTCCTCGGCGAGCTGCTGGGCCGCGTCGACGTACGGGAACTGCGCGCGCGTATCGGGCACGTCACCACGGCGCAGCGCGTGCCCGGGGAACTCGACGCCCACACCGTCGTGCTGACCGGTCACACGGGCACGGTGCAGCCGCTGTGGCGGATGTACGACGAGGAGGTGCGGCAGCGCGCCCACGAACTGCTGGCCGAGCTGGAGATCAAGGACCTGGCCGACCGGCCGTACGGGGTCTGCTCGGGCGGGCAGCGGGCGCGCGTCCTCATCGCCCGGGCCCTCATGGCCGAACCGGCGCTGCTGCTCCTCGACGAGCCGTTCAACGCCCTTGACCTGCCGTCCCGCGAGGATCTGGTCGAGGCCATGCACCGGCTCGCGCAGGGGCGGCCGCGGCTCGCCACCGTGACGGTCACCCACCACCTCGAGGAGCTGTCCCCCGCCGTCAGTCACGCCCTGCTGCTGCGCGAGGGCCGGCTCCTGTCCCAGGGACCCGTCGAGGACGTGCTGACCGGGCCGTGGCTGACCGCGTGCTTCGGCCGCCCGATCGCGGTGAACCGGCACGAGGGCCGCTGGTGGGCCTATTCCGGGCGGCAGAGCCCCGGGAGCGCGTGAGGCGGGGAGCCGTCCGCTCCGTCTACCAGGTGGCCCGATGGCGCTTTCCCCTACCCGCAGTAACATGATCAACTTTGGCTCCGGGCTTTTCTCTCCAGTCACATCGGGCGCACCGTGCCGCCCGACCCCCGTGTGAAGGATCCCCATGCCGTCTCCAGACGCTGCTCTGCAGCAAGCGCATTCTGACTACGAGCAGCACATGAGGACCTGTCGTCAATGTCATATACATGACATTCCATGCGCCGTGGCCAAGCATCTGATGCGCATCTACAACAACGCCCGAAGAGGCCTCGCCCGCGCCGAGTGACGCCAAGGGGCGGCGGTGGGACCACGAGACCGGTCCCACCGCCGCCCCTTCGCGGCCTGTGGCGCCGTCAGACGGTGCCGCGCCTGATCCGCCGCAGCAGCATGAGGCCCGCGGTCACGAGCACCGCCCCGGCGGCCGCGGGCCACAACCGGGCGCCGGTCTCGGCCAGGCTGCCCCGGACGACCTGCGGTTCGGTCTGCGCGCCGGCCGCCTGGCCGTTTCCGCCGGGAGCAGGTGTGTAGGCGGGCGTGCCCACCTCGCCGCCGCTCGCGGCACCGGTGGCGCTCGTGGACGCGCCGCCCGTGGCACTCCGCTCGGCCGCGCCCGAGGTGTCGGCCTTCGGTTCCACCGCACCGCCCGCGGGCTCCGCGGACTTCTCACCCCCCGCGTCGCCCGCGTCCGTCCCGGTCCTGCCGCCGTTGTCGGTCCGGCCCGCGCCCGTATTCGCTCCCTTGTCGGCGCCCTTGTCGGCGCCGCCTCCGGGCCGCGCGCCCGAGGTCTGCGTCGGCTTCGCCTCGGGCTCCTGCGGCTTCTGCGACTCCTGCGGTTTCTCCGGCTGCTCGCCGAGCTCCGGGCCCTGGTCGGCGCCGGCGCCGCACTGGCGACCGCTGTTGACGCAGTCGACCAGCCGGCGCATCAGGTCGCCGTCGAAGACGTTGATGAAGTCGCCGTGGTCCGTGCCCGGCTTGTGCAGTTGTTCGGGGAAGGAGTCCACGGCGAACAGCGGGGTGGTCGCGCCACCATCGTCCAGGCTCGGGGCGTCGACGCCGTAGACGATGCGCTGCACGAGTTGCGGGATCGCCCGGAATCCGTCCGGGCAGTTGCCGTCGGCGTCGGCGAACGCCACGTGTGTACGGTGGTTGGCGCTGTCGGTGTTCCGGCCGTCCCAGCAGCTCTGGAACCTGAAGGTGCGCACCACGTCGCTGCCCCCGGGGCAGAGCGGGTACTTGTCCTTCAGTTGCCGGTCCTCGAAACCGGTGCAGGACCAGGAGGCGTTGGCGTTGGCGGGGCCGTTGACGAACGCCTTGGCGTCTCCGGTGATGATGCGCAGGAAGCGCGGCATCGCCGTCACCTGGCCGCGCGGACTGCCCTCGAAGGACAGCGTCACCTGCTTCGGCGTCACGATCCTGCCCGTGTTGCCCTCGGTCCCGCCGCCGGGGGCGTCGGCGTCCCGCTCCCGGGTCCCGTCCTGAAGGCGCAGCACGGGCCAGTAGTAGGTGGACTTGTCGCCCTTGTCGGCGCAGCTCGTGTCACCGTTCGCCAGGTCCTGGTCACTGGCGAAGGCGCTGTTGGCCTGGTTGCCGATGTAGTCGTGGATGTGGTGGGCGCCGTTGGTGACGCCGGGGGCGACGATCACGTTGTCCGAGTTGAACAGGCCGCCCTCGTTCACTCCGCAACTGGAGGCGAAGCTGCCGCGTGCGGCGTCCGCCTCCTCACGGGGCTTTCGCGCGGCGGGCTGCACGGTGGTGATGTCCGCGTAGTCCGCGGCCACGGGGCCGTTGCCGGCCTGGCCTCCGCTGTCGGCGCCCTGCTGCGGTTCCTGCTGCCCCTCCCCCTGCCGGCTCTGCTCCTGACCTGCCTCCCCGCCGCCGTCCTGGGTGCCGGAGGTGCGCAGGGTGCAGGCCGCGAGGCCGTCGAGCCCCTCGGGCCGCTCCCCGGCCCGTTCGATCGCGTCGGCGATGGTCCCGATCGTCGCGGCCCGCTGCTCCTTGAGCGGACTGACAATCGTGTTCTCCACGGCGCCGACGTCGAGCCGCCCGTCCTGAACCGCGCCCTGCATCTGCTGGTACGCACTCGCGATCTGCTGGTCCAGAAGCGCGAGTTGCTCGTCGACGGTCGCCTTCGCCTCCTGCGGCACCGCGGTCAGCCCGGCTCCGACGTCCGGGCAGTCGATCGTGGCACCTCCCGCAGCCGGGCTCTGGTCGCGGCCCGATTCCCCGGCGGACCGCACCGTCGACGTGTCCTCGGTGGCGGAGGCGTACACGTTGGCGACCATCAGCCCGCCTCCGCCCAGGATGAGCGCCATCGCGCCGAGCGTGGCGCGTCGCGGGCCCGTGGGGCGTCTGCGCGTGTTGCGTCTCACCGAACTCCTCCTACGCATCGTGGCCGGCCAGGAATGTGAATCCCCCCGCCCCATACGGAGTTCGGCCCGGGGATGTTCAAGCGCCCCGCGGATTCCCCGCGTCGCACGGCCGGCGACGATCAGCGCCTCGTGGATCGGCGTGTGGTGCGAACGCCCGTTCGGCGGGCAAGACGAAAGCCCCACTCCCATCACGGGAGTGGGGCTTGTCCACGAGCGCCGGGCAGGCCTTGCACCTGCATCTCCCCGCAGGAAGCGGGGCGTCTTTCCTTGGACCACCAACGCACAGCCAATCACCGGGAGTTCCGGTGACTCGCTCAAGATCCAGCATAGCGCACATGCCCGGACCCGGCACGTCGCCGCGCGGACCATGCCCCATATCGCCGCGCCGCCAAGGCAATGGTTGCCGAGATCACCAGACGCGCCGCGCCAGTTCTCCCACATATCGGCGCAAAACGTGTGTTATTCGAGTCATGCACACATATACGCGGCGCACCTTGCTCAGCGCCTCGGTCACGGCTGCCGCTTCGGGGCTCCTGACCGCCTGCCACGGGGCCGACTCCGACTCGAGGTCCGCTCGGGGCTCTGGGCAGAGCTCGGGGTCCGCGCAGGGCCCCGGGACCATCGAAGGCTTCCGCCCGTTCGTTCCCAAGGGACCCAAGGGGTACGTGAACCCGTCAGACCCGGAGGTCCTGGCCGCCGAGCGCAAGCGCGGGGCCGGGCGGGTTCGCAAGTACAATTTCACCACCCGGGAGACGTCGTTCGACGTGTCCGGCAAGACCGTCAAGACCTGGGCGTACAGCGACAGGATCCCGGGCGAGGCGGTCCGGGCCACCGCGGGTGACATCCTCGACCTCACGCTCGTCAACCGCCTGCCCGTGGGGACGACGGTGCACTCGCACGGTGTGCGCCTGCGCTGCGACATGGACGGCGTGCCGGGACTGACCCAGAGGACCATCAAGCCCGGTTCGGAGTTCAACTACCGCTTCGTCGTGTCCCACCCCGGCACGTACCTGCTGCATTCGCACGAGGGCATGCAGCTCGACCGCGGCCTCTACGCACCGCTGATCATCGACGACCCCAAGGAGCCCTTGTCGTACGACAAGGAGTGGGTGGTGGTCCTGGACGACTGGCTGGACGGCCTGGCCGGCTCCACTCCGGATGGCGTGCTCGCGCAGCTGCAGAAGGTCAAAGGCCCCATTCCCAAGGGCATGCATGGCATGGACATGGACGGCGGCGGCCACGGCGGGCATTCGGCCCCGCAGGGCTCGTCCCACGGCCCCGACCGCATCCTGCGGCGCGGGGGCAGCCGCATCCTGCAAGGCATGGGCGGTAACGTCGACTACCCCTACTACCTGATCAACGGCCGTGCCCCGCACGCTCCGTCGGTCTTCCGGGCCCGCCCCGGCGACCGCATCCGAGTCCGGTTCATCAACGCGGGTGCCGACACCGCCTTCCGCGTGGCCCTGGGCGGTCACGAGATGACGGTGACGCACACGGACGGCTACCCGGTCGAGCACCGTACGACGGACGCGCTGGTGATCGGCATGGCCGAGCGCTACGACGTCGTCATCACCGCCAAGGACGGGGTGTTCCCCCTGGTCGCGCTGGCCGAGGGCAAGGACGCGCGCGCCCTCGCCGTACTGAACACCGGAAAGTCCAAGAAACTACCCGCGCCCTCCGTCCACCCCAACGAGCTGGACGGCCGCTTCCTGTCCGCCTACGAGCTGGCCCCCGCCGACTCGGTGGCGTTCTCCGACGACGAGCCGGACCGCGAGATCAAGATCAAACTGACCGGCAACATGAAGTGGTACAACTGGAGCTTCGACCGCAGGCCGTACTCGGTCGAGCAGCGCCATCCGATCCGCCGGGGCGAGCGGGTCCGGATCACCTTCCTCAACCACACCGGCATGTGGCACCCGCTGCACCTGCACGGCCACACCTTCGCCATCACCGGCCCGAAGGGCCGCGGAGCCCGCAAGGACACCGCGATCGTGTTGCCGCACGACAGGCTGGTGGTGGACTTCTACGCCGACAACCCGGGCCTGTGGATGCTCCACTGCCACAACCAGTACCACTCCGAGTCCGGGATGATGACCATCCTCGGCTACCTCAAGTGACCGAAGTGCCGAGCGGCCGCTGCGGACGCCTCGCGCGGCCGGGCCGGCCGGGGTGCTGTTCGCGCGGCGGCGATCGTCCTGATCCGGCTGGGGATTCCCGAGGGCGCGGAAGCGGTCACCTTCCAGGGGTCCACCGGCTCCGCGCGGCGCGGTGCGGTGCCGGCGGCACTGGCTCTCGTGCCGTTCGCCGCCATGTTCGGGGCGGCGGCGGCCGCCGACGTGGTACTCGCGGTCGCGCACCCGCCCGGCGCCTCCGACGGGCCCGACGCCCGGGACTTCGGCCGCCGCTTCGCGTACATCCTGATGCCGGCGACCGCCGGGCGCGGCCCGGTGTCGCGCAGGCCGCTTGACTCGGCCCCGTGGTGTCGGCCCGCGCCGCGCCGCCCTGTCACTCCATCGGCGGGCCTTGACGCGCGGGGAGAGCCCCGGCGCTTCGATCCTGACGTGGGATGACCGCCGTCCGAGGGTGCCCGCCGAGCGGGTGTTTCCCGAGGACCTGGCCGCCGGAAGGGCGGGGCGCCATGAGGCTTGTCGTCGACCTCAACAAGTGCCAGGGATACGCGCAGTGCGCGTTCCTCGCGCCGGGCGTGTTCACCATGCACGGCGAGGAGTCGCTGGTCTACAACCCGCGGCCCGGCACGGAGTACAGGGAGAGGGTCGCGCGCGCCGTCGCTGCGTGCCCGGTGCAGGCGATCACGGCAGAGGGGCTGGACGACGCGGACGAGGAGCCCGTCGGGGCGGGGCGGGAGGCCTCCGATGCCCACTGAGACGTTCCACGAGTGGCTCCGACGCGAAGGCCGGATCGTGATCGTGGGCGCCTCGCTGGCGGGCCTCAGAGCCGCCGAGACGCTGCGCGCCGAAGGATTCACCGGACCGCTCACCATGATCGGTGACGAGCCCTACGAACCCTACGACCGGCCCCCGCTCTCCAAGGCGGCGCTGCTCGGCATGGCGTCCCCGGACCACACCGAACTGCCCCGGCGCCGGGACATCGACGCGACCTGGCGGCTCGGGGTCGCGGCGGCCGGCCTGGACATGGCGGCCAAGCGGGTGCGGCTGGCCGACGGCGAGGAGGTGCCCTACGACCGGCTGCTGATCGCGACCGGTGTGCACGCCCGGCCCTGGCCGAAGGAGGACGAGGCCCAACTGGACGGGGTGTTCGTGCTGCGCACCCGGGACGACGCGGTCCGTCTGCACCGTCGGATGAAGGGCCCGCCGTGCCGGGTGCTGGTCATCGGGGCCGGCTTCCGGTTCGGAGATCGCCTCGGCGTGCCGGGACCAGGGCATCGCGGTCACGGTCGCGGAGCGGGCCGGCGCTCCTCTGGTGGGCGCGCTCGGCGGGGTGATCGGCGCGGTGGCCGCGGAGCTGCACCGCGAGAACGAGGTGGACCCGCGCACCGGGGTCATGGTCACCGGTCTGGAGGGCGACGCGACGGGCCGGGTGCGGGCCGCGCACCTGTCCGACGGCAGTGTCGTCGAGACGGACGTGGTGGTGGTCTCGCTGGGCGCGACCCGCAACACCGAATGGCTGGTGGGCTCGGGGCTGGGCGCCGGCCCGCGTGGCATCGCCTGCGACGCGGGCTGCCGGGCCTTCGACTTCCGGGGCATCGTCACCGACGACATCTACGTCGCCGGCGACGTCGCCCGCTCCCCGCATCCGTTGTTCGGCTACCAGTTCCTGTCCCTGGAGCACTGGGGCAACGCCGTCGCCCAGGCCGAGGTGGCCGCGCACAACATGATCAGCGCCAGCGCCGACCGGCGCCCGCACATGTGGGTGCCCGCCTTCTGGTCCTCGCAGTTCGGCGTGAACATCAAGTCGGTCGGCGTACCGTCCATGGGCGAGGAGGTCATGATCACCCAGGGGTCCCTCACCGAGCGGCGGTTCGTCGGGGTGTACGGCTGCCAGGGCCGCGTGATCGCCGCCGTGAGCTTCGACAACACGCGGTGGCTGGAGTTCTACCAGCGGCTGATCGAGACGGGCGCGCCGTTCCCGGTGGAGTTCACGACGGTGGACCGCCGGCCCGAGGGCCGCAAGCCGGTGCCGGCCGACTTCCCCGACCCCTCGCTGCCGACGCACGGCCCGACCGTGACCCTCAGCGGTTACTCCCCGGCCGACCGACGACTGGTCTTCACGCCGGCCCGCCACTGAACCTGCGCCCGCCTCCCACCCCGGACCTCCGCGCCCCAAGGACCCGACATGACGCACGCCTCGTTCCTGCATCGGATCACCGACTACGCCAACCGCGCCGACCCGTATCCGCTCTACGAGGAACTGCGCAAGACACCGGTGCTGCACGAGGAGGAGGACGGCTCCTACGTCGTGAGCTCGTACTACGACATCCTCGGGCTGCTCCACGACCCGAGGGTCAGCTCGGACGCCACCAACCTCACCGCCGCCGGCGCGGACGAGCTGTCGGGCCCGGAGGCCACGGGGCTGCCGCCGAGCTTCATCAGGCTCGACCCGCCCGAGCACGACCGGCTGCGACGGATCGCCAACAGCTCCTTCGGCCCGCCGCACCGGCCCGACCGGATCGACTCCATGACCGGGGAACTCACCGGGATCATCACCGAGCTGATCGACGGCTTCGGCGACGCCCGGCAGATCGACGTCGTCGACCAGTTCGCCTACCCCTTCCCGGTGACGGTGATCTGCCGGCTGCTCGGAGTGCCGCGCGAGGACGAGCCGCGCTTTCGCGCCTGGGTGGACCCGATCGTCGCCGCCCTGGACCCGGAGACCCGGCAGCGCACCGACGACGACTTCCAGCGCGCCGCGCGGGAGGCCCGGATGCAGTTGGGCATGTACCTGGCCGGTCTGGTCGAGCAGCGCACCAAGGAGCCCCGCGACGACCTACTGTCCGACCTGGCGGCCAGTCATGGCGCGGACGGGACCATGTCAATGATGGAGGTGCTCAGCACGGCGGTGCTGCTGCTGATCGCGGGCCACGAGACGACGGTCAACCTCATCACCAACGGCATGCTGACCCTGCTGCGCCACCCGGAGTACCTGCATCGGCTGCGCAAGGATCCGGGACTGTCCGTCAGGATCGTGGAGGAGCTGCTGCGTTACGAGCCCCTGCATCTGGTGCCGCAGCGCACCTGTGTCGCCGACATCGAGTTGCGCGGGGTCACGATTCCCAGGGGTGCGCGGATCTGGCTGATGCTCGCCGCGGGCAACCGGGACCCGGAGCGGTTCCGGGATCCGGACCGGTTCGACCCCGACCGCGAGGACATCGAGCACCTCGGCTTCGGCAGCGGCATCCACATCTGCTTCGGCGCGCCGCTGGCCCGGCGGGAGGCACAGCTCGCGCTGGCCGAGCTGACCCGCCGCCTGGACAACCCCCGCCTGGTGGAGGACCCGCCGCCCTACCGGCAGAACGCGGTGCTGCGCGGACCGCGCCATCTGAACATCGCCATCGACTCGGTGCGCTCGTAGAGCCACCACGCCACGGCCGGCCCAGGGATCAACCCCAAATCCAGCGCCTGTTACGTCCTGTGCGGACCCAAGCACGGGAAAAGAGTCTGGACAGATCTCAAAAATGGGACAAAATGGTGTGCATCCCCCCACCATCGCTTCGAGGAGCCGCCCCCGTATGGCGTACGGAGCCCACCACAGCGCCAGCCCAGCCCCTCCTCCTCACCCTGATCTGGGCCTGGCCCGCGACTGCGAGCAGTGCCTGGGCTGGGGAACCGTCGTCACCACCGACGGTCACCACGAACTGTGCGCCACCTGCCAGCAGGACGCGGACGACAACGACCCGCCACTCGACACGAACACGGCATCACCCCGCACGAGTGGAACGTCGCCCGACTCGGCCGTAGCGTCGTTAGGAAACCAGGACGTCGTCGGCCGGGAGCGGACATGGGCAGACACACAATGAGGACAGCGGTCGCGCTCTGCGCCGCGGGGCTGCTCACAGCAGGTGTGGGTACGGCCGCCGCCGCACCGGCGGCCTCCGACGGGAACGCGCGCTCGGCGCACGCCGTACAGCGGACGGACGGGCGGCCGGTGCTGGTCGACTGTCTGTGGAAGCCGCGGCAGCGACCCGGCGCGTTCATCCTCGCCTGCGGCGACGGAAACAGCGTCCTGTCCGCGTTGCGGTGGTCGCAGTGGAACGACCGGTCCGCGACGGCCAGGGGCTACAATCTCGTCAACGACTGCAAGCCCTACTGCGCGGCCGGAAGGTTCCACGAGTACCCGGTGATCGTGCGGCTGGACAGCCCGGCACCCTGGAAGAAGCGCCCGGAGGTACAGCACTTCACCCGGCTGAGCCTGGAATTCCTCGCGGGGCGGCCGGAGGGCTACCCGCAGGTGCAGACCTACCCCCTCTGGGACTGATCCGTCCGCCCCGCGGGCGTGGTTCACAACGGCGGCTCGTTGAAGAGCTCCAGCAGCCAGCTCGCGCTCTCCGCGCTGCCCGGAGTGTCGGCGCCGCCGCCGGACACGGACGGGAAGACACGGCCCCAGGAACAGGCCCGGGCCAGCGCGGCGAGCCGCCAGGCCAGGGTCACCGCGCGGGTGAGTTCCGCTCGGGTGCGGCCCGCGCCGGTCCACGGCTCCAGGTAGGCGTCCCGCAGCCGGGGCAGTACCTCCGGACCGTGCCGGTTCCGGGCCGAGCGGGCGGGCACGAGCAGGCTGCAGAACGGGTGGGAGACCACGGCGTCGCCCCAGTCGAAGAAGGTGAACCGGCCCGGTTCCGGGTGGAAGAGCTGGCCCTCGTGCAGGTCCGCGTGGTCGAGGGAGTCCGGGACGCCGACGGCCGCCAGTTCCTCGCACCACGCGACAAGGCGCGGACGGAGGCCGTCGAGCCTGCGCCGGTCGTCCGGCCGCAGCGCGGAACTCTCCGCGAGGAACCGGTCGAAGAGGTCGGGCAGGGCGCGGGTGCGGGCACCGGGCACGCCCAGCAGTTCTATCCGTCCTGCATGGGGGACGAGGGTGTGCTGAAGGCCGGCGTACCGGCGCAGCAGGTCCTCCCAGACACGCGGACCGGCCCGCCCGTCGTCGAGGGCGGTGCGCAGCAACTCTCCGCCGTCGGGCAGCAGTGTCCAAGCGCGGCCCGGGTCCACGGCGAGCGGCTCCAGCACGTACCGCGGTGCCCAGCGCGCCAGCGCCGCGGTGAGCGGTCCTTCGAAGGCGCTGTCCGGCGGATTGGCCTTGAACCACACGGCGTCGCGCCCCTCGACCGGCACGCGGACCAGGACGGACCACGGCCGCAGCCGCACTCTCAACTCCCCCGCCGCGCGCAGTCCCCGCTCGGCGAGCCGGCCGTCCACCCACTCCAGGGCGGCGTCCCGCCAGGCCGCTTCCTCCCACGGTGTCACCGCGTCCTGGTACCCGCCCCGGTCCACGGTCATCGACGTCTGGTCTCGCATCGGGTCATCCCAGCATCGCGCCCGCCGGTCCGCCACGGATTTTCCGCACGGGGCCCGGCCCCCTCCCCTCGAACGGGGGCGCGGGGCGCGCGGTCGGCGGAGGGCCGTGCGACATCGGAGGCGGTCGGGAGGCTTGTGAAGGTCCCGGCCTGGGCACTCGGGGGTCCCGGAGCCGCAGTGGTCCCCCGTGGGACCTGGACGCGACGGCCGGATGATCACCCAGGCAAGGGGAGAACGTGACGTGACGCTGCGCATCGGGGCAGAGGAAGAGTTCCACGTGCTGGACGTCGAGAGCGGCCGGCTGGTGCCACGCGCCCGCGCCGTACTGGACCGGCTACGCAGGTCCGGATTCACCACCGAGCTCCAGCAGTCCGTGGTCGAGGCCAACAGCGCGGTGCACGACACCCTCGACGCCCTCCTCGCGGACCTGGCCCGTTCACGGCGGCTGCTGGACACGGCGGCCTCCTCGCTCGGCCTCGTCACCGTGGCCGCCGGCACCGTGCCACTGGCCCGCGTGAGTTCCGGCAACGTCACCGCCGGGCGCCGCTTCCGGCACATGGCCGACGAGTACCGCAGGGTCGCCGACGAACAGCTCATCTGCAGCGCGCAGGTGCACGTCGACATACCGGACCGGGACACCGCCGTACGCGCCATGTGCCTGGTCGCGCCGTGGCTGCCGCCACTGCTCGCGCTGTCGGCCAGTTCGCCGTTCTGGCTCGGCGCGGACACCGGCTACGCGAGTTGGCGGACGATGCTGTGGCAGCGCTGGCCCACCGCCGGGCCACCCGGCTGCTACGCCGACGCCGCCGCGTACGACGCGGCGCTGGAGGAGCTGATCCGCTCGGGTGTCATCGGCGACGCCGGCATGATCTACCACGACGTACGGCCCTCCGCGCACCAGCGCACGCTGGAGCTGCGGATCTGCGACGCCTGTCCGCGCGTGGAGACGGTCGTGCTGGTCGCGGGGCTCTTCCGGGCGCTGGTCCGGGACGCGTGCGACCGGCTGGCCCGCGGGGACGGCGGCCGGTGCGACGGCCACCACGAGTGGCTGCGGGCCGCCACCTGGCGAGCCGCCCGCTCGGGCCTGGAGGGAGCGCTGGTCGACCCGGTCACCCGGCGCGCGGCCCCCGCCCCCGAGGTGGTGAGCGGTATGGCGGCCCGGCTCCGCCCCGCGCTGGAGGCGTCCGGCGACTGGGAGGCCGTGCACGAACTGCTCACCCGGACTCTGGCCGGCGGCAGTGCCGCGCACCGGCTGCGGCGGGTGGCCGGGGACGAGGACCTGCTCGCCAGCATCGACCTGTTGGTCGCCGAGACGCGCGGCGCCGCAGGCCCGCGCCCGGTCGCGCCGGCCCACCCCGTCCGCGCCCCCCGTCCGAGCCCGATCGCCGGAGGTGCCGGAACCTAAGGGGCCGTCCCCGTCCCCGTCCCCGTCCCGGCCCGACCCGCGTGCCGCCGCCATCGGCGGTGCCCGACGACCGTCCCAGGAGAGTGGTCGCCATGTCCCCCGTCCCCGTCCCCACAGCCACCGCCGACCGCCCGGCCGTCGCGGCCTCCGTCCGGGTCCCGCACGCGTCCGTCCCCGGCAGCAGACGCTCCGCGGCCGCCGAGATGGAGGCCGCGGAAGGGAGGACCGTCTGATGTGCGGGCTCAGCGGCGAGATCCGGTTCGACGGCCGGCAGCCGGATCTGGCCGCGGTGGAACGCATGACCGACCGGCTCGCGCCCCGCGGGCCCGACGGCCGCGGGCTGTGGTCACAGGGGCCCGTAGCCCTGGGGCACCGGCGGCTGAAGATCATCGACCTGACGGACAGCGGCGCGCAGCCGATGGCCGACCCCCGGGCACGGGTCGTCGGCGTGTTCAACGGGTGCGTCTACAACTACCGCGAGCTGCGTCGCGAACTGGCCTCGCGGGGCCATCAGTTCTTCTCGGAGTCCGACACCGAGGTGGTCCTCAAGGCGTACCTGGAGTGGGGCACCTCCTGCGTCGACCACTTCCTCGGCATGTTCGCCTTCGTGATCGTCGAGCAGGACAGCGGGCGGGTGGTCCTGGCCCGCGACCGGCTGGGCATCAAGCCGCTGTACTTCGCGGAGTCGCCCGGACGGCTCCGGTTCGCCTCCTCGCTGCCCGCGCTGCTGGCGGCCGGCGGGGTGGACACCTCCATCGACCCCGTCGCGCTGCACCAGTACCTCAGCTGGCACGCGACCGTGCCCGCGCCCCGCACCGTCCTGAGCGGCGTGCGCAAGCTGCCGCCCGCCACCGTCCGGATCGTCGAGCCGGACGGCACGTACCACGACCACCGCTACTGGCAGCCTGCCTACACGCGCCGCCCCGAGTACGCCGGTCTGACCGCGGAGGACTGGACGGAAGCGGTCCTGGAGGCGCTGCGCACGGCCGTGCGGCGCAGGATGGTCGCCGACGTACCGGTGGGCGTGCTGCTGTCGGGCGGTCTGGACTCCAGCCTCATCGTGGCGCTGCTGGCCGACGAGGGGCAGTGCGACCTGGCCACGTTCAGCGTCGGCTTCGAGTCCGAAGGAGGCGAGGAGGGCGACGAGTTCCACTACTCCGACCTGGTGGCACGGGGCTTCGGCACCGACCACCATCAGCTGATGGTCCCCTCCGACCGGGTCTCGCGGGCCCTGGAGGGTGCCGTCCTGGCCATGAGCGAGCCCATGACCAGCCACGACGTGGTCGCCTTCCACCTGCTGTCCGAGCAGGTGGCCAAGGAGGTCAAGGTCGTGCAGAGCGGTCAGGGCGCCGACGAGGTCTTCGCCGGCTACCACTGGTATCCGGCGATGGCGCGCGTGCCCCGGCACCGCGCGGCCGACGCGTACGCCGAGACGTACTTCGACCGGCCGCACACCGATCTCGCGCGCATGCTGGACCCCTCGGTGCTGCCCGGCCACGACGTCTGCGGCGACTTCGTGCGGGAGCACATGGCCGTGCCGGGCGCCGAGACCGCGCTGGACGCGGATCTGCGCCTGGACACCCACGTGATGATGGTCGACGACCCGGTCAAGCGGGTCGACAACATGACCATGGACTGGGGGCTTGAGGCCCGCGTGCCGTTCCTCGACCACGAACTGGTCGAGTTGGCCGCCGCCTGCCCGCCCGGACTCAAGCTCGCGGACGGCGGGAAGGGCATCCTGAAGGCGGCGGGCCGCAAGGTCCTGCCGCGGGAGGTCGTCGACCGGCCCAAGGGCTACTTCCCCGTCCCGGCGATCAAGCACATGGCCGCACCGGTGCTGCTACGCGTCCGCGAGGCCCTCTACGCCCCCGAGGCGCGGGCCCGCGGGCTGTTCCGCCAGAGTTACGTCGACGAGTTGCTCGCCGCGCCCGACGTCCATCGCACCAAGCGCGGGGCGAACGCGCTGTGGCAGGTTGCATTGCTGGAGATATGGCTGCAGACCCACGGAATCCGCTGACCGGCCCACCCTCACCACCGCTCCCGGCCGGGGACGCGGGGGGTACGCGGGCTGCCCCGCCGAGTGACGCGCGGGAGTGTCCGCCCCCCGAACGAACCGGGCCGGACCGCTCCGGAACCGACCCGGCTGAGGGCCGGGCGAGCCCCGAACGGGGTGATCGGGCCGGAAGCGGGGCAGACCCCGAGCGGGAAGACCCGACCGGAAGCGAGGCGGGTCCCCCGCCGGCCGACCGGGCCGGAAGCGGGGCAGACCCCGAGCGAGGTGATCGGGCCGGAAGCGGGGCGGGTCCCCCGCCGGCCGACCGGGCCGGGATCACCACAGACCGCGACGAGCCCCGCCAGACGGACCACACGCCCGACCCCGAGCACGAACACCGAGCCGGGAACGCGGCGGGCGGCCCTCCACCGACCGCCCGGAATCGGAGCGAAACCGGCCTGGAACCCTCGCGGGAAGAACGGGACGCCGCGAGCGAGGCGGGCTTCCCGTGGAGCGATCGGGCGGGGGAGGCAGCCGACCCCGCGTGGAGCCGCCAGGCCGTGGCCGCGGCGGACGGAGGGCGGACGGTCCGGGCAGCGGGCGCGGCGAACCAGCCGCGTACGAAACCGGCGGAGCACGGAATGGACCGGCCTCGCACCGCTGGGGAGGGAAACGCGGCGGAGCACGACGCGGATCCCGTCCGTACCCCCTCGGCAGGGCAGGCGGGGAGCCGGCCGTACCCGGTGGGGGGCGTCACGGACCGGCCGCACCCGTCGGAGGGCGGCGTGGCCGAGCAGTCGCCGGCAAGGCCGTCCGGCACGGGCCTTGAGCGCGCGGTTCCCGGCCGGGTGGGGAGCGGCGCGGCGCAGGCCGCTCCCGAGGTCGTACTGGTGCCGGACACCGCCCTGCCGCTCGACGCCGTGCCGAGGGTGCTCGTCTCGCACGGATGCTGGTACCCCTCGGCCGACCCCGGGGGGCGGTATGTCGCGTTCATCTGCGACCGGGGTGGGGTGCCCCAGTTGTGGGCGGGGCCGGTCGACGGCGACGACGTACATCTGCTGGACACCGAGCTTGATCCGGTCACCGAGGTCGCCTGGTCGCCCGACGGACGGTGGATCGCGTACACCACCGCACCGGGCGGCAGCGAGCACACGCGCGTGCTGTGCGTACGCCCCGACGGCACGGGACGGCGGGTCCTGGCGGGCGGCGAGCCGGGGAGTTCGGCGTACCTCGGCTGCTGGACGCACGACGGTTCGGCGCTCGCCGTGACGGTCGCCGAGGCCCCCGCGTACCTTCCCCCGGCCGGCGCGGAGGCCGGCGCCGGACGCGCCGGACTGAGCGGGGTGCTCGGTCCCGGCGCGGGCGCCGCCTCCCCGGTCTCGCTCGCCTCCGACACCGCCGCGATGGTCCACCCGGAAGGCTGGACCGTGCGGGACGGCCGCGCCACCCTCCTGGGCACACCGTCCCGCCCTACGCCGCCGACGACCCACGTCACCGGCGTCCCCGCCGCCGCGGACCCCGGTACGGCCTCGGCGGAACCCACGCCCAGGACCCTGTCGGCGTACCTGGTCGACCCCGACGGCTCGGCCGCCCCCGTACTGCTGGCGAGCGAACGGGAGGCCGCCACCCTGCGCGTGTGCGACATCAGCCGGGACGGGCGGCTGGCGCTGGTGCGCCGGGGACCGCGGGCACGCCGGGAGGCCCTGGTGGTGCGCACCCGGGATCTGCGCGTGACCTGCGCCGTGCCGGTCGCCGACGGCGACCCGTGGATCGGCACGTTCGCGCCGGACGGCCGTACGCTGTGGCTGCGCAGCGACCACGACCGTGAGCACGCCGCTCTGTACGCGGTCGCACTCGACCGGCGGGGGCGGCGGCTCAGGCTGACGGTGGCCGCCCAACGCGACGGAAGCGGGCTGGAGTTGCTGGCCGTGGACCGCGACGGCCGCGGCGCCGTGCTGTCCTGGAACGTGCGCGGGGTCAGCGAGCTGGAGGTGGCCCCGCTGGTCCCGGTGCCCGCGACGGCCCTCGGTCCGTCCCGCGCCGTGCGGCTCCCGCACGAGGTCGTCACCCGGGTGGCCGTCACCGCGGACCCGGACGCGCCCGTCGTGGCGCTGTCGGGATCGCTGCGCCGGCCCGGTGTGTGGTGGCTCCCCCAGGGCGCCGCGCTGCGCACCCCGTGGTCTTCGCGCGACGAGGACGTCGTCGCCCCCGGAGTCCACCGTCCGGTACGGCCGGTGTCGGTGCGCCCCGTCGCCCGGGACGGACTGGGCCTCGGCGGCTGGTACTACCGTGCGCCGGGCCGCTCGCCGAGGGAACCCGCCCCCTGCGTCCTGCATCTGCACGGCGGCCCGGAGGAGCAGGAGCGCCCGGTGTTCGACCCGCTCTACCACGAGCTGCTGGGCCGGGGCCTTGACGTCTTCGCCCCCGATGTGCGCGGCTCCTCCGGTTACGGCCGTTCCTTCGTCGACGCGGACTTGGGCCGGGGCAGGTTCGCCGCGATCGACGACGTCGCCGACTGCGCGGCGCACGTCCTCCTGGAGGGCCTGGCCGACCCTCTCCGGCTGGCCGTGATGGGCCACTCCTACGGCGGCTATCTGGCGATGGCGTCCCTCGTGTGGCATCCGGAGCTGTTCCGCACCGGCGTCCCGGTGTGCGGGATGTCGGACCTCACGACGTTCTTCGCGGGCACCGAGCCGTGGCTGGCGCAGTCGGCCGCGCACAAGTACGGGCATCCGGAACACGACCGTGAGCTGCTGCACGCGCTGTCGCCGATGAGCCGCGTCGACGCGCTGCGCGTGCCGGTGCTGGCCGTGCACGGCGAGCACGACACCAACGTGCCGCCGGGCGAGTCCGAGCAGTTCGTGCGGGCGGCCCGGGAGCGCGGGGTGGAGGCGGAACTCCTCGTCCTGCGCGACGAGGGTCACGACTTCCGGCGCGCGGACAACCGCCGTGCCTTCCGCAGGGCCACGGCCGACTGGATCCAGCGTCACCTGACCGGCTGACACGCGGGCGTTCCGCTTCCGGACCCTCCGGCACGTCCCGTGCCCTCGACAGCGCGGTTTCGGGCGCGCGCCCTCCGGGCACCCGTGCCAGGCTTGAGAACGGCTGTGAACGGTGCGGTCGGGACGCGGCGGAAGGGCGAGCGAGGAGGTCCGGACATGACCGAAGCCGGTACGGCGGCGACCGGTTCGGGCGGAACCGCCCGCTGGGAGAACCAGTGGTACGGGCCGCAGCCGAACGTGGCCCAGGCAGCCGGATACGCCGACGCCCCGCCCCGGATGGGCTTCTTCACCGACACCTCCGTGTGCATCGGCTGCAAGGCCTGCGAGGTGGCGTGCAAGGAGTGGAACTCGGTGCCGGAGGACGGCCTCGAGCTGACCGGCATGTCGTACGACAACACCCAGGGGCTCGGCGCCGACACCTGGCGGCACGTGGCCTTCATCGAGCAGCGCAGGCCGCTGGGCGGTCAGGAGCCGGGGGTGGACCACGGTTTCGACGCGTTCGAGGCCGCCCGGCAGCTCGGCTCCCCACCCTCCCCGGGTCCGGGGGCCGCGGTCCTCCCGCCGGAGCCGTCCCCCGCGGGCGAGCCTGCCGGCTCGATCTCCCCCGTGTCGCCCGACGGGCGGACCGAACTGCGCTGGCTGATGTCCTCCGACGTGTGCAAGCACTGCACCCACGCGGCCTGCCTCGACGTGTGTCCCACCGGGGCGCTGTTCCGCACCGAGTTCGGCACCGTCGTGGTCCAGCAGGACGTGTGCAACGGCTGCGGCTACTGCGTGCCCGCCTGCCCGTACGGGGTCATCGACCAGCGCAAGGAGGACGGCCGGGTCTGGAAGTGCACCCTGTGCTACGACCGGCTCGGCGTCGGCATGGAACCGGCCTGCGCCAAGTCGTGCCCCACCGACTCCATCCAGTTCGGCCCGCTGGACGAACTGCGCGAACGGGCGGCCGCCCGGGTGGCGCGGCTCCACGCGGCCGGCGTCACCGACGCCCGGCTGTACGGCGAGAGCCCGAACGACGGGGTCGGCGGTGACGGCGCGTTCTTCCTGCTGCTCGACGAGCCCGAGGTGTACGGCCTGCCGCCCGACCCGGTGGTCACCACCCGGGATCTGCCCGCGATGTGGAAGCACGCGGCGGCCGCCGCCGTGTCGCTCACCGCGCTGGCCGTCGCCACTTTCGTCAGGAGGCCCCGATGACCGGACCGGACGCCCCTCGTGACGGCGTCGAGGGGGCGCGGCCCGGCCGGGACGCCCCGATCGGCGCCGCAGCCGGGCGCGGACGGCACCGGCGTCGCCGCGGACGCGGCGAGCAGTCGATGGTGCCCGAGGCCCAGTTCTCCTCCTACTACGGCCGGCCGGTCCTGAAGAGGCCGACCTGGAAGTCCGTCGACATCGCCGGCTACCTCTACCTCGGCGGCCTCGCCGGGGCATCGTCGCTGCTGGCGGCCGGGGCGCAGGCCACGGGGCGGCCCGCGCTGGCCCGGACGGCGAAGCTGGGCGCGGCGGGCGCGATCTCCGGGTCGCTGGTCGCGCTCGTGCACGACCTCGGCCGGCCCGCCCGTTTCGTCAACATGCTGCGCGTCTTCAAGCCCACCTCGCCCATGAGCATGGGTTCCTGGCTGCTGGCCGGGTACGCGCCGCTGACGGTGGCCGCGGCGGCCACCGACGTCGCGGGCCGCTACCGCGCCGTGGGCGCCGCCGCTACCGCGGGCGCCGCCGTCCTCGGCCCGGCGGTCGCCACCTACACCGCCGTACTGATCGCGGACACGGCGGTGCCCTCGTGGCACGAGGGCTACCGGGAGATGCCCTTCGTGTTCGCCGGTTCCGGCGCCAGTGCGGCCGCCGGGCTGGCGCTGGCCTGTGTGCCGGCCACGCAGGCGGGACCGGCCCGCCGCATGGCGCTGCTCGGCGCCGCGCTGGAGATGGTCGGGTTCCGGCTGATGAAGAGCCGGATGGGCCTGGCGGCCGAGCCGTTCGAGCAGGGCACGGCGAGCCGGCTGCTGCGGGCGGCGGAGTCGCTCACGGCGGGCGGCGCGGCGCTGGCGGCGGTCGCGGGGCGGCTGCGCGGCCGGGGTCCGGCCGTGGCGGCCGGGGTGGCCCTGCTGGCCGGCTCCGCCGCGCTCAGGTTCGGCGTGTTCCACGCCGGGGTGGCCTCCGCGGAGGACCCCCGGTACACCGTCGTACCGCAGAGGGAGCGACTGCGGGCCCGAGCCGGATGACTGGACGGGCCACGTGCCGGATGACTGGACGGAAGGAGACCAGGCCAATGCCCCGCCGTCGGTGGGATCGGGGATGCCGTCCCCGCCGAGCTGCGCGAGGATGTGTCGCAGGAGCACTCGCGACACCGTGCCGCGCCGGCTGAGGCGCCCGCGGCGAACGTGCGGCGGACAGGACCGCGCGGACGACCGGAGGACACCGAGCAGCAGTACCGAAAGGGCTCCATCTCATGGGTGTACGCACATGGATCGACTCCTGGCCGGTCTACCGCCAGCTCAAGGGCACCGATCCCCTGGGCCGCGGGGCCGCCGCCAAGAGCGGGCCGAGCGCGCGGCTCACCCCCCGGGTCGCCTCCGCGGACCGGGTGGTGAAGTCGATCTGCCCGTACTGCGCGGTGGGCTGCGGCCAGAACGTCTACGTCCAGGACGAGCGGGTCACGCAGATCGAGGGCGACCCGGACTCCCCCATCTCCCGCGGCCGGCTGTGTCCCAAGGGCGCGGCCAGTCTTCAGCTGACCACCGGTGGCGCGCGTGAGCACCACGTGCTGTACCGGCGCCCGTACGGCACCCGGTGGGAGCGGCTCGACCTCGACACGGCGATGGACATGATCGCCGACCGGGTGATCGAGGCCCGCCGCGCCGGCTGGGAGTGGGAGGTCGACGGCATCCGCACCCGGCGCACGATGGGCATCGCGAGCCTGGGCGGGGCGACGCTGGACAACGAGGAGAACTATCTGATCAAGAAGCTCTTCACGGCGCTGGGCGCGATCCAGATCGAGAACCAGGCGCGTATTTGACACTCCTCCACCGTTCCCGGTCTGGGAACCTCGTTCGGCCGCGGCGGCGCGACCACCTTCCAGCAGGACCTCCAGAACTCCGACTGCATCGTCATCCAGGGCTCGAACATGGCCGAGTGCCATCCGGTCGGGTTCCAGTGGGTGATGGAGGCCAAGGCCCGTGGCGCCAAGCTGGTCCACGTCGACCCGCGGTTCACCCGGACCAGCGCGCTGGCCGACGTGCACGTGCCGCTGCGCGCGGGCTCGGACATCGCCTTCCTCGGCGGGATCATCAACTACGTCCTGAGCAACGACAAGTACTTCCGCGAGTACGTCGTGGCCTACACCAACGGGCCGGTGGTGCTGCGGGAGGACTTCCAGGACGCCGAGGACCTCGACGGCGTGTTCTCCGGCCTCGACCCCGACGGCCGCAGGTACGACAACACCAGCTGGCAGTACGAGGGCATGGAGATGCAGGCGGCCTCCGGCCAGCGCGACCAGGACTACGAGAGGCGCGCCGGCCGCCGCAGCCTGGTGAGCGAGTCGGCGCGCGGCGAGGCCCACGGGGCGGGCGGCCCCGACATCGGCGAGGGCCGGCCCGAACGCGACGAGACGATGACCCACCCGCGGTGCGTGTTCCAGGTGCTCAAGCGGCACTACGCCCGCTACACCCCGGAGATGGTCGAGCGGATCTGCGGGGTGCCGCAGGACCTGTTCCGCGAGGTGTGCGAGCTCGTGACCGAGAACTCCGGGCGCGAGCGGACCACCGCGTTCGCCTACGCGGTGGGCTGGACCCAGCACACCGTGGGGGTGCAGTACATCCGCGCCGCCGCCGTGCTCCAGACCCTGCTCGGCAACATCGGTCGGCCGGGCGGCGGCATCATGGCGCTGCGCGGGCACGCCTCCATCCAGGGGTCGACGGACATCCCCACCCTGTTCGACCTGCTGCCCGGCTACATCCCGATGCCGCACGCGCACCACGACGACGATCTGGACTCCTTCGTCCGGGGCGAGGCGGCCACCAAGGGCTACTGGGGCAACATGCGCGCGTACCTGGTGAGCCTGCTCAAGGCGTACTGGGGTGACGCGGCGACGCCCGAGAACGACTTCTGCTTCGACTACCTGCCGCGGCTGACGGGCTCCCACTCCACCTACGAGACGGTGACGGCCCAGATGGAAGGCGTCTGCAAGGGCTACTTCCTGCTGGGCGAGAACCCCGCGGTGGGCTCCGCCAACGCGAAGATGCAGCGCCTGGGCATGGCCAACCTGGACTGGCTGGTCGTGCGCGACTTCTCGCTCATCGAGTCGGCCACCTGGTGGAAGGACGGCCCGGAGATCGAGACCGGGGAGCTGCGCACGGAGGACATCGGCACCGAGGTGTTCTTCCTGCCGGCCGCCGCGCACACCGAGAAGGGCGGCAGCTTCACCAACACGCAGCGGCTGCTGCAGTGGCACCACCAGGCCGTCGAACCGCCCGGCGAGGCCCGCAGCGACCTGTGGTTCACCTTCCACCTCGGCCGACTGGTCCGGCAGAAGCTCGCGGAGTCCACCGACCCCGTGGACCGGCCGGTCCTCGACCTGACCTGGGACTACCCCACCAGGGGCGCGCAGGCCGAGCCGGACGCGGAGAGCGTCCTCGCCGAGATCAACGGCCGCGACGCCAAGGGCGACCCGCTGGCCTCCTACGAGCAGCTCGCACCGGACGGATCCACCACGTGCGGCTGCTGGATCTACTGCGGTGTGTACGCCGACGGCGTCAACCAGGCCGCCCGCCGCAAGCCGGGCCGGGAGCAGGACTGGGTCGCCAACCAGTGGGGCTGGGCCTGGCCCGCCAACCGCCGGGTCCTGTACAACCGGGCCTCGGCCGACCCCGACGGCAGGCCGTGGAGCGAGCGCAAGGCGCTGGTGTGGTGGGACGAGGACGAGGGGCAGTGGACCGGCCACGACATCGCCGACTTCGCCAAGGACAAGGCCCCGTCCTACCAGGCGCCGCCGGACGCCACCGGCGGTCGGGCGCTGTCGGGCGGCGACCCGTTCGTGATGCAGTCCGACGGCAAGGCGTGGCTGTACGCGCCGGCCGGGCTCACCGACGGCCCGCTGCCCACCCACTACGAGCCGCAGGAGTCGCCGTTCCCGAACCTGCTGTACGGGCAGCAGCGCAATCCGGTGCGGTTCGTGACGCGGTCGCGCCCGGACAACCGCTACGGGCCCAGTGCCGGCGAGCCGGGTTCGGAGGTGTTCCCGTTCGTGGCCACCACCTATCGGCTCACCGAGCACCACACGGCGGGCGGCATGTCGCGCTGGCTGCCGTATCTGGCGGAGCTGCAACCGGAGTTCTTCTGCGAGGTGTCGCCGGAACTGGCCGCCGAGCGCGGTCTGGTGCACACCGGCTGGGCGACGATCGTCAGTGCCCGGGCCGTCATCGAGGCACGAGTGCTGGTCACCGACCGGGTGCCGCCGCTGACCGTGCACGGCCGCACCCTGCATCAGGTGGGCCTGCCCTACCACTGGGGCCCGAACGGCTACAGCACCGGCGACGCGGCCAACGAACTGCTCCACCTCTCCCTCGACCCCAACGTCCACATCCAGGAGGCCAAGGCGTTCGGCGTCGACATCCGCCCGGGCCGCCGCCCCAGGGGTCCGGCCGCCGTGGAACTGGTCCGCTCCTACCAGGCGCGGGCCGGCATCGACGAGCACACCGGAACCGAGCCCTGACGGGTGGCCTGCGCGGGGCTCACCTCAGCACGATGGAGTGGGCCCCGCGCGGGACCAGTTCGCCGATCACCGGATAACCGGGGATCTCCCCCGCGATGAGGAGGCCGCCGGAGGTCTGGGCGTCGGCCAGCAGCAGACGGGTGTCGGCGTCGGTGCCGCCGAAGTCGGTGAACGGCTCCACCCAGGCCAGGTTGCGCCGGGTGCCGCCGCTGACGTAGCCGTCGCGTACGGCCTCGCGGGCGCCGTCCAGGTAGGGCACGGCCGCCGTGTCGATCACCGCGGTCACGTCCGAGGCGCGGGCGAGTTTGTGCAGGTGGCCCAGGAGGCCGAAGCCCGTCACGTCGGTGGCGCAGGAGGCCCCGGCGGCCAGCGCGGCGGCGCAGGCGTCCCGGTTGAGGGCCACCATGGTGGCCACGGCCTGCTGGAACCGCTGGCCGGTGGCCTTGTGACGGTTGTTCAGCACGCCCAGGCCGAGCGGTTTGGTCAGGGTCAGGGGCAGTCCGGGCCGGCCGGCGTCGTTGCGCAGCAGCCGGGCGGGGTCGGCCAGGCCGGTGACGGCCATGCCGTACTTGGGTTCGGGGTCGTCGACGCTGTGCCCGCCGCCGACGTGGCAGCCGGCCTCGGCGGCGACCTCCAGCCCGCCGCGCAGCACCTCGCGGGCCAGCTCGAAGGGCAGCACGTCACGGGGCCAGGCCAGCAGGTTGACCGCCAGGACGGGGCGGCCGCCCATCGCGTAGACGTCCGACAGGGCGTTGGCCGCGGCGATGCGCCCCCAGTCGCAGGGGTCGTCGACGACGGGGGTGAAGAAGTCGGCGGTGGACACCACCGCCTGCGCGGCGCCGCCCCGATCGGGCAGCGTCACGACGGCCGCGTCGTCGCCGGTGGCCAGGCCGACCAGCAGCGGGGTGTCCCCAGCGGCCGGCAGCACCACCGGCAGTCCGCCGAGCACGTCCTCCAGCTCGCCCGGCGGGATCTTGCAGGCGCAGCCGCCGCCGTGAGCGAACTGGGTGAGCCGTACGGGGGTTTCATGGGTGGCGGTCACGCCGGGTCTCCTGGTCTCGGTGGTCTGGGGGCTCCTGGTCCCGGTGCTCGGGCCGGCGCGCCGGTCACCGCCGTACGGCGGTCCCGGACACGCGCCGCGCCCGCGCCGTCCCCGCCGGCCTTCCGGTAGCGTGGCGGCCGGTGGAGGCGTGTGGGTGCCTGGTGGCCCTCCCGGTCTTCAAAACCGAGGTGTCCGAGGATCTCGGGCAGGCGGGTTCGATTCCCGTCCGCCTCCGTCTTCTACCTGCACGAACAAAATGCCCGGCCAATCGCGGGCCTAACGCGTCTGCTTGCACTCCCCCACCCTTCGCTGCTGGCGAGCACCGGAAGCGGGAACGCAAGGACGCGCCCACCTCCGCCAGCCGCACGACGCGCACTCGTGGGAGCCGCAGCCCGGCATGGACCCCGTCCACTGCGAGGGCTGCGGCGAACCGACCGGCGAGACGGGCCACCCCGAGTCGGCGCCCGACGAGCCCGCCCCGCCCGCCTAACGTGAGTTGCCGCTGCCCGGCTCCTCCTCGCCGTCGTCCGGCTCCGCTGATGCCGGACGCGGCCCCTCCTCGAACGACTTCCGCCGCGGCGGCCTCTCCCCCTTCACCACCCCAGCAGCAGCCCGAGCCAACTGCGCTCGCAGCTGATCGAACGCTGCCGGCCCTGACAGCTCCCGCAATCTGCGACTCCTGCTCATACCGGCCTAACGCCCTGACGCGCCGCGCGTAACCGCCATGCACCCGAACGGAGCACCGCATGAACCAATCACGGCATCAGGCCGGCCGCCCGCTTGGCGGGGGCCAACCGAGTGCAAGTGGACGAGTCCAAGCGTCATCCAGCGACACCGAAAGACATCTATTTGTTCTCCATACCCGGACGGCAGCGTCTGTGCTGGTTGTCCACTCGTTCCGTGTGTCCTTGGGCGTCGAGGAACTCCAGGAGGGGCACGGCGACTCTGCGGGTGGTGTCGAGGGCCTTGCGGGCCTCGCTGAGCGTGAAGGGCTGCGGCAGGCGGCGGAGCACCGCGGCGGCCTCGGCGTCGGCTCCCGGCAGCAGCACGATCCCGTCGCCGACCCTCAGCAGCGCGCCGGCGGAGACCGCCGCGGCCACGGCCTTGCGGTCGAGTCCCAGTGCGGTGAGGCGATCGGCCTCAGGGGCACGGAACGGTGCCGTCTCCAGGTCGCGCCGCACCGAGTCGACGGCCGCCCGGACCGGGGGCGGCAGGGTGGGACCGGCGCTGTCGGGCCGGTACAGGCGGCCTTCGCGTCGCAGCAGGCGGGGCTCGCCCGGTGCCGCGGCGAGGGCGTCCACGAGCGACCGGTCGGGCAGGTCCAGCAGGTGCCGGGCCGCCTCGGTCGGCAGCCCCGGCTCCATGGGGTGCAGGCGTGCGTGCTCCGCGACCTCGGCTGCCAGCCGCTCGCGCAGCCGGGCCCAGTGGGCCCCGTCCGCCAGCCAGTCCCCGGTGACCGGCCCCGTGGGCGGAGGGATGCCCATGGCCAGCAGCCGGGAGCGGCGGACGAGTCCGCGTCGCCGCAGCTCCGCCGCTGCGTCGGGGCGGTCCGTCATCGCATCCAGTACGGCGGCCCTGGCCCGTCCGGCGCCCCGCCGGGTCAGGTCCGGCGGGCACACGTCGAGCACGGTCACACCGCAGGGTCGCCGCCCGCCGCCGGGTTCGCGCAGGACGGCCCGGTCCCCGACGCGCAGGGGCAGTGCGGGGCGCAGGGTCAGCCGGGCGGTGTCCTCGCCGAGGGGGCGGACGGTCACCGCGACGGCCGCCGTGCCGATGTGCAAGGCGACGCTCCGGGGCAGCTCGCCGACCGGCTCGCCGGTGACGCGGACGTCGATCCGGTCGGTGAACAGCCAGCGGTCCGGCGCCAGCAGCACCTTCCCCCGCCGCAGTCGCCCGGCGAGGGGGCCGTGCACGTTGACCGCGACCCGCGCCACCCCGCTGACGTCACTCCGGTCCTGTTGCAGGCACTGGAGCCCGCGCACCCTCAGCGCGTGCGCGCCGGCCCCGCTCACCAGCCGGTCGCCGACGCGCAGGGTGCCCGCGCCGAGCGTGCCGGTCACGACGGTGCCGTGGCCGCGCACGGTGAAGGCGCGGTCCAGCCACAGCCGTACGTCCGCGTCGGCGGAAGGCACGGGCAGCGCGCGGGCCATCCGGGCCAGTTCGGCGCGCAGTTCGTCCAGTCCGGCGCCGGTCACCGCGCTCACCGCGACGGACGGCACGGTCCCGAGCGAGGTCCGGGCCAGCCGCTTGACGGCCTCGGCGCGCACCGGCTCGGGGTCGGCCAGGTCGCTGCGGGTCACGGCGAGCACCGCGTGCCGTACACCGAGCGCGTCGAGGATCGCGAGGTGTTCCTCGGACTGAGGCTGCCAGCCCTGGTCGGCGGCGACCACGAACAGCACGGCGGGCACCGGGCCGACTCCGGCCAGCATGGTGGCCACGAACCGCTCGTGGCCGGGTACGTCGACGAAGGCGAGGCGTTCGCCCTCGGCGTCCGGCGGCGTCCACACGAAGCCGAGGTCGAGGGTGAGTCCGCGGCGCCGCTCCTCCTCGTAGCGGTCGGGTTCCATCCCGGTCAGGGCCCGTACCAGGGCGGACTTGCCGTGGTCGACGTGCCCCGCGGTGGCCAGCACTCGCATGGCCCCTACCTCTCCGCCGCCGACCGCACCGCCTCGGCGAGGCGTACGTCGTCCCGCGGCGGCACCGCGCGCAGGTCCAGCAGGCACCGCCCGGCCTCCAGGCGCCCCACCACAGGTACCTCCCCGGTGCGCAGGACGGCGGCGTACGGCTCCGGCAGGGACAGCGCGGCGCTCGGCAGCGTCACGCCCGGTGCCCCGCCGCCGCCGACGGTGGCGGTCCCGGCGACGGCCCGGACGTCCTCGACCCCGGCGGCGGCCAGTTCGGTGGCGAGGTGTTCGGCCCGCCGCATGAGCCCTGCGGCGTCGGCGGTCAGGAATGCGGCCGTCGGGGTCCGGGGGCCCGTCAGGGTCGCCTCCAGCGCGGCCAGGGTGAGCTTGTCCACCCGCAGGGCGCGGGCCAGGGGGTGCCGGGTGAGGGTGCGCAGGAGTTCCGCGTCGCCGAGGAGCAGCCCGCACTGGGGGCCGCCGAGCAGTTTGTCGCCGCTCGCCGTGACCAGGGCCGCGCCGGACGCCAACTGGGTCTCGGCGTCGGGCTCGTCGGGCAGCAACGGGTGGGGGGCGAGCAGTCCGGAGCCGATGTCGGCCACCACCGGCACGCCCAGCGCCGACAGATCGCGGACTCCGGCAGCCCGAGTGAACCCCGTGATGCGGAAGTTGGAGGGGTGGACCTTCAGGACGAACGCCGTGTCGGGGCCGATCGCGTCGGCGTAGTCCTGGACGGTCGTACGGTTCGTGGTGCCGACCTCGCGGAGCCGGGCCCCGGTGGAGACCAGCAGGTCCGGCAGCCGGAAGCCGTCCCCGATCTCCACCATCTCGCCGCGGCTGATGACGATTTCCCTGCCCGCGGCGAGCGCGGTGGCGGTGAGGACGAGCGCGGCGGCGCCGTTGTTGACGACGTGGGCCGCGGCGGCGGACGGCACCCGGCCGCGCAGCGCGTCCAGGGCCGTACGGCCCCGGCGGGCGCGGACGCCGGTGCCCAGATCGAGTTCGACGTCCGTGGGCCCGGCGGCGTCCTGCACCGCCTGCCGGGCCGCCGCGGACAGGGAGGCGCGGCCGAGGTTGGTGTGCAGCAGGACCCCGGTCGCGTTGATCACCGGACGCAGCCCGCCGACCGCCCGCGGCAGCAGCGCCACGGCGGTGTCCGCCACCTGCTCGGGAGCGATGTCGCCCTGGCGTGCCCGCTCCTGGGCCTGCCGGACCGCGTCCTTCACCGGGCCCGGTCCGAGCCGCGCCGCCGCGTCCACCAAGCGCGCGTCGCGCAGGACGACGTCGGTGCGGGGGATCCGCCGGCGGGCATCGCTCACCGCACGGTCATGACCGGCCGGACCGTGACGGGTCGGGCCGGAACTACGGGCGTCCGCATCGGGCTCCTGGCCCGCTCGCCGCCCCGTGACCTGCTGCTCCACCTGGCCTCTCCGTCCACAGACCGACCTCGCGGGGGTGTCAACGCCCGCCCATGGTCTCCCAGTGCCCGCGGCCGTCCGCACGACACGCCGTACGACAGGTCGGGCTTCCGCGCACCCGCTGCGCGGCCGCACCCCCGGCAGCCGGTGGGGTACCCGGCCGGGACCGGACGACGCGCCCCGGCCTGTCTTCGCGTCACCGCCGTCCGTCCACGCGGCCTCTCGGGATGCCGACTCGCGAACCGGCGTCCAGCGGCTGCCACTGGAAGCCGCTACAGGGCGTGATCCCCGCGCGCGGGGCGAGCCGCCGACGGTGGGCGGTGGGCGGTGGGCGGTGGGCGGTGGGCGGTGGGCGGTGGGCGGTGGGCGACGGTACGTCAATCCCGCGGGAAGACAGCCGGGAAGACAGCCGTGGGGCGCGGCCCGGTCGGGCGGTCAGCCGCCGGTGTGCTCGGTGCGGAGCCGTACCTGCTCCTCCAGGCGGCGCAGGCTGCTGTCGAGGGCGTCGCAGGCGGCGCGCTCGCCCGGATCGTGGCGGTCGTCGAAGAACGACAGGTGGACGGTCACCTCGCTGGCGCCGCTGCCGATGCCCGCGACCTGGAGCCAGCCCGCGTAGCCGCCCTGCTCGCGGGTGCCCCACTCGATCCGCATCTGGTCGCGTTCGGCGCGCAACTGGGCGGCGGTGTCCCGGTCCTCGTGGTCCTCGTGCACCGTGACGGCGGGGGGCTCCTCCACGTGCACGTGCAGTTCGCCGGGCAGCCAGGCCTCGAACCGGCCGACGTCGGCGGCCTGGTCGAAGACCTGCTCGGGCTGAGCAGGCATCGTGCGTGAACGTTCGTACTCGGCCATGACGGCACCGTTCCTCCGCTCGGGGGGCGTACGACGAACGCGTGCCCCTTCTGCCACGGCCGAAAAGCGCCGGCGCCGGAAACCGCCCACAGGCGGGACGTCAGGGCGGGGCGCGCCGTAGTGCGCGCAGCACCGCCCAGGAGACGGAGACGAACGGGACGGCGACCACGGCGCCGATCACGCCCGCGACGATGCCGCCCGCGATGACGGAGACGGCGACGACGAGCGGGTGCAGGCGCACCGCCCAGCTCATCACCACGGGGTGCAGCACATGTCCTTCGAGCTGGCCGATGACGACGATGAGGACGAGCACGGCCACCGCGGTGAGCGGGCCGCGCCCCGCGAGGGCGACCACCGTGGCCACGCCGAGCGCGACCGGTGAGCCGATCAGCGGCACGAACGAGGCGAAGAACTCCAGCAGCGTCAGCGGCAGCGCGAGCGGTACGCGCAGCACCAGCAGGACGACACCGACGAGTACGGCGTTGGTGGCCGCCACGATGATGATGCCGCGCGTGTATCCGGCGAACGTCCGCCAGGCGGCCTGCCCGGCCCGGTCCCACGCCGGCCGGGCCTCACTGGGCAGCAGCTGGTCGCGCGCCCACCGCCAGAGGTTCTCGCCGGAGTGGATGAAGAAGACGGAGGAGAAGACCGCGAGGGCGCCCCCGGTGACCAGTTCGACGAGTCTGCCGAAGCCGCTGAGCGCGCTGCTGAGAAGCCCGGCGCGGTGGGCGGACAGGTAGGCCAGGACCTGCTTCTGCAGGTCGGCCAGTTTGCCCTGGCTGAGCCGGAACGGCGGGCGCTGGAGCCACTGCTCGATCCTGTGGATGCCGCCCCCGAACTCGCCCGCGAGCTTCGCCGACTCCCCCGCCACCGCGTTGCCCACGAACGCCAGCAGGGCGAGCAGGAGCAGCAGGCTGCCGACCAGGGCGACGGCCACGCACAGTGCTCGGGGCAGAAAGCGGTTCAGCAGGTCGGTCAGGGGACGCAGGATCGAGGTGATGACCAGGCCCAGGAACAGGGCCACGGCGATGAGCTGGAAGCGGCCGAGAACGGTGAAGACGCCGTAGAGGACGATGCCGAGGAGGATGAGGCGCCAGGCGTAGGCGGCGGCGACCCGCAGCCACGGCACGGTGCTCTCGGCCTTCGGGACCAAGGGAGCGGTGCGGGCGCGCGGCGGGAGGCGTACGGGGGGCGCCGGGCGGCTGCCGGGCACCCGGCCCGCTGCCCGGCGCCCGCGGCGCGGCCCGCCCGCCGGAGCGCCCGCACCAGCCACCGCGCCTCCCCTTCCGGACCGGCCGTCCCGTCCGGGCCGTCACACCCGGACCGCCGGACTGCGCCGCCTTCGACACCGCCTGCCGAGCGCTGGTGAGCACCCTTGAGGCGTCTCGAGCCCTCTTGGGCCCTCTTGAGCACCGTAAGGGCTGGTCGGGCGGGGCCATGGGTGCAGTTCGCCCGGGTGGGCGGTCATCGGGGGCATCAGAGGGAACGGGTGCCCGACCGGCGCACGGCGCGGTGCGGGTGGGCCGGGGCGGTCCGGCCCGTCACGGCGGCGTCTCCGCCAGTAGTTCGGGGCCGTTGTTGCGGACGTTGTTGACGGCCGGGGAGACGGGCCGCGCGCCGAGCCTGCCGTCCGCCGGGGGGCTCAGCAGCACCCGCAGCTCGCCGGGGTCCTGATGGCGGGGGTCGAGCCAGGCGTCGTAATGCTCCGGGGTGAGGGCCAGCGGCATCCGGGGGTGGACGCGGCCGGCCTCGTCGGTGGCCTCGGTGGTGATGATGGTGCACGTGGTCAGCCAGGCGGCGGGGTCGTCGTCGCGCGCCACGTGCGGGTCGCGCCAGTACGCGTACAGGCCGGCCAGCGCCATCAGCGCGCCGTCCTCGGGGCTGATGTAGTACGGCTGCTTGCGGGTCCTGCCGGTGTCGGCGGACTTGATCTGCTGCCATTCGTAGAAGCCGTCGGCGGGCAGCAGGCAGCGGTGCCGGACGAAGGCGCGGCGGAAGGCCGGCTTCTCGTGCACGGTCTCCACCCGGGCGTTGATCATCCGGGCGCCGGCCTTCACGTCCTTCGCCCAGGACGGGACCAGTCCCCAGCGCAGCGGCCGCAGCTCCCTGCGCACGGCGGCCGCGGTGCGGTCCTCGCGCGGGGCGCGTTCGAGAACTGCCCACACCTCATCGGTCGGGGCGACGTTCCAGCTCGGCGCCAGCGCCTCCGCCGGGCGCCACTCGGTGACCCGGAAGTGCCGGACCAGGTCCTCCGGACCGCGGGTGGAGACGTAGCGACCGCACATGGGGCCAGGGTGCCACGGCGGTACGGCCGCGGTCGGGAGCGCCTCACGGGGCGGGGAGGCGGCGGGCGGGGCTCCCTCCTGACGGGGGCTAATGGGGCTGATGGGGGCTGGTGGGGCTCACGCCTCCCGTGCCGGCAGGGTCACCTCGAAGCGGCAGCCGCCCGGGATGTTGCGTACGGCGGCCCGGCCCTGGTGGGCCTCGACGATGCCGCGGACGATGGCCAGGCCCAGGCCGGCTCCCCCCGGGGGTGTGCGGGCGTTGGTGCCGCGCCAGCCGGTGTCGAAGACGCGCGGGAGGTCCTCCTCGGGGATGCCGCCGCAGCCGTCCGTGACCGACAGGACGACCCCGCCCGGGGACCGTGCGGCGGCGACCGCGACCGTGCCGTCGGCGGGGGTGCGGCGGATCGCGTTCACCAGCAGGTTGCCCAGCACGCGGCTCATCTCCTTGCCGTCCACCTCGACCGGCACCGGATCGACGTGGTCGGCCACGAGGTGGACGCCGAGTTCCTTCGCCAGCGGATCCGCCCCGGCGAGGGCGTCGCCGACCAGGTCGTACACGGAGATCCGGGAGCGGGTGAGGGCCAGGGAGCCGGCGTGGATGCGGGACAGCTCGAACAGGTCGCCCACCATGTCGTTGAGGCGCTCCACCTCGGTGCGGATCTGCCGGAGGTAGCGGTCCGGATCGGCGGCCACCCCGTCCTCCAGCGCCTCGGACATGGCGCGCAGTCCGGCGAGCGGGGTGCGCAGGTCGTGGGAGATCCAGGCGACGAGTTCCCGGCGGGAGGTCTCCAGGGCGCGCTCGCGCTCCCTGGACTCGGCGAGCCGGGCGCTGGTGGTCGCCAACTCGCGGCTCAGCGACTCAAGTTCGGCGGTCGCCGGACCGTGGGGCGCGGCGAAGCCGCCGCCGTCGCCGAGGGAGCGGGCCGCGCGGGCGAGCTCGCGGCTGCGGGCGACGACCCAGCGGCCCAGGAGCAGCGCGGTGGCCAGGGACACCACCGCCGCCATCGCCACGACGGTGGTGACGACGGACAGGTCGTGCGCGGACAGGAACATCGCCTGGGCCACGGCCAGGGTGCCGGTCAGCATCGCACCCACCGCCACGGCGGCGACCACGGCGAGCGAGGCCGTCAGCGAGCGCCGCCGGATGAGCCGCAGCGCGCCCGCGCCGACCAGACCCGCCACGGCGGCGCCGAGGAAGGCGTACAGGGCGATGTACAGGGTGTCGCGCACCGTCAGCTCCCCTCGTGTCCGGTGGGGTCGAACCGGTAGCCGACGCCCCACACGGTCTGGATGAGGCGGGGCCGGGCCGGGTCGTCCTCGACCTTGCCGCGCAGCCGCCGGACATGGACGGTGACCGTGGAGAGGTCGCCGAAGTCCCACCCCCACACCTCGCGCATCAGGTCCTCGCGGCTGAACACCCGGCCGGGGTGGCGCAGGAAGAAGGAGAGCAGGTCGAACTCGCGGAGGGTGAGCGCGAGTTCGGCGCCGTCCTTGGTGGCGCGGCGGCCGGGCGGGTCCACGGCGAGTCCGGCCGCGGCGAGCGGCCGCGGCGCGGTGGCGGGCCGGGTGCGGCGCAGCACCGACTCCACCCGCAGGACGAGCTCGCGGGGGCTGAACGGCTTGGTGACGTAGTCGTCGGCGCCGACCTCCAGACCCAGGATGCGGTCGTCCTCGTCGCCGCGGGCGGTGAGCATGATGACCGGCACCGGGCCGCGCCCGCGCATCCGGCGGCACACCTCGAGGCCGTCCATGCCCGGCAGCATCAGGTCGAGCACGACCAGGTCCGGCCAGTGGGCGGCCGCCCGGGCGAGCGCGGTCGGCCCGTCCCCGGCGCGGTCGACGACATGGCCCTCGCGGCCCAGGTAGCCGGAGACGATCTCGGCGACCGTGGCATCGTCCTCGACGACCAGCACCCGCGCCGCCCCGGCCGGCCGCCGCTCGCCGGACCCGGCACCCGTGGGCTCGTACGACTCCTGCATGCCCCCAGCCTGACACCATCCCCACACCCACGCCGCCCTCGAGCCCTCCCCGCCCTCGGACGTCCGCATTCCGTAAGGAACGCGGGCCGGACGAGCGTGAGGCACCTCAGGGGAAGGTCACGAATACGTATCGGACATTCCACGCTTCAATCTTCACACCAGGCACACATGTTCGCTAAGTTGACGACCAGGCCGCACGATTGCCTCCGGCGAGTCGCGTCGGATCGTGCGACCTCCGCCGAGTCCGGTACGCCCCCACAGCGGCCGGAGCCGGGGAACCGACCAACCTCGGGATGAAGCGGCTCAACTGTCCCTCCGGACAAGGGCCGTAGGGCACGCCTTCCACAGAACGTCCGCCCGATGCCGAGAGCAGAACCGGTAGGCGGCCCATGGGAGGAGTGCGCCTTTCTTGACGCGGGAACGACCGAGCGACGACAGGCCCAGCCGCGCCGAGGTCCAGCAGCGGATCAGCAGCCTCTACGACCAGGCGGAGAACGCCACGGGGAATTTCAACGCCACCCGCGCGATGAGCAAGAGCGCACGTACGCGGCGCGGTTCGGCTGCCTGGAGCGGTTCCGGGGGATCGGATCCGGCGCTCGACCGGGTGGCCAGGAAGTGGTTCGACGTGGGGCGCGCCCAGTTGGGTCCGACCATGCCCGCGGTCCTGCCGCCGGACCGTATGCCCAATCCGGCCAACTCCTCTGACACCGCGTCGAGTAGGCGTCCGACGGATGTCCGCGAGGGACTGGGCCTCGAGGCGGGCAGGGCGCCTCGGCCGGAGCTGACCGCCGGCCCCGCGGGCCCGGTACCCGAACTGCCGGCGGCGGTACGGGACACCACGCCCCCACCGGAGTTGCCCGCCGCACCCACCGCGGCCGCGGCCGTCTCCTCCGTGGCGGAACTGACCGCCCGCTCCATGGAACCGCCGGCCACCGGGACGGCGGGACCGGTGCCCACCGGCACCATGGAAGTACTCCCCAACAGGACGATGCAGCCGCCCACGGACACCATGGGAGTCCTCCCCGCCGACGTCATGCAGGCGCCACCAACCGGCAGCATGGAAGTACTGCCCAGCAGGACCATGCAGCCGCCGCCCACCGGCACCATGGGAGTCCTCCCCGCCGACACCATGCAGGCACCGCCCACCGGCACCATGGGAGCACTGCCCAGCAGGACCATGCAGCCCCCGCCCACCGGCACCATGGACTCGCTGCCGAACGGGACCACAGGGGTCCTCCCGACGGGAACCATGGAAGCGCCGTCCACCGGCACCATGGGAGCCCTCCCCGTCGGCATCATGCAGCCGCCCCCCACCGGCAACATGGGAGTGCTACCCACCTCGCCCACCGGCACCATGGGAGTCCTCCCCGCCGACGTCATGCAGGCACCCCCCTCCGGCACCATGGAGGCGCTATCCGCCGAAGCCTTGGAGGCGTCGGCCACCGGGGCCATGGAGGTGCTCAGCACCGGAAGCCCGAGCGCTGCGACTCCGCCCGCGGGCCCCGTCGCGGGGTTTGCGGGCATGGCCGAGGCGGGGCGGGAGGCGGTCGGCGGGGCGGGTGTCCCGGTCGCCCGCCACCGGCAGGCCGCGGTGCAGCGGCCCGCCGAGGAGCAGATGCGGAACAAGCTCGCCCGGGCCGGCGAGATGCTGTCCCGGCACGCCGCGCAGCAGAGCGCGCCACCGCCCGCCGCCGTAGGGGCGCGCCCGGCCGAGGAGCCCCGGCCCGCGCCTCAGCCGGAGGCGGCCCAGTGGCAGCAGCACGCCACGGGACTGTTCGACACGACCCCGCCGCTGGACGGCAACTCGCTCTTCGACGCCAGCCAGGCCAGCGGCCCTGGAGCGGCGGTGGAGGTGGGAGCCGCCACCAGCCCCGACCCCGCCACCGGCTCCGGCATCGGCGTCGGCGACAGCCCGGTCTCGGCCTACGAGCGGAAGGCCGCCAAGGCGCTGGCCTTCGCCCGCGCCCAGATCGGCAAGCCGTGCGTGTGGGGAGCCACCGGTCCGGGCTCCTACGACTGCTCGAGTCTCACCCAGGCCGCCTGGCGGGCCGCCGGCGTGGCCCTGCCCCGTACCACCCACGAACAAGTCGGCTCCGGCGCGGCGGTCCAGCTCGCCGAACTGGAGCCGGGGGACCTGATCTTCTTCTACGGCGAGGTCAGCCACGTGGGCCTGTACGCGGGCAACGGCACCATGGTCCACGCCCCGAGTCCGGGCGCGTCGATACGCGAGGAGTCGATCTTCTTCGCGGGTCCGCGGGCCATCCACAGCGCGATACGGCCGGCCTGAGCCGCCACGGTCGTCACGGCTGCCACGGCCGTCACGGGTGGGGAGGTCCGGGAAGCCGGAGCCTCCCCACCCGCCGTTCACGCGTCCTTGCGGCCCACCCCGGCGTACACCCAGAACTGGGACGGGTCCTCCGGGATCTCCTCGTCCCGGTCCGGGCGCCACAGCGGGACGTAGACCAGCCCCGGCTCCGCCAGGTCGAAGCCGTCGAAGAGGGACTTGATCTCGTCGTGGGAGCGTGCCGTGACCGGCGAGGTCGCCCGGTCGCGGTACAGCTGCCCGACGGCCGCGGCCGTGTCCGGGCGGTCCTCGTCCGTGGCGTGGGTCAGGGCCAGCCAGCTGTCCGCGGGCAGCGCGTCCCGGAAGGCGGCCACGATGCCGCCCGGGTCCTCCTGCGGTGTGACGAAGTGCAGGATCGTGATCATCAGGACGGCGACGGGCTCCTCGAAGTCGATGAGCTTGCGCACCTGCGGCGCGGAGAGTACCCCCGCGGGATCACGGATGTCGGCGGCCACGATCGCCGCGTCCGGGTTGTCGGCGAGCAGGGCCTCGCTGTGGGCGACCGCGACCGGGTCGTTGTCCACGTACACCACCTTGGCGCCGGGGCTGGCGGCCTGGGCGACCTCGTGCACATTGCCCTGGGTGGGGATCCCGGAGCCGAGGTCGATGAACTGGCGCACCCCGGCGTCCACGAGGAATCGCACGGCGCGGCCCAGGAAGGCGCGGTTGGCGCGGGCCAGGGTGCGCACCTGGGGATCGATCGCCGTGAAGGCGGCCACCGCCTCCCGGTCTATGGCGAAGTTGTGCTCGCCGCCCAGCATGGCGTCGTACATCCGGGCCACGCTGGCCTTGCCCGGATCCACGCCCCGCGGCAGTCCGTCTCCGTCCCGCATGACCAACTCTCCTACTATTAAATGACCTTGACGATGCATCATATAAGTTGCCAGTGGCATACGACGCGATACCGCCCGACCGGTCCGACCGGCCTGTCCGTCCCCGCGCCACCGGACCTCCGGCCCACCGGCCCCACCCGGAAGGCACACGATCCTGCGGAACACAGAACGCAGCCGGCCCGCAGATCCACCCCCCACAGGGCCGCTCCGCCGCCGTTCGTACTTCTCCCCCGCGGCCGACGCCATCGGCTCCGAGCTCGACCTGCACCTGACCGGCCGTCATGTCGTGCACGCGCTCGCCCCGGGTTTCTGCGACGCGGCCTCGGTATACCTGCTCCAGCGCTGGCTGCTGGAGGAACACTCGCGCACGGCGGCCGACCCGCCGCAGATCGAGGCGCGGCGGCTCGCCCTGCGCATAGGGTCGGACACCTCGGAGGACTGGGAGCACCTGCTGCCGGTCGGGGAGGTGCTGGTCTTCCCCCGCCACACGCCGTACGCGCGTGCGGTGGCGACCGGACAGACCCAGTTGCTCGACGGCGTCGACCGGCATACCTTCGAGAGGCTGCGCAGCACCGACCCGGACGACGCCGGGGTGGACGCCCTGCTGCGCAGCGCCTCGTTCCTCATCGTCCCGCTGCGGCTGCGCGGCGCGGCGGTCGGCTTCATCGCCTGCACACGCGGTGCGGGCAAGGACCCCTTCACCCGCGGCGAGACGGTGGCGGTGGAGTCGCTCGGCACCCGGGCCTGCGTCGCCCTCGACAACGCCCGCCGCTACGAACGCGAACGCCGCACGGCGCTGGCCATCCGCCGCAGCCTGCTCCCGGAGACCGGGCAGGCCTTCCAGAGCTGCCGGGTCGCGCACGGCTACCGGCCCGCCGGGCAGGACAACGTCATCGGCGGCGACTGGTACGACGTGCTGCCCCGAGGGGACCGGCGACTGGCCATGATCGTGGGCGATGCCATGGGCCACGGGCCGGAGTCCGCCGTGGCCATGATCCAGTTGCGCACCGCCGTCCGTACCCTCGCGGCGCTCGACATCAGCCCGGCCGAGCTCATGGACCGGCTGGACGCCGTCGCCGGCACGACGCCCGGCGCCTCCTTCGCCACCTGCATCTACGCGGAGTGGGACGCGGAACTGCACACCTGCACGTTCGTCGGCGCCGGCCATCCACCGCCCCTGATCCGCGGTCCCGGCCGGCCGGCGGCGCCGGTCGCCCTCGCCTCCGCCGGTCTCCCTCTGGGGCTGGCCACGAGCCCCTACGAGCCGACCGTGCTCCACCTGTCCGAGCCGACCCTGCTGCTGCTCTACAGCGACGGCCTGGTCGAGTCCCGCATCCATGACATCGACCAGGGCATCTCGCGTCTCGCCGACGCCCTGGACGCCGGGACCGACGACGTACCGGACGCCGCGCACCCGGACGCCCTGCCGTCGCTGTGCCGGCGGCTGCTGGCCGACTCCGGTCACGACGGCGCCGACGACGTCACGGACGACCGGACACTGCTGCTGGCCGAGCTGACCCCCGGGAAGAACTGACGGGGGGCCGGGGAGGCCTCTCGGGCCGCCGCCCTGGACTGCTTGTCGCATGAGCGGAAGCGGCCGTTCGAGCGGTGTCCTCACCTGATGTGGTGAGGGGTTGCGGCAGGAGGCGTACGCAAGCGGCGCAAGCACCGTTTGCTCCGGCATGGAGAGCACTTCTGGGGTCGTGCCGCGCTCGCCCGGCCACCTCCCCGCGGAACAGCCCTACGCGGAACCGACCGGCGGGCCGTCGAACCAGTCACCGGTCCACTCGCCACCCCGCGCCGTGGACCTGGCACCACCGCGGGCCACCGGGCGGCACGCGCCCGAACCGTCCGGAGTGCAGTGGGCGTCCTTCGCGGACGCCGGCGCGCCGCCAACGGCCGGGGCGTCCGCGGGGCGGGAGCCTGTCACGCCGTTGCTGCGGCCTTGGGGCGTCGGTTCCGAGGAGCCGCCGCCAGAAGAGGCGGCGCGGGTCGTGCCCGCGGTCCCCGCGGTGCCGGTGCCGCGCGGGCTCCCGGGCCTGTGAGTCCGGACGAGGGAGGGGCCGGGCCGTTCCCCGGGGCCCGGCCCGGACTGCCCGGGGCACCGCTTGCTCACGGCTCGGTGACGGCGGCATCACGATGGTGGGCGTGGGCGTTGCCCGGCCCCGGGGGTGTCGTTGAGCGCGGCATGGAAGCGTGGGAGGACGGCGAATGCCCCTGGTGCCGCTCGCTGCTCGGCTCCGGCCGGGCCCTCTCCGTTCCGGACGCCGGGCTCCGCGTCGATCGCCCCTGGCACTGGAGCGGCGTCGGCTGGCCGGCCTGGTGGGAACGCGCACGCCTGGTCATGCTGCCTCTGGCGGCCCTCACCGTGGCGGCCGCACTCATGCTGGCACTGTCCTGACCGGCCGGCCGCCGCGAGCGCGACCGCCGAGGGACCGCGCTCACGGCGGCGGCAGGTTGATCGGCCCAGCTCAGGTCTTGCTCAGAAAGGAGACGGAAGGCTGGTGGTGGGCCTTCAGTGCTGACATGATCTCGACAGCTGCCGGCCGGACAGCGAAGCAACGTCATCATCCACACGCCGCATTACGACGGCTGGGCTGTCTCGGAGAGCTGATATGTCTTGCCGAACCCGTGCGGTGGTGAGCATCGCGTGTGCCGCGGTGCTCCTGTCCGTCTCCGCGTGCACCACGGATCATTCGGACGCCGGGCAGCCCACGCGGCCCCAGGCCTCCACGACGCCGGGCCCGGCAGCGGCCGGCACCGTGGCCGACACCACGCAGTCCTCCCTGCGGAAGCCGCCGGAGCTGGACCCGGGCGCATCACTCGCCGGCCGCCAGAAGGTGACGACGGGGAACGCCGCCGTTCCCTACAGCCAGGGCAAGAAAGGTGACGCTCTCACCATCGCGGTGAGCTGTCAGGGCCAGGGGAAGATCACTGTGACGGTGAAGCCCGTGCACGTCTTCTTCCCCCTGGAGTGTGGTGCTGACCAGGTCAGCACCATCTCCAACGAGTTCGCCGTCTCCGGGGTGGAGCGCAGCGGGATCGTGGCCGTCGAGGCGCCCCCAGCGGTGCGTTGGTCGTTGGCCGTGAGCCGTGACGCACCGACAGAAGCAGAGCCGCCGGATGCCGGCTGAGCTGTTCCCGGCCGGCGGGGGTCCTCTTCAGCTGCACCATGGCCACGGCCGGGCTTCTCACGGGCGAGGGCGTAAGCGGGCCGCGAGAACCGCGACATCGTCGTCCGTCTGGCCGGAGCCCGGGGCGCACAGGAATTCGCCGAGGATGCCGTCCAGGAGTTCGCCGGCGTCCGTACCGGGCCCCGTCCGCAGGCCCGAGAGCCGGGCGAGCGAGGTGTCGATGTCCTCGCCGCGCCGCTCGATCAGCCCGTAGGTGAACATGACCAGGGTGTCGTCCGGTGCGAGGGGCAGCCGCGTCGCCTCGTGGGCGGCGAGCCCGGTGCCGGGTCCGGTGCCGATCGGGGGGCCCACCCGCAGCGGGACCGGCCCGGCCGTGCCGTCGTGGTGGAAGAGGACCGGCGGCAGGTGCCCCGCGCTCGCGAACAGGGCCGTGCCGTCCGCCGGGTCCAGCAGGGCCAGCAGACAGGTCGCCGGGCGGCGGCCGCTCTCCGCGGACATCATGGCGTCCAGCCTGCGCAGGATGCCGTGCGGCGCGAGATCGGTGGAGGCGACGCACCGCAAGGTCGAGCGATAGGCGTTCATGTCGACCGCAGCGTCCAGACCGTGGCCCATCACGTCACCGACGACCAGCAGGACGCGGCCGGAATGCAGGTGCAGCGTCTCGTACCAGTCGCCGCCCACGCGCCCGCCCGTGCCGCAGGGCACGTGACGGGCCGCCAGGTCCACGTCGGGGTGCGTACGCTCCGGGTCGGCCGGCAGCACCTTCCGCAGGTCCCACACCCTCGGGCCTGCCTCGCGCTGCTCCTCCGCGTGCCGCATGTGCGCGGCGGCCAGCCGTGCCGCGTAGTGGACGGCCGCCGTCTCGTGGTCGTCGAAGGGCCGGCCGGCCCGCAGGACGAGCACGACCCCGTAGACCCGGTCCCAGGCCAGCAGCGGCACCGAGAGGGTCACCAGGGCCGCGCTGCCGTGAGTGGACGAGGCCGTGATCGGGTGGCCCGCGTCCAGGGCGCGGACGGAGACCTGATCGCGCGGGGCCTTCTCCAGGCTGTCGAGGAGGTCGCGCCGCCCGGCCACGGCGGCGGAGCGCAGGGACTCGCCCGGTTCACGGTGGCCCTCCTGCGGGCCGTAGAGATCGACGGTCGCGGAGTCGCACAGCTCGTCGACCAGGAAGGCGGCGAGTTCGGCCGCCGTCCTGCGGTCGTCGAGGGTCGTGCCGATCGCGGCGACCGCCCGCCGGGCCAGTGCGAAGCGGTCCGTCGCGGCACTCCCGGGGCCCGACACCAACTCGCCTTCCACCGCGACCCCTTTCTCCCGTTCTGCCGGATTCATCCCAGCATCGAGGGCAGGCATCGGCGGGTAGCGACCCGCGGTGCCGGGACTGCCGGAGCGGATTCTTTACCGAGGTGAGGGGTGGTGCACCGGGCCTGGGAGGGTCGATGCCCGCCGGACTCCCCGAACGTCCACTCACCACGGGCTTCACAAAGCCCTAACATCATGGCCAACACCCCCCTGACCATGGCCGGATGTTCACGAGAAGTGAGGGCAGTGTGGCAGAGACCGAGGGACCGGCGGTGCCCGAGCGGCTGCTGATCACGCGTACCACGGCCGAGGACGGGAGCTGTGTCGTGGCCCTGGCCGGAGAGGTCGACCTCGACTGCAGCGCACAGCTTCGTGACGCCCTGCTGTCCTGCCCCGAGACCGCGCCCGGCACGGTGGTCGACCTCCGTGACGTGACCTTCATGGACTCCAGCGGCATCAACGCCCTCATCGCCGCCTACCAGGCCGCACAGGCGGGCGGCACCCGGCTGCGCCTGGCCGCACCGCAGGAGGCGGTCCTGCGCGTGCTCCAACTCGTCGGCTTGGACACGCTCATACCCTGCTACCCCACCCTGGAGGCGGCCCTGGCGGCCCACTGACCCGTACGGCCGGAAAAGCCGGATCACCCCGGCGTCCCGTACACCTGCCGCGTGTTGGGACGGGGTGTCGGCCGGTGCCGGGCGGCGGGGCCCTCGGCGAAGGCGCGCAGCAGGTTCTCCGTGGTACGGGTGACGAAGGCCCGGGTGCGGGCATCCATGCCGTGGTCGCGGCCCCCTTCGGGGGTGCCGGCCATCAGCGCCTCCACCCAGCGCATGGTGCCGGTCGCGAAGACGCCCGCTCCGCCGGGCACCGTGTAGTACGCCGAGTCGCTGTGGCTGCGGGAGCCGGCGCACACCAGCGGCGAGTGCGCGGTGATCTCCAGCGGTTCGGGCACGGGCGAGCCGGGGGTGACCCGGTCGTACTCCACTCCGACCAGATGGTCGAAGCTCTCGCCGGAGCGGGCTCCCGTTCCCCCGTACAGCCAGTGGTCCGCCGCGTGCACGACGTAAGGGGCGTCCACCGGATAGCCCTCGTACAGGACCCCGGTGAGGGACGACTCGGGGTCGGCACCCGGGACCTGCCGGAAGTCGGTGGTGACCAGGGCCGGGCGGGACGGATAGCAGGGGTCGTCCCGGTAGGAGGACTTGTAGCAGACCACGGTGCGTCCTGCCTCCGCCCCGCCCCCTTCCAGGCGGACCCGGCGGAAGCAGGTGTTGGCGCCCAGGAAGGCCACGTTGGTGCCCGCGTCGCGGGCCTCGGCGACATGCCTGCGCTGCTCGGGCGTCCAGTATTCGTCGTGGCCCAGGCAGACGATCGCGGTGGCGCCGCGCAGCACGCCGGGGTCGTGGTGCAGATCGGTTCCGGTGGTGTACGCGAGGGGTATGCCCAGGCGTTCGGCGAGGACCACGGCCGCCCATTCGTACACCAGGAACTTCTCGGCGCCGTTCGCGTCGTAGGGCCGGTCGAAGGTGACGGCCAGGGAGCGGGTCGCGTACGCGCCGGAGGCGCCGGAGTACAGGCTGGAGCCGCCCCAGCGGTTGTACGCCTGCCAGGTCGCCGGGGCGTGCAGGAGTACGGTGCGGCCGGCGCCCTGCGTGGAGCGCACGATGAGCGGGACGTACCGCTGATGGCCGTGGTCCGCGTCGAGGCGCAGCAGGTAGGCACCTTCGGGCCAGCCCTCGGTGCCGAAGGCCAGGGTGCGCGGCCAGTCGGCGCGGACGGTGCGGGTGGCCGACAGCGTCCGGGCGGCCGGCTGTGCGCGTCCGCGCACCGGACCGGAGCGCCACACGAGCCGGGCGTGGCTGCCGCCGTACCAGCCGACGCGGAAGGCGGAGACGCGGAAGGAGGACGCCGTGGTCGACACGTGCAGGCCGCACTCCTGGCCCGGGGTGACGCTGGTCCGGTCGGTGTAGCCGGCCACCGCGTCCGGCGGGCCGAGGGAGCCGATCCGCCAGTCCCGGGTCCCCGGGCGGTCCCGGTCCGCCTCCGGGCGGCGGCTGTCCGCCGCGGGGGACGGCCTCTTCGCGGACGTGTGGTCGCAGGCGACGGCCGCCGCGCCCAGTCCGGCCCCGGCGCACAGGCCGAGGAACTGCCTGCGGGCCGGGCCGCCGTGCCCGGAGCCCTTTCCCGTGCGCTCCGCCCCCGCGTGTCCCGTGTCCCCCGTGTGCTCCTGTGCGTGGTGCGGGCTCACATCGCCTCCCTGGGGGTGAACGGGCCCTCCCCGCGGATTCCGACGCGCCTTCGTCGAAGGTAGCGGCTGCGGCGGGGGTCCGCACGGCCCGCGCACACCGGGCGCGACGACCGCGGACGCGGCGGACCTGGACCGCCGGGTACGGACCTCGGGTACGGGCCGTGGTTACGGCCCCCGGGTGCGCCCGTGGCACAGGCGCGCATACGGGCATGACCGCGGGGCCGTCGGCCGGTGACGGTCCTGACGGCCCCGCGAGCGAGGTGGTCGCGCGTTGCCGGTCGGCTGCGCGCTGCCGGACCGGCGCCTGCCCTCAGTCGGTCTTGCCGCGTCCGGTCACGGAGTCCCGGATCCGGTCGACCAGTCCCGCGCCGGGCGCGAGGAGCTTGTTCACGGGCGGCCTGTCCGGAGCGGCGGGGTGCGGCCGGGTCGGTGCGGTCTTCTTCGCCGAGCGCACCTTCTCGCCGAGCTGCTCCAGGTCCTCGGGCCCGGTGGCCTCCCGCAGCAGGGGGAAGAGGTTCTGTTCCTCGTCGGTGACGTGCTCGCGGATCTCCCGCATCAGACGGCCGACGAGCTCGTCGAACCGCGGGTCGTCCGCGCCGAGGCCCTCCAGGTCCTTCATGGTCCGCTCGGCCTCCGCGTGGTCCTCGATCTCCCGGTCCGCGATCGCGTCGCCGTCCCGGACGTGGTGACGCACCGCCGGGTACAGGTACATCTCCTCGGCCACGGAGTGGCGGACCAGTTCGATGGTGGCCTGGTCGGCGAGGTCCTTGCGCCGCGCGTTCCCCGCCGGGAGGGCCTCCATCTGCGCGAAGATCTCCTCCACTTCGCGGTGGTCGGTGGTCAGTTCACGGATGACGTCTCCGCCGTGTCCCATGGCGGGGCTCCTTGCTGCTGGGCATTGCGGGTCGTACCGCTGGACTGCCGCCGGGTTCCCGCGTCGGGCGCCGGCACACCGCCGAGCGGACGCGGGTCACGCCCGGCCCGATTGTCCTCGCGTGGCCCGGGAACCCGGGCTGACGCCGCACACACCTGTCACACCCCTCACCCCCTCACTCCCTCACCCCCTCACTCCCCTCACCCCCTCACTCCTGGGAGAGGATCATGAGTCTGCTGCGCGTGGCCGGTCGTCCTCTGCTCGCCTCCATGTTCGTCGCCGGAGGCATGAACTCCCTGTGCAGTCCCGAGGCGGTGGCGACGGCCGCCGAACCCGTCGTACGGCCGATCACCGAGCGGGTGGCGGTGCTGCCGGACCGCACCGAGCAGGTCGTGCGGCTCAGCGGCGGCGTCCAGGTCGTGGCGGGCGTGCTGCTCGGCATGGGGCGGTTTCCGCGGCTGTCGGCCGTGGCCCTGGCCGCGACGCTGGTGCCCACCACCCTGGCCGGACACCGCTTCTGGGAGGCGGAGGACGACGTCGGGCGCGTCCAGCAGCGCATCCACTTCCTGAAGAACCTGTCCATGCTGGGCGGTCTGCTGATCGCGGCCGACGACACCGGCGGCGCGCCGTCCCTGCTGTGGCGCGGCCGTCACACGGCCCACGAACTGCGGCGCGAAGCGCGGCTGGTGCGCCGCTCGGTACGGGCCACCGCACGCCCGGCCGCCGCGGTCGGCGGCCTGCGCGCCAAGCTGCCCGCCCGGAACGGCGCATGAACGGCGAGGGCCGCGGCTGAACGGCGAGGTCCGAGGCTCCCGCGACGAGGAGGACACGCGATGAAAGAGAACGCCCGCGCCGGGGGCCGCCTTCCGGTGTTCACCGGGCAGTCCGGTCACGACCTGCTCGGGATCTATCTCAACGACCACCTGGCGGGCGCCACCGCGGGTACGGACCGCTCCCGCCACCTCGCCGTGGCGTACCGGGGCTCGGAGATCGGCGACGCGATGGGCCCGATCGCGGCCGAGATCGCCGAGGACCGCAGGAGCCTGCTGGAGATCATGCGCCGGCTCCGGATCCCCGTACGGCGCTACAAGGTGTACGCCGGCCGCCTCGGCGAACGGGCCGCGCGGCTGAAGAGCAACGGCGGCCTGATCCGGCGTTCTCCGCTGACCTCCCTGCTGGAGCTGGAGCTGCTGCAGATGGGCGTGCAGGGCAAGGCCTGCGTCTGGGAGGTCCTGCGCGGGCTCGCCGACCGCGACACGCGCCTGGACCGGCAGCAACTCGACGACCTGCTCGAACGGGCCCGGCGGCAGCGGCGCGTCGTCGAGGAACTGCGCAGGCTCCAGGCCGCGGAGGTCTTCCGGGACCGCTGATCCGCACCCGCGATGCCACTCGGGGGCAAGGGACCCGCGGCCACGTGCCGCTGACCGCGGCCCATGTGCGTGAATGGCCCAACGATTACCGACGCTTGCATCGTCGATCATGGGCAGCGTGCCGCCGGAGTCCCGGGGCGTGGCCTCGGGCATGCGCTCCACCTTCCAGAACTCCGGCACCGCGTGTCCATCGGCGTGTTCTTCTCGCTGATGATCTCGGGGCTCGCATCCTCCCTGCCGTCGGCGTTGGGCGACGGGCTGCGGGCGCACGGCGTCCCGGCGGCCGCAGCCTCGCTGCCGCCGGTGAGCACGCTGTTCGCCACGTTCCTCGGCGACAACCCCGTACAGCACCTGCTCGGACCGAGCGGAACGCTCGATCGGCTGTCCGCGGCGCAGCAGCAGGCCCTGACCGGGCACACGTTCTTCCCGCAGCTGGTCTCCGGGCCCTTCCACCACGGTCTGACCATCGTCTTCGGCGTCGCCGCCGCAATGGCCCTCGTCTCCGCGGTGGCCTCGGCACTCCGCGGCCGTCACCGGCTGCCCGACGAAGGGTCCCTGCGCCCGGCCCCACTGCCCGGGAAGACGTCGGCGGGACCCTCGCTCGGCGAGCAGGGGTCCCGCTGAGGGCGCTCGGGTCGTCGCCCTCGTCGGCCGGGGGTCAACCCTTGAAGACGTCCTTCGTCTTCTCCTTGGCCTGGCGGGCGTTGCCCTTGGCCTTCTCGGCCTGCCCCTCGGCGGTCATCTTCTCGTTGCCCACCGCGCGGCCGACCGTCTCCTTGGCCTTGCCCTTCATCTGTTCCTTCTTGGCCTTGCCCTTCTGGTCACCAGCCACTGTCGCTCACTCCAAGCACATCGCTGTCGGTGTCACCTTCCGGGTGCTCGGCGGGGCGGCGGGCAAACCTCCCGATCACGACGAGTGACCGGCTTGTGTCAGCCGTGGCCCGCACGGGTGTGCTCGGCGCGGACTCCGCGCGCATCGCGCCGGCCGCGGGGGTGCCGGTCGCGGCGGAGGTCGAGGACGGCGAGCGCCAGGGCCCCCAGCAGGGCCACGAGGGCGCAGCCCACGGCGAGGGCGACGGCATCGTGGTAGTCCTTGCCGTTCGCCGCGAGCACCATGTAGAAGAGGCCCGGCAGGGCCGCCGTGCCCACCGCGCCCCCGAGCCGCTGCCCGGTCTGCAGGGCGCCGCCCGCGGCCCCGGCCATCCGCACCGGCACGTCACTCAGCGTCATGGTCACGTTCGGGGAGATGACGCAGCCGCTGCCCACTCCGCCCACGAACAGGGCGGGCGCGGCCCACCACGCCTCCGCGCCCGGCGGAGCCGACCGCAGGATCAGCGCGGTGGCCCCCAGCCCGATGACGACGGTGACCAGCCCCCAGAGGGTCAGCAGCCGCCCGAACCGCTCCACCAGCCGGCCCGAGACCACCGCCGCGGCCGCCGAACCGATGGCGAACGGGGTCACCGCGAGACCGGAGTCCAGCGGTTCGTAGCCGAGGCCGTCCTGGAAGAACAGGGCGAACACCAGCCACACCCCGCTGAACCCCACGAAGTACAGCGCGCCCAGCGACGTGCCCGCCGCGTAGCCGCGCGTGCAGGTCAGCAGCCGTGGGTCCAGCAGCGGCCGGCCGTCGCGCACCGCGACCCAACGCTCCCAGCGGGCGAAGGCCGCCAGGAGTGCCAGCCCCACCGGGAACAGCCACCACAGCCGGCGCAGTCCCCCGCTGTCGGCGAACACCAGGGGCAGCATCAGCCCCAGCACCCCGGCGCCCAGCAGGACCACGCCCGGCAGGTCCAGGCTCTCCCGGCGGCCGCGCGCCACGCGGGGCAGCAGCCGGAGGCCCAGCAGCAGCGCGACCGCGCCGATCGGCACGTTGACGTAGAAGATCCAGCGCCATCCCTGGGTGCCGTGCGCCAGTGCCAGGATCAGGCCTCCGGTGACGGGTCCCACCGCGCTGGAGATGCCGACCGTGGCGCCGAAGAGGCCGAAGGCGCGGCCTCGCTCGGCCCCGCGGAACATCTGCTGGATCAGCGCCGAGTTCTGCGGGGCGAGGCAGCCCGCGCAGGCGCCCTGCGCGATCCGGGCCACGACGAGCCAGGCGATCGTGGGCGCGGCGCCCGCTCCGGCGCTGCAGACCACGAAGCCGGCCAGGGACCACAGGAAGATCCTGCGCCGTCCCATGGCGTCGCCGAGCCGGCCCGCCGGGACCAGGACGAGGGCGAACGACAGGGCGTAGCCGGAGACGACCCACTGCACAGCGGCCGGCGAAGCGCTCAGGTCCCGCTGCATCGACGGCAGCGCCACGGCCACGATCGTCACGTCGAGCAGGCTCATGAATCCGGTGGCGAGCGTGACCCACAGGGCCTTCCAGCGCCTCGGATCGCGTCCCGCCGTATCGCCGGTGCGTCCGCCTGCCCGCGCGTCCCTGGTCACGAAGGCTCCTCGTTCAACGAAGGCTCCTCGTTCAACGAAGGCTCCTCCCGGTTGACGCCGAAGCACGCACCGGCGGTCGGAATCCGCGCGCTCCGGTCGCCTTCCCCGCCACGCACGTTCGCGGCGCGGGCCCGACCGCGGGGTGCGGCCCCGCATCTCCAACGGCTGCCGTTCGCGTACCCCGGCCGCCGCCCGTTCCCCACGGCCGGCCCATACAGTCTCCGTTGACGCGATCCGCTGGCTCAAAACCCGTCGCCGGCCTGCGGCTGTACGTCCCGGACGACACACCCCTGTCCGACGGTCCGGAGGAGATCGCCCGGCGCTTCCCGTGAGCCGGCCCGGCCGTGCCGCACCCGGGCGGCACCACCCCCGGAAGGCCTCTCCCACCGCGGCTCGGCAGGCGCGTCGGCGCGGGAGGAGGAAATATGTGGGTGTGAGGTTTACGCACTGGGGTAGGCACTGACGCGTCCGCCTTGATCAACAAGGTGGACGCGTACTGAGGATGTTCCGGCTGAGAGGGAGGGCCGCACGATGGCGGTGACCACGGAGGCGAAGGCGACTCGGGCTCGTACGGAGCTGCCGGAGGTGGCCGACCCCTCCAAGGTCGCGCCCACCGACGCACGGGCCCTGTCACGCCTGTTCTTCGAACGGCTGGCGAGGCTGGAGGAGGGCACGCCCGAGCACCAGTACGCCCGCAACACGCTGATCGAGATGAACATGTCCCTGGTCCGGTACGCGGCCGGCCGCTTCCGCAGCCGGGGACCGCAGGAGATGGAGGACATCGCACAGGTCGGCATGATCGGGCTGATCAAGGCGATCGACCGGTTCGAGCTCGCCCGCGAGGTGGAGTTCACGTCCTTCGCCGTGCCGTACATCGTCGGTGAGATCAAGCGTTTCTTCCGTGACACCTCCTGGGCCGTGCACGTCCCGCGCCGGTTGCAGGAGGCCCGCGTCGAGCTGGCCAAGGCCACCGAGGAGCTCGGCAGCCGGCTGGGCCGCAAGCCCACGACCGCGGAGCTCGCGGAGCTGATGAACCTGCCCGAGCAGGAGGTCCTCGACGCGATGGTGGCCTCCAACGGCTACACCTCCTCCTCCCTCGACGCCGCCGTCAGCGGCAGCGAGGAGGGCGAGAACGTCCTCGCCGACTTCATCGGCACCGAGGACACCGGCATGGAACTCGTGGAGGACATCCACAGCCTGGCTCCGCTGCTCGCGGAACTCGAGGAACGGGACCGGCTGATCATCCACATGCGGTTCGTCGAGGAACTCACCCAGGCACAGATCGGGGAGCGCCTGGGCATCTCCCAGATGCATGTGTCCCGCCTGCTCAACCGCCTGCTGGGCCGGCTGCGGCAGGGCCTGCTGACCACCCGCTGAACCACGTCCGGCCCCTAGCTCCCGGACGCGCGCCCGGGTGGGGCGGGGCTGCCGGTCGCGCGGCCGCCGCCGACCAGGGTCTGCTGGGCGTGCGGGACCACGTGGATGAGGCGTAGGACGCCCCACAGGATCAGCCCGGCACCGACCAGCTCCGGCAGGAGCCACCAGCCCGCACGGATCTGCTCACCGAAGAGCGTGACGCCCAGCAGCAGGCTCACCGTCGCGTCGCCGAGCGTCAGCGCCGGCTGCGAGGCGGCCAGCGAGCCGGCCTGGAGGGAGTTCTCCAGCAGCAACAGGGCACCGATCCCGGTGAGGGCGAAACCGTATGTCTGCCAGGTGGTGAGGAAGACCGCGAAGCCGGAGCTGTCCATGGTGCCGGCAGCCGACTTCAGCAGGGCGGCGGTCAGGGCGTTGCCGATGGCGGCGGCCGCGGCCAGCACGGCGGCGCGGAACAGGGAGGGGCGTCCCGGCCGGGCGAGGACCACCGCCGCCGCCATCGCTCCCAGACACACCATCAGGGCCGGGACCCACCGCACCATGGACGCCTGGTCCCGGGCCCCGGAGGGCGCGGCCGAGACCAGGACCAGCGTGAGCCCGCCGACCATGCCCGCCACTCCCCACCAGCCCGCAAGGGGCAGCCTGCGGTGCATCAGGGGAGCGGCGATGAGCAGGGCGAAGGGCAGTTCCAGGATGAACAGGGGCTGCACCAGCGCCATCGGGCCGTTCACCAGCGCGAGGGCCTGGAAGAGGGCGGCCCCCATCACCCCGCCGATGCCCGCCAGCCAGGCGGGGCGGCGCGCCAGGGCGAGCAGCAGGCGCAGTCCACCGCCGCGCGCGACGGTGGAGGCCGCTTTGCGCTGGAAGGCCGTGCCCATGGCGTTGCTGGCGGCTCCCATGACGGCGAAGCACGCAGCCAACTCGATCACAGGTCCACCATGCCCGACCGGCGCCGTGCCGTCCTGCCGTCGAGCAAGCCATAAATCGACTTTATGGGTCCATAGACCGGACCCGCGTACCAACTTAGGTTTGCCTTAGTTTAAGGTTGCCGACGAGTCGACCATCCTCGCTCGAAGGGAACCTGATCATGCCCCGCCCCCTGCGGGTAGCCATCGTCGGAGCCGGCCCCGCCGGGATCTACGCCGCCGATGCCCTCCTCAAGTCCGACGTGGCCACCGAGCCGGGCGTGTCCATCGACCTCTTCGAGCGCATGCCGGCCCCGTTCGGCCTGATCCGCTACGGAGTCGCCCCCGACCACCCCCGCATCAAGGGCATCGTCACGGCCCTCCACCAGGTGCTCGACAAGCCGCAGATCCGGCTCTTCGGCAACGTCGACTACCCGGGCGACATCAACCTGGACGACCTGCGCGCGTTCTACGACGCCGTGATCTTCTCCACCGGCGCGACGGCCGACCGGGCACTGTCCATACCCGGCATCGAGCTGGACGGCTCGTACGGCGCCGCGGACTTCGTCTCCTGGTACGACGGGCACCCGGACGTGCCGCGCACCTGGCCGCTGACGGCGCGGAAGGTCGCCGTGCTCGGGGTCGGCAACGTCGCCCTCGACGTGGCCCGCTTCCTGGCGAAGACGGCCGACGAGCTGCTGCCGACCGAGATCCCGCCGAACGTGCACGAGGGTCTGAAGGCCAACGAGGCGGTGGAGATCCACGTGTTCGGCCGCCGGGGCCCGGCGCAGGCGAAGTTCAGCCCGATGGAGCTACGGGAACTGGACCACTCCCCGTCGATCGAGGTCATCGTCGACCCCGAGGACATCGACTACGACGAGGGCTCCATCGCGACCCGGCGCGGCAACAAGCAGGCCGACATGGTCGCCAAGACGCTGGAGAACTGGGCCATCCGCGACGTCGGTGACCGGCCGCACAAGCTGTTCCTGCACTTCTTCGAGTCCCCGGCCGAGGTCCTCGGCGAGGACGGCAGGGTCGTCGGCCTGCGCACCGAGCGCACCGCGCTCGACGGCACCGGCAACGTCAAGGGCACCGGCGTCTTCAAGGACTGGGACGTCACGGCCGTGTACCGCGCCGTGGGCTACCTCTCCGACAAGTTGCCCAAGCTGCCCTGGGACCTGGAGTCGGGCACGGTCCCGGACGAGGGCGGCCGGATCGTCGCCGAGTCCGGCGAGCACGTGCAGTCCCTGTACGTCACCGGGTGGATCCGGCGCGGCCCCGTGGGCCTCATCGGCCACACCAAGGGCGACGCCAACGAGACGGTCTCCAACCTGCTGGACGACTTCGCGAACGAGCGCCTGCACACCCCCGCCTCGCCCGCCCCGGAGGCCGTCGACGCCTTCCTCGCCGAGCGGAACGTCCGCTTCACCACGTGGGAGGGCTGGTACCGGCTGGACGCCGCCGAGAAGGCCCTGGGCGAGCCGCAGGGCCGCGAGCGCGTGAAGATCGTCGAACGCGAGGACATGCTCCGCGCGAGCGGCGCGTAGTCCGGCACGCCCAGTCGGCCGCCGGCGGACGGCGAGCCCTGTCCGGAGCCCAGGCGGAACGAGCCGTGCCCCTGGCCGGGCACGGCTCGTTCCGCTTCACGGGAAGCGGTGCGCCGGACGCGCACCGCCCCGCCAGGGGTCGCCCTAGCTGTTCGCGCACACGTTCGCGGCGGTGGGGTTGAGCAGGCCGATCAGGTTGACCGAGTTGCCGCACAGGTTGAGGCCGAGGTCGAGGGGGACCTGGATGACGTTGCCGGAGAGCACCCCGGGGCTGTTGCTGGCGGTACCGGTCGCGCCGGCGTCGGCCGCGGCGGTTCCCGCGCACGTCATCAGGGCCGCACCGGCCAGGGCCGCGGCAGCCGTCATTCTGATCCTCATGGAGAACTCCTGTCGCTCGAAGAACACGGGCGCTCCCACGGTGAGGGTCCCGGGCGCCGCAGAACATCGTTTCACCGCCGAATGCAGTAGGACTGTCAGCCTCACAGGGCGTGACATGCTCCGAATGGGGAAGGCGGCACGGGGTAACGCGTCGCAGGGGGAGGTGACGGACCGTGGCCGGACGAAGGGGGCCCCGCGGCAGGAGGGCGTCGGCCCTGCCGGAGCTCCCGGCTTCGGCGCCCGCGTCAACGCCGTGCCGCCGCCCTCCGGGGACTCGCCGTGGACGTCAGCGACCGGCCGACCGGGGCCGGCCGGGCCTCCGCCCGGACCGGCTGACCACGGAGAACGCCCCGCCACGGCACGCGCACGGCCGTGGGCGCCCGGCGCCGCCGCCGCGGTGGGACGGACACCGACCCCGCGCGACCCGGCATGATCCGGCTTGGCGATACTGAACGCGACCGCCGTCCCCGCTCTCAGATTGGCTCATGTCGAACTCTCCCTCCCCCCGCCCCGCGAGCCCGCCCACGGTGTGGCCGGCCCGCGGCCGCCACACCGGACCCGCTGCGGAGGACGTCGTGCGGCGCCGCCTGAAGCAGCTCAAGGCCGACGGCGTCATCCACGACCACCTCGAACCGGAGCACACCGGCCCCGGCGGCGAGAAGGTCTTCGAGGCCCGCTGGCTGGTGCCCGGTGAGGTGACCATACGGGCCCGGCTCGCCCTGTCGCCCCTCGCCGGCTCCGGTTCCGGTTCCGGACAGGGGCGCGAGTGGGTGCTGATCGCGGAGGCGGAACAGCCGTGGGACCCGCGGTGGCCCTCCCCCGCGACCATGTTCTGGCCGCAGGGGCCCGGCGCCGACTGGGAGTACGAGGCCGTCACCGGGCTGCGGCTCGGGGAGGTCACTCCCCTCCCGGACGACGACAAGGACCTCAGGCGGGTCCTGCGGCACGCGGCGCGGGACACCTGGACCCTGCACGTCGTCGTCCACGAGGCCATGACGCCCGACGAGCGCGGCCGGGCGGCGGTGGTGCGGGCCCTGCCCGAGGGCCTGCGGCACCGGGTGGTGGAGCACCGGGCCGCGCCGCACCGGTTCAGGGCCGTGAACTGGGTGCTGGACGACTTCGACGTCCGGTTGCCCCGCGGCGGCGCCCTGGTCCTGCCTGGCAGTCCGGCGCCACCCGGCTACGACGTGCGGGACTTCTCGGTGCGCAGCGTCTTCCTGGACGGCACGGAACCCTCCGAACTCATCGACGCCGTCAACCGTTTCGCCGCGCTGCCCAGGCCCCTGCCGAACGGCGCCGACCGGGCCCTCACCGCGCTGCGCGAGGAGTGGCAGCTGCTGACCCTCGAAGAAGAACTCGCCCGGGCACGCGAGCTCGTGACCATGTACTCCGCGGCCCTGGAGGCGATGACGAAGTCCCGGGACCTGTACCGGGAGGCCGCCGAACGCGCCCACGAGGCCCTCGCCGTGTACCGGGAGTCGGAGGCCGAGGGCACGCTGCCCGCCAGGAGGCAGGCCCGTACGGCCGCGGGGTCCCCCTTCCAGCAACTGGCACGCGGACTGGAACGCCTGAAGGGCACCGCCCTGTCGCTGCGCCCGGGCACCGCGCCCGAGCGGCGGCCGAAGGCCGGTGCGGCCTCCGGCGACGAGGGCGGATCTCCGGCCGGTGGGGACGCCGGCACGTCCCCACCGGCCGGAGGCTCGAAGCCGCGGACCGGGGACTGAACCCGGTTCACGGCGGCACGGGTGCCCGGACCAGCCGGGCGCCGCGTTCGCGGACACGCGGTCCGCGCGGCGGCACGTCCGGGAGGCCGCCCGGACGCGCCGCGGCGAGGCGGCTCCCTCGCGGGCGGCGCCGTCCGCGAGGCCACGGGTGTTCGTGACCGAACAAGCCCTTCCCGGCATCGGGCAACCGGTTCACGGGGCAGGCGGGTTGACGGCCCGTGAGCCCAGTCCGGCCGACCGGGGCGGCGGATGTCGCTCGGCCGCCTGCACCATGAGCAGCAGCGAGAGCGCGGCCAGACTCGCCAGCGACGCGCACACCGCGGTGAGTCCGGCGCTCAGCGGTGGTGCCACGGTGATCGCCAGGGCGCGGGATACCTGGACCGGGGCGAACCTGCCTTCGACGTAGCCGACTCCGGCCAGCACCGCCGGGACGACCGCTCCCGCCACCAGGGCCGCCACCCCGGTGCGCAGGGCCAGCAGCACGGCCAGCAGTCCACACAACCCCGACACGGTGAGGGCGAGGAGGCAGACGAAGAGGGGAACGCCCTGCCAGCGCAGCGGGAAGTAGGCCGCGCCGCACACCACGAGGGCCGCCGCGGCGATCCAACTGGGCCAGAAGACGGGCCGTACGGGCCGCTCGCCGGGCTCGCCCTCGGCCTTCTGCTCCTGGTCCGCGGCCACGCCGGGCGTCGGACCCGGTTCGTCGTACGGTTCGTCGTACCGCTCCCGGGCCAGCCGCCCGATCAGCTCCACGAGGTCCTCGACCGTGCGTCCCGCGGCGGCCGCGCGGATCGCCGCCCGGCCGCAGTGCGGCAGTTGCGGCGGCCGGTGCAGCAGCACCACCAGCCGGGTGACGTCCGCGACGCAGCGGCCGCCGACCGCGGCGCGGATCGTGTCGTCGGCGCAGTCGGCCGGTCGCGGCGGCCGGGTCAGCTCGGCGACCAGTCGGGCGACGTCCTCCACGGGCCGGTCCAGGGCGACGGCTCGCAGAGCGTGCCGGACGGCCTCGGCGTGCTCGGGCGATCCCTCCAGCAGGGTGACGAGCCGGAGGACCTCCTCCAGGGGCCGGTCGTCGACCGCGGCACGGACGAGGCCGCCGACCGGATCACCGGCAGCGCACTCGCCGTCGCCGCGTCCCGCCATGCCGTCGGGCGGCCCGGACCAGTGGAACTCGTCGGTGAAGTCGATGACAACCTGGTTCGTCTGGGATGGTGAAGAGCGGGTGGTCATGCTGGGCTCCATGGCAGGGGTGCGGCCGCTCCTGCACCCCCGAAGCGCGACACGCCTTTACCCCGCCATTACAAGCGGGGTGCCGCGCGGCGCGCCACCGGGACGACGCAGCGGGGTGACATCCGGTCATGGAAGCGCCGCAACCGGGCATCAGACAAGGAGATGCGCCGGTGAGCGGCACGACGAGGAAGGGCACGAACCGTGGACTCCACCGCGAAGGTGCTGCTCATGGCCGCCGTCATCGCGGCCGTCGCGCTGGCCTTGGCCGCCGTGCTGGCCATGGCCGTCGTACTGCTGAGGCGTCTGGTGCGCACCCGGCGGGAGCTGCGCCGCGCCGGCCTTCCGACGGGTCCGCGCTGGGTCTTCTGGGGTGCCGTCCTCTATCTCGTCCTGCCCACGGACCTGTTGCCCGACCCGGTGTACCTCGACGACATCGGCGTCCTGCTCCTGGCCCTGCGCTCACTGCACGCCGCCGGCGGGGACCAGCTGCCCGCCCTGGTGCGGCGGCCCGGACTTTTCGGACGTCGTGGACAGCCGGACGCCAAGGACTACGCTCCGTAAGGAAACCATTCACTCGTTCGATTCGTATAAGTCTCGGGAACCCGAAACGAAGTCAGCGGGCCGGGCGACGCCACAAGCAGCACCACCGCTTGGTCGCGGCTGCACCGACAGGGGAGAGACGATGCAACCGTTCGCGCTCAACTACGCTCGTCCGGCAGTGGAACGGGACGCTGCCACGCCGTACGCCTACGACTCCGGGCTGCAGTTGAACGTTCTCATGGACGGGCGGATCGCCGCATCCGACCACGCGCTGCTGAGAGAGCTGGGCACCACGACCTCCACGGCGGGCTCCAAGACGCACTTCGACGACTGAACACGGCCGCGGAGATGACCGTACTGATCCTCACCGGCGAGGAGGACGTGACGGCGGACATGGTGGTGATGCACCTGAACGCCTCCTCGACTCCGGTGGTCCGGCTGGATCCGGCCGATCTGACCGCGGGCGCCGCCCTGTCGGGCGAATACGTCCACGACTCCTTCAGTGGCCATCTGTCGACGGGCGGACGGCTGGTGAGCGTGAGCCGCCTGTGCTCGGTCTGGGTGCGCAGGCCCGGAGCTCCGGCGGCCCGGGCGGCCCAGCCGTCCGCGTGGCTGACCGAGGAGGCGGCACAGGCGCTGTACGGAATGCTGCGCGGCTGCGGAGCCCGCTGGATGAACCATCCGGACGCGGCCGAGCGGGCCCGGCACAAGCCCTGGCAGCTGCGGGCCGCCCAGCGCAGCGGTCTGCCCGTGCCGGCCACGCTGATCACCACCTTCCCGCACGCAGCCCGGGAGTTCGCCGAGCGGTTCCCGGACCTGGTGGTCAAGCCGGTCTCCGGCGCGCATCCGCAGGAGCCGCCGAGGGCGGTGCCGACCAGCCGCGTCGCCCCGGACGCGGACTTCGGCGCGGTGGCCTACGGCCCGACCCTGCTGCAACGCAGGATCGCCAAGCGCGCCGACATCCGGCTGACCGCGGTCGGCGACACGCTGCTGGCCGCCCGCAAGGCGACCCCGGCGGACGCCGACCCCCAGGAGGTGGACGTCCGGTTCGCCACGTCCGGGACACAGTGGCGGCCGGCCGAGGTCCCGCCGCGCGTGGCCGCAGCGGTGCGCACCTATCTACGGCAGGCCGAACTGGCCTACGGCGCCTTCGACTTCGCCGAGGACGCCGACGGCACGTGGTGGTTCCTCGAGTGCAACCAGTCCGGCCAGTTCGGGTTCGTCGAGGTGGAGACCGGCCAGCCGATCGCCCGGACCATCGCCGAGTGGCTGGCCTGCCCCGGCCCACGGGAGCGCGAACACGCCAACGGCAGGCGTACGGCCGCTCCTTGAGCGCGGCACGCCGTGCCAGGGGAGCGCCCGTACGTCTGCCGCGGGATCAGACCGCCAGGGGGAGGGCGCCGTCCCCGTCGGGGTCGGTGCTCACATCCGTGTCCGCTGCTCGCCCGGGGGCGAGCAGCAGGGCGTCCGCCTTGCCGATGGCCTCGTGGATGCCGGTGGCCCCCATCATGACGCACAAGGTGTAGCTGACGTCCTCCAGTTCCCGGGCCGTCTCGACCCGCTCCCTCTCCGCCTGAGCGATCTTCAGCGATGCGTACCGAGTCAGCAACGTCCTGACGACCTTCGGGTCCGGAACCAGCACGGAGCGCCCCTCTCTCGATTTTTGCTCCGTATGCCCGCGGCACGCCGTGCCATGCACGGCGAGCGACTCGCGGGCATAAGTTTGACCGAATTCAGTCGGTTTCCGGTGGCACGGCCGCCACTCGCCCACCGGGGCGCCGCCGGCTCTACCGGCCGCGGTCCCGGGACCTGCGGCGCGCCGCGGCGCGGCGCTCCCCGGCGGTCATGCCTCCCCAGACACCGTCGTACTCGCTGTTGCGCAAAGCCCAAGCCCGGCACTCGCGCAGCACCGGACACCGGTGGCACACAGCCCGGGCCTGTTCTATCTGACGCATGGACGGACCACTTTCCCCGAGCGGGAAGAACAACTCGGGATCCTCGAAGCGGCACGCCCCGCGCTCGCGCCAGTTCTCGATCGTTCGGACAACGCTCACCGGGACCTCCGCTGAACACTCGGCCGCACATTTTCCGGTTTTCCGGGCAGCTCCCGTCTGCGGCAGCAGGGCGCCGCACGACCCGGCAGAGGTATCCGCAATATAGGTGCTTTTCGGCCCCACGGCCATGACTGGGTGAGCGCCACGCAGGAGGCGAACAGGAGAACACTCCGCCATGAGCCCCTCGGAGCGGACGGCCTGCGGCCACGGGCCCACTCGGCGAGTGATTCTTCGTGCTGGTGGCCGAATCCGCGCAGTGGGTCCGGGCGGTCGGGGCCGCCCGGAGGTCCCGGTGTCGGGGCTCAGTCGGAGAGCGCGTCGGCGAGCTCCGCCGTGGCCGCGGCGAGCTCGCGGTCGCGGTCGGCCAGCAGCGCCGCCAGCGCGCCGCGCCGGGAGCGCACGGCCTGCCGCGCCCTGCGCTCCCAGACCACCGGGTTCTCCCGGTGGTTGAGGAGCTTGGGGTAGACCGCGGCGACGCTCTCCCACTGCCGGGCGCCGGCGATGCTCCGGAGCAGCTGGATGATCTGCGGACGGCAGGTCACGCCCGGGAGTTGGGCGAGCTCCCACAGGAAGGGGACCGCGGCGGCGGTGGCTTGTTCGACCACGAAGCCGTACTGGCAGATCCGTCCGCGCAGATCGTCCAGCGCGGCGCGGGCGGTGCGCGCGTCGCGCGAGGCCACCTTGTAGAGCAGCAGGGGGACGGCGGCCGCGGAGCCGGTGGAGTCCCTGATGTCGCTCCAGGGCACCTGCCCCAGGGCCGACAACGGGGTCGCGCGGTCGGTGCGCCGAGTGCCGGGCTGCTCCGTCGGTACGGTGCGCATGGCGTCGTCCTTTCCGGCGGCGGTCCTATGGAGGGAACGGCGGTTCAGCGGGGCGGACGCGTCGACAGCTTCACCCAGACCGACTTGCCCGCCGGAGGCCTCGGGGTCCAGCCCCATTCCTCGGCCAGGGCGTCGACGATGCACAGGCCCCGGCCGTGCTCCAGCAGGCTGAAGCCCGCCGGACTGCGGCGTATGGGCCGGCCGGCGCAGGGGTCGGAGACCGTGATGATCAACTGTGCGGCGTCGACGGCGAGTCCGAGCCACACGGCCCTGTCGCCGGGCGGGGCGTACGGCACCGCGTGCGTCGCCGCGTTGGCCGCGAGTTCGGTGACGATGACGGCGGCGTCGTCGGCGCGGTGGTCGACCGACCATCTGCCCAAGGTCTCGCGCGTGAAGGCGCGGGCCCGGGCGAATCCCTCCCGTCCGCACTCGATCCGCAGCGCTGCGGCCGCGAGCGCGCCGTGGGTCCCCTCCGCCCACGGCGCGATCACGGCGGCCGCGCTCGGCACTTCGAGCTCTCGACTCACTGGTGAGGGCACGGCATCTCCCTGATGCGACGTCACCGAACGGCGTCCACAGGGGGTTGACGCCCCGGCTATTATCCACGCTGAAAGCGTCCGCGTGCAATTGCACGCGAAATTTCTCGTGAAAGTGCGTGCGGACGTGCGAACGTGAACAGCAAGGAGACCGCGGTGCCACCAGTCCGGAACGGAGTGCGGGCCAGTTCGTTGGACGCCCGCTGGATGAAGAGCCGGCACAGCAACGCCGAAGGCAACTGCGTGGAAGTCGCCACTCTGGTCGGCGGTGACATCGCCCTGCGCAACTCCCGTGACCCCGACGGCCCCGCGCTGGTCTACACCCCCGCGGAGGTGGCCGCGTTCCTGGCCGGCGCCAAGGAGGGCGAGTTCGACCATCTCCTGTGAAGCGGAACGAACTTGCCGACTTCCCCCGGCGAGTGCGCTCCGCAGCCGAACGGTGCGGTACGGTGACTTTTCAGTCTGCCGGTCTACTGGGAGTCAGGATGTCCGCCGAGCCACATCGCATCTCCCGCCTCGAACCCTATCTGGACCGGCCCGAGCCGGCCCCGACTCTGCTGAAGATGCTGGTCGGTGTCCAGCTGGCGGGCTTCCGCGAGGACGCGGGCCTGTCCCAGGAGCAGTCGGCGCGCGAACTCGGGTTCAGCGCCGCGAAGCTCTCGCGCATCGAATCGGGCAAGGGACGCCGCCCTCCGGCCGAGGGCGACGTCCGGGCCCTGCTGAAGCTGTACGGCACCGACGAGTACGAGTCCTCGGTCCTGCTCAGGCTGCTGCGGCGGGCGGGCGAGCCCGGCTGGTGGCAGCGCTACGACAAGCGGCTGATGCCCGAGTGGTTCGACCGGCTGGTCGGCCTCCAGGAGGCGGCCGCCGCGATCCGCACCTTCGAGATCCAGTACGTTCCCGGTCTGCTCCAGACCGCGGCGTACACCCGGGCCGTGGTGGAGCGGGGTCTGCCGACCGCCCCGGCGGGCGAGGTGCAGAGACGCGTCGAACTGCGCATGCGACGAGCTCAGTTGCTACTGCGGCAGGACGCGCCGCAGGTGTGGGCGGTCCTTGACGAATCGGTCCTGCTGCGTGTTCTGGGCAGCCGCGAGGTCATGCGCGAGCAGCTCGACCACCTCGTCACCATGGCGCAGCGCCCCAACGTGACCGTGCAGATCGTTCCGTTGGACGTGACGAACGCGTCCGCGCCCGCCATCCCGATCACGTATCTCCGGTTCGGCGGCCTCGACCTGCCCGACGTCGTCTACCTCGAGCACATCAGAAGCGCCAACTTCCTCGAGGACCGCGACGAGACGGAGGAGTACCGGATCGCCCTGGACCGGCTGGCCGACGAGGCGCTCACGCCGCAGGAGTCCCTGGCACTACTGCGCAAGACGGCCAACGACCGTTACGCGTCCGCCTCCTAGCCCGAAGGCGATCCACCCGGGGCGCGAAGACCCGGTCAACGCGAACGCCCCGTCCACAACCCGGTGTCCGGGCCCTGGACGGGGCGTCGTCGTTCGTGTCGGTGCCGCCGTACGCCCGTCCGCTAGCGGATCAGGCCTATGCCGCCGAACTCCACCCATTCGTGAGTGAGTTGACGGGGCGCCACCTCGGTGTCCGGCCGCCAGGTGGACACCTCCACCAGACCCGGCTCGAGAAGCTCCAGGCCCTCGAACCATTCGGCGACGTCCTTCTCCTGGCGCACCCGGCCCCAGTGGCCCTGCGTGACCTTGTCCATGAAGTCGGTGACGAAGGCCCGCACCTCGGGATCCTCGCTGACCAGCTGGCACATGAGCATGATGCTGCCGGGCGCGAGCCGTTCCCGTACACGCTCCACCACGGCGATCGGGCCGTCGGTGTCACTGTCCGGGATGCAGTGGAAGACCGAGTTGAACAGCACGGCCACCGGCTGCGAGAAGTCGATCAGGCGCTGGGTCTCGGGGTGCGAGAAGATCTCGTCGGTCTGCCGCAGGTCGGCGTGGATGACCGCGGTGCGCTCGTCCTGCTGCAACAGGGCCCGGCCGTGGACCAGCACCATCGGGTCGTTGTCCACGTACACCACGTGCGATTCGGGGTCGACGCGCTGGGCGACCTGGTGCACGTTGTCCTGGGTGGGCAGACCGGAGCCGTGGTCGAGGAACTGCCGGATCCCGTGCTCCTCGGCGAGCGTGCGGACGGCCCGTTGCAGAAAGCGCCTGTTGTTCAGGGCGAGCCGGCGGGTGCTGGGGACGACCTTGTCGAGTTCCTCGCACGCGGACCGGTCGGCCGCGTAGTTGTCCTTGCCACCCAGGTAGTGGTCGTACATACGCGCAGCTGTCGGCACGTTCTCGTCGATGTTCGTGAACAGCTGGTTCTCCGCAGGCATCAGTCCCCCAGATTCGCCGATTCCACCGCGCCAACTGGGCCGGTCCGACTGAGAGTACATCCTAGGGAAGCCGCGTCTTCCCAAACCAGCCCGGGGGCGAACGACGGCCCGTGACGGCATCACGGTCTGTCCCGATCCTCACGAATTCTTCACCGGGCGGCACTCATCATCCGCGCGGTACGGAGCACCCGGATCCTCTGTCGGACAAGGGGGTGTCATGGTCTTCGTCGCTGTTCTGCTGCTGCCGCTCGTGTCCGTGCTGCTGGCGGTCATGGCCCGGGTGGAGGAGCGGATGCTGGATCCGGCTCCGGCGCGGGGCCGCCATGCCGGGCGCCGCGCACATCTGCGGCTGCTCCCGGGTGGCCGCCGCCGCACCGGGGCCGCTGCCGGCCCGGTCGCGTCCGCACCGGGCCCGGCCACCGCCGAGCGGCGCCGGGCCGCCTGAGCCGGCGTGCGCCCCGCCCGGCGGGCGTACGCCTGGCCGCGCCCGCCGTGCCCGCTTTCGTCCGCGGGCTTGCTCCGGCACCCGGTTCCTGTGACACGCTCGGTGACGACCGGCCCGTACGGCCGGCCGTCACCCTGTCCGGCACAGTGGAGAGGCACCGGTATGCGCATCGGACTGCTCGGCACCGGCCCCTGGGCACGGATGGTCCACGCTCCCGCCCTGAGCGGACACGGCGAGCTGGACTTCGCCGGCGTATGGGGGCGACGCACGGCCGCCGCCAAGGATCTTGCCGAACGACACGGTACGCACGCCTACGACGATCTCGACGCCCTGCTGGCTGAGGTGGACGCGGTCGCCGTCGCGCTGCCCCCGCACGTGCAGGCCGACCTCGCGGTGCGGGCCGCGCGGGCCCACTGCCATCTGCTGCTCGACAAGCCGCTCGCCGCGACGGTGGAGCAGGGCCGCGCGGTGGTCGGGGCCGTCCGGGAGACCGGCGTGGCCTCAGTGGTCTTCTTCACCGCCCGCTTCCAGCCCGAACCGGAGGCCTGGATCGCCGAGCAGGCGGCCTGGGGGGACTGGTTCACGGCACGCGCGCAGTGGCTGGGCGCCGTGTTCACCGGCGACAGCCCGTTCGCCGCCTCGCCGTGGCGGCGGGAGAAGGGCGCGCTGTGGGACGTCGGCCCGCACGCGCTGTCGGTGCTGCTGCCGGTCCTCGGCGACGTACAGCGTGTGACGGCCGCTGCGTACGGCCCCGGGGACACGGTGCACGCAGTCCTCGACCACGTGGGCGGCGCGTCCAGCACCCTCACGCTGAGCCTGACCGCTCCCCCGGCGGCGGCCGGGGCCACCGTGGAGCTGCGGGGCGAGGCCGGGGTGACCCTGCTCCCGGAGAGCTCCGAGGACGCCGTCGCCGCCTACGGCCGGGCGACGGACGCGCTGCTCGCCGCCGCGCGCACCGGGCGCCCGCATCCGTGCGACGCGGCGTTCGGCCTGCGGGTCACCGAGATACTCGCGGCGGCGGAGGCCGAGTTGGCGCGCGACCCTGACTGATCCCCTGGCGGGCCGGGGTTTCCGGCGTGCGGTACCGGGTCCGGCGTAGCAGCGTGGTCATGTGGTGAAGCTGCTTGCCCCGGTCCGGCGTCGGGACCCGCACCGGCGCGGCTGGCTGCGCGGCGCCCCGCCGCCCCGCTGGGTACGTGCGCTGCCGGTCGTCCTGGTCGTCTTCGTGTGCGCGGTCACGCTGCTGAGTCCGAACCCGCTCGACATCGGCTTCCTGCTGGGCGCGATACCGCCGCTGGCCGTGCTGTCGTACGGGCCGGTGGCGACCGCGCTGCTGGGCTCTACGGTGGTGACCCTGCTGAGCGTGCCGGCCTTCCAGCTGAACCGGCCGGGCAACACCGACCTGGAGACCGTCACCTTCGTCGCCGTGCTGAGCGTGTTCCTGTCCTATGTGCGCAGCCGCCGGGACGCGCAGCTGGACCTGGAGCGCACGGTCGCGGAGGCCGCGCAGCGTGCCGTCGTCCCGCCGCTTCCCGAGCAGGTCGGTCCGGTGCGGTGCGCGGGCCTGTACCGGGCCGCGCAGCGCGGCACGCTGGTCGGCGGGGACTTCTTCGACGTGCGCCGGGGGCCCGAGGGGGTGCGGGCGGTCATGGGCGATGTGCAGGGGCACGGCCTGGCCGCCGTGTCCACCGTCGCCGCGCTGCTCGGCAGCTTCCGGGAGGCGGTGCTCGACCGGACGGATCTGCCGGGGGTGGCCGCCGCCCTGGACCGCCGGCTGGTGGTGGACTCGCAGGAGGTGCGGCACGCGGAGCTGTTCGCGACGGCCGTGCTGCTGGAGTTCGACGGGGACGCGCGGTCGGTGCGGCTGGTGACCTGCGGCCATCCCCCGCCGGTGCTGCTGCGCGACGGGCACGCCGAGGAGGTCGGCCTCGTGCCGTGGACCCCGCTCGGTCTCGGCCTGCCCGACGGCGTCCCGCGGCGCGGCGGGCATGTCCTGCCCCTGCGCCGCGGTGATGTGCTGTTCCTCGCCTCCGACGGTGTCACCGAGGCCAGGGACGCGGCCGGTGAGTTCTACCCCCTGCTCGACCGGCTGCCCAGGCTGGCCGCCGTCGACCCGGCCGAACTCGCCGACCACGTCATGGCCGACCTCCTCGCGCACTGCGGCACCCTCAGCGACGACGTGACGATGCTCGTGCTCGCGCCCCATCCGCCGGAGGGCCGCTGACCCCGGCCGGGGGCGGGCCGGTCAGCCCACGTCCCACAGGAACCGGTGGGTGTGGATGCCGAAGTACGGGAACGACTGGACCTGCCGGACGCCCTCGATGGGACGGACCACGTCGTTGACGAAGTCCAGCAGGTCCCTCGGGCCGGGCGCGACCACCTCGGCGAACAGATCGAATCCGCCGGAGGTCAGCACCGAGTAGACCACCTCGGGGCGCCCGGCCAGTTCGTCGGCGACCGCCCGCGGGTCGCCGTCCACGCCGATGCCGAGCAGTGCCATGGCCTGTCCGCCCATGGCCATCGGATCGGTCACGCCGACCACCTGGACGGTCTTGGAGTCCAGCAGGCGCTGGAGCCGCTGGCGGGCGGCGGACGCGGACAGACCGACCTTGGGGCCGAGGTCCGCGTACGCGATACGCCCGTCGGTCTGCAACTCTCGCAGGATGGCCCGGTCGATCTCGTCCACGTGCGTCGCTCTCTTTCTCCGGCCGGATCGCCCCAGCGTAGGCCCTGCCGTCAGCCGTACAGTTCGGCCAGGGCGGCGGCGAAGATCTCGGTGTGCGCGCCGACGTCCTGCTCGGGGTGTCGGGGTCTTCGTCGCATGGCCGGCGCCTGCCTTGCCGACGGGGTTCGAGGGCCGTTCCATGGGCGTATGCGTCCCTGTGTAGCCGTCGCCGGGCCCGGAGAGGCCTCCGAGCGGGAGGCGGAACTCGCTCGGCAGGTGGGTGTGCTGCTGGCCCGGCAAGGAGCGGTCGTGGTGTGCGGGGGCCTGGGCGGGGTCATGGAGGCGTGCGCGCAGGGTGTGACGTCGGCGGGCGGTACGGTCGTCGGCCTGCTGCCGGGCCGGGACCGGGCCGCGGGGAGCCCGCACCTGAGCCTCGCGGTGGCGACGGGCCTGGGCGAGCTGCGCAACGGGCTGCTCGTGAACACCTGCGACGCGCTCGTCGCGGTGGGCGGCGGCTGGGGCACGCTCAGCGAGGTGGCTCTGGCCCTGCGGGCGGGCAAGCCGGTCGCGCTGCTGGAGAGCTGGGCCCTGCCGGACGCGCCGTCCGCCACCGGTGGGATCCACGGACCGGTCGAGGTGGCGACACCGGCGGAGGCCGTCGAGGCGGTCCTGCCCTCAACTCGAGTGAGCTGAGGCCCGATTGAGGCTGAGGCCCGATTGAGCCTGCGGCCTTGAGTTATCTGACAGCACATCAACTATTCTTTAATGACGGGCAATTCAGACACTTGACCTGGAAAGGAACGGCAACTGAACGGTTTCGTAAGAAACTTGTCGCCCACCGTGTGAGTTCGGTCGATGACAGCGTGTACGGTGCTCCGAATGCCTCGGGGCAGGGTCGCGGACCCAGCCCTTCCCGACGTCCCCTGGAACCGCCTCCCATGATCGAAATGCCGGACCTGGTGGCCGGTGGTCTCGCCGCCGGGACACTGTCCGCCCTCGCCCTCGGCGGCGGCCTGCTGCGATCCCGGCGCCGGCAGGCCGTCCAACGCGACCGGATCGCCGCCCTGCTCCAGCAACTGGAGGATGCACAAGGGACGTTGACCGCCGAGGTGGAACATCTGGCGGCGGAGCGGATCCCCGCCGCCGCCCGGCAGACGGCGCATCCGCACGTCGTCGTGCCCGGTCCGCTGGAGCCGGGGACCACCGGTACACCGCCGGGCGTCGCGATGGAGGGCGTGCTGAGCGCCCTGCGCACCGAACTTCTCGCCCAGCGCACCCGGATCGACTCCGCCGCCCAGGCCGGGATGCGCGGCGCCACCCGGGAGATCCAGGCCGCCCTGTACCGGTTGCAGGACGCCCTGCGCGGCCTGCAACAGCGTTACGACGACCCCGAGTTGGCGCAGACCCTGTTCACGCTCGACCACGAGAACGAGCAGTCGCTGCGCCGGGCCCAGGTCGCCGCGGTGGTGTGCGGGGCCTGGGTCGGGCTGGCGCGTGAGGAGTCGCACCTGGTGGACGCGGTGACCGGTGGCCAGGCACGGCTCGCCGGCTACCACCGGGTGCGGGTGCACAACCATCTCCAGGAGGGCACCGCGCTCGTCTCGCACGCCGTCGAGCCGGTCGCCCTCATCGTCGCCGAACTCCTGGACAACGCCCTGCGCCACTCGGCGCCCGACACCGATGTCCTGGTCAACCTGGAACACGTCCACCACGGGGTCTGCGTCACCGTCGACGACGCGGGTCTGGGTATGACACAGGACGAACGGGCCCGCGCGCAGCGGCTGGTGGCCGGCGGCGAGCCGATCCTGCTGACCGATCTCGGAGACCCGCCGCGCATGGGGCTCGCCGCGATCGGGCAGCTCACCCGGCAGTTCGACCTGGGCGTCGACGTGTCCTCGCCCTCGCCCTACGGAGGAGTGCGCGCGGTCCTGCGGGTCGAGAGCCATCTGCTCACCCGTATCGACCCGGCCGCGAGGCCACCGGCGGCCAGCGCGCCCCGCTCGACCCTGAAACCCACCGCGCCGGACCAGACCACGGATCCGCACCAGGAGGCGAGCGCGCGGCCCGCGTCCCCTTCCTCGCGCGGCCGGACCGCGCCGCGGGAGACCGCGGCGGAGCACCGCCAGGCCCCGGCACCGGGCGGTGCGGACACCGCGCACTCCCACGCCGCGGAACAGGGCCGCGAGCCGCAGCCCGCCGCCCCGGCCGGATGGGCTCCGCACGACACGGGCGGAGGTCTGCCGCAGCGCCGCCGCCGCTCGCGCCGTACCGCGCCGCCCACGACGGTGTCCGGCCCGCACCTCTCGGCGCGCACGCCGGAGGAGGCCGCGGCCGTGCTCGGCGGTCTGCAGTCCGCGACGGCGGCGGCCCGCGGCGCAGCCGACCCGGTGGCCGCGCGCGCCGGGGCCGGACGCGCGGCACGGACACCGGCGGCCGACGACGGCGAACCCGCCAGGGGAAAGCCCACGAACGCCGAGGAATGGCCCGCGAATCCCGAAGGAAAGCCCGCGGACGCCGGGGGAAGGCCCGCGAGCACCGAAGGAAGGCCCGCGGACGCCGCGGGAAGGCCCGCGAGCGCCGAGAGTCGGGCCTTCGGAGGGCGGTCGGCGCCCGAGGGAGTCGAGCCCGCCGCACACGACCGCCCCGGTACCGACGGCGGAACCGCCCCGCGAGGACCCGGGGAAGCCGAGCACTGGTCCGCCGCGGCGAAGGCGCCGGACTCCCGAACCCTGTCCGCCGGGACGGACTCGGCTCGGGACGGGGCGGGGGAGGTCGGGCCGGAACACCGGGGCGGCCCAGGTGCGGCAGGGGGCCCGCGCGACGCGGGCGCAGCCGAGAACGAACACAACGACCATGAAAAGGGAGCGGCTCGATGACCAGCCGTCAGGCAGGCGACACGGCATGGGTGCTGGACCCGATCCTCGAGGTGCCGCATGTCGTGGCCGCCGTCCTGCTCACCCGCGACGGACTCGCCACCGGATACACCGACGCGCTCTCGCAGGCCTCGGCGGAGCGGGTGGCCGCCATCACCAGCACCGTGCAGGGCGCGTGCCGCACCGCGGCGGCGGCGTTCGCGGACCAGGACCGGGCCGAGGTGCGGCAGGTGGTCGTCGAGTCCGACCACGGCTACGTCCTGATCGTCCCCACCGACCACGGCACGTGTGTCGCCGCCTACGGGGATCCGGAGGTTCGCCTGGACCTTCTGGCGCACCGCGTCCACTCCCAGGTGGCACGGATGGGCGAGAAGGCGATGGCCGCCGCGGCCAGAGGATCCGACGGCGGCGCGCCGGCATGACCGGCCGCCGTGGCGGCCGTCCCCTGGTTCCCGCGTACCTGTCGACCGGCGGCACGGCCCGGCCCAGCCGACCGCACCTGGAGCGGCTGTCGGTGCTCACCGCCGTCGGCGGGTCCGCGCCCGCGGGCCTGCCGGCCGCCCAACTGGCCCTGCTGGACGTCCTGGACGACGGTTCGCTGACAGTGGTGGAGGCGGCGGCGCTGCTCGAACTGCCGGTCTCGGCCCTCCGTGTCCTGGCCGGCGACCTGATCGACCGGAACCTGGTGCTGGCGCGCGCGCCGATCCCGCCCGCCGAACGGTTCGACCCCGACCTGCTGAAGAGAGTGGCCGATGGCCTCCGCGCCCTCAAGCACTAGCGGCATCCACCTGCCCGACACCGCCCGCGACCTGGTGAAGATCATCGTCGCGGGCCCGTTCGGAGTGGGCAAGACGACCCTCATCGACTCCGTCTCCGAGATCCGCCCGCTGCACACCGAGGAGACCCTGTCCGAGGCGTCCGCGCGGGTGGACGACCTCGCCGGGGTCCGGGAGAAGGCGACCACCACGGTCGCCATCGACTTCGGGCGGATCAGCCTGCCCGGCGGAATCGTGCTGTACCTGTTCGGCACACCCGGACAGGAGCGGTTCCGCCCGCTGTGGGACGACATCACCCACGGCGCCCTCGGGGCGCTCGTGCTCGTGGACAGCCGCCGCATCGACGCCTCGTTCGACGTGCTCGGACTGGTGGAGGAGAGCGGACTGCCGTACGCGGTGGCCTTCAACGCGTTTCCCGACTCGCCGAGCCACTACAGCGACGAGGAGCTGCGCGCGGCCCTGGACCTGGAGCCCGCCACCCCGATGGTGACGTGCGACGCCCGGGACGCCGACTCCTCGATCGACGCGCTGCTCGCTCTGGTCCAGCATCTGATCGACCACCCCTCGGAGCGCCGGTGACCAGCCACTCCCCCGCCCAGCGGGCCTTCTCGCGTTCGGCTCCGGTACGGCTGTGGGAGGACGGGTTCGCCCTGGACCCCCACCGCTACTACGCCGCCCTGCGCGCCCAGGGCCCGGTGGGCTGGGCCGAACTCGCGCCCGGCGTACCCGCGTACGTCGTCACGGACCGGCGGGCCGCCCTGGACCTGCTGCACGACACCGAGTCGTTCTCGCACGACCCGCGGCCGTGGGAGGCGACCGTCCCCGACGACTCGCCGGTCCTCGGCATGATGCGCTGGCGGCCGAACACCCTGTTCGCCGACGGCGCCGCCCATGTCCGCTACCGCACCTCGCTGATCGACACCTTCGACCGCCTGGAGCCGCACGACCTGCGGGCACGGGTGCACCGGGCGGTGCGCCTGCTGGTGGGCCGGGTCGGACCGCGCGGCGAGGCCGACCTGGTGGCCGACTTCGCGCGCCCGCTGATGGCGCTGGTGTTCAACAGCCTGTTCGGGCTGCCGGACAACGCGAGCGACCGCCTGAACGAGGCGCTGGGCAAGATGATGGAGGGCGGCGACCAGGCGGCCGAGGGCGAGGCCGAGTATGCCGGTTACGTTCTGGAGCTGATCGCCGCGAAGACCGAACGGCGCGGCGACGACCTGCCGAGCCTGCTGCTCGACCACCCGGCGGGGCTCAGCCCGGAGGAGGTCACCTGGCAGGTCTTCCTCACCCTCGGCGCGGGCCACGAGCCGACCGCGAACCTGGTGTCCAACGCGCTGTCCCGCATCCTCGGCAACCCCGACTACTACTCCACCCTGACCAGCGGGGCCCGTCCGGTGATGGACGCCGTCGTGGAGGTGCTGCACCACGAGACCCCCCTGGCCAACTACGGCATCCACTTCGCCCGCCGGTCCACGACCTTCCACGGGGTCTGGATCCGGGCCGCCGTTCCGGTCGTGGTCTCGTACGGAGCGCTCGCCCACTTCGCCGAGCGGGAGGCGACCGGTGGCCGCCACCCGAAGGACGCCTCGCACCTCTCGTGGTCGGCCGGCCCGCACGCCTGCCCGGTCAAGCAGCCCACGCTGCTCATCGCCACCGAGGCGATCGAGCGGCTCACCCAGTGGCTGCCCGACCTGGAGCCGGTCCTGCCCCGCGAGCGGCTGACCTGGCGGCCCGGCCCGTTCCACCGCTCGCTGACGTCCCTGCCCGTGCGGTTCAGCCCCCGCTCCCCCGACCAGCCTGGAGAGTCGCCGTGACCGTGACCGACCGTATCGCCCTCGACCCGTTCGGGGCCGACATCGCCGCCGAGAGCGCCCGTCTGCGCGCCCTCGGCCCGATCGTGCCCGTCGAACTGCCCGGCGGTATCCCCGCCTGGGCGCCCACCGGCTACGACACCCTCAAGGAGCTGATCCTCGACCCGCGGGTGAGCAAGGACCCGCGCAAGCACTGGAGGCAGTGGCCGGAGGTCGGCCAGAACCCCTCGTGGGGCTGGATCCTCGGCTGGGTCGGTGTGGTGAACATGCTGTCGACGTACGGCACCGACCACGCGCGGCTGCGCAAGCTGGTCGCGCCGAGCTTCACGCACCGGCGCACCGAGGCGATGCGGTCACGGGTGGAGGCGATCACGGCGGAGCTGCTGGAGGAGCTGGCGGCCGCCGGGGCGCGCGGTGAGGTGGTGGACCTCCGGCAGGGGTTCGCGCATCCGCTGCCGCTGCGGATGATCTGCGAGCTGTTCGGTGTGCCGGACGAACTGCGGGAGGACACCTCGCGGCTGGTCGCGGCCATCATGGACACCTCCGATCCGAGCCCGGAGCACGCCGCGTTCGTGCAGCGGCAGATCGGTGCGGTGCTGGGCGGGCTGATCGCCCACAAGCGCGAGCACCCGGGCGACGACATGACCACCGAGCTGATCCGGGTCCGGGACGGGGACGGGGACGGGGACCGGCTCAGCGACGAGGAACTGCTCTACACGCTGCTGCTGGTGATCGGCGCCGGTTTCGAGACCACCGTCAACCTCATCGGCAACGCGATCGTCGCGCTGCTCACCCACCCCGGGCAGGTGGAGGCGGTGCGCGGCGGGAAGACCGGCTGGGACGCGGTCGTCGACGAGACGCTGCGCGTGCACCCGTCCATCGCGTCCCTGCCCCTGCGGTTCGCGGTGAGCGACCTGACCGTCGGCGACGTCACCGTCCCGGCGGGGGACGCGATCATCACGACCTACGCCGCCGCCGGGCTGGACCCCGCGCACTACGGCCCGGACGCCGACGTCTTCGACGCCGCGCGCGGTGCCGACGACCACCTCGGGTTCGGTATCGGCGTGCACCGGTGCATCGGGGCGCCGCTGGCCCGTATGGAGGCCCTGACCGCGCTGCCCGCCCTCTTCGACCGCTTCCCCGGTCTGCGTCTGGCCGTCGACGCGGAGGAACTGCGCCAGGTGCCGTCCTTCATCGCCTTCGGCTGGCAGGAGGTGCCGGTGCGACTGGACGGCTGAGTGCCGGGCGCTCCCGCGGCGTCGGGGCGCGGTGCTCGGTGGCGGGCCGCCCCCAGGACTGCTGGGGGCGGCCCGCGGCGCGGAGTTCGCCGTGTCCGGGCGCCGTGCGGTGCGCTGACCTGCGCCCGGGCGCCCGACGGCACGGGACCGGTCCCCCGTTCCGGTCCCGTGTCCGCGGCTCGTCGAACCTATGTGTACGGGGCAGCCGTTGGGTACTGCGCCGATGCCCCTTCGGCCCGGTGGAGGGCTCAACCGTGCACAAGTGAGTCCGGAATGCCCGCTTCACTCCGCGCCGAGGGCGGGCGGTTCGAGGTCGCCCACCGCCACATGGGCCAGGACGACCTCGTACAGGTCGCTGCCGGCGGCGAGGAGCTGGCGTTCCAGGACGGGCTCCACCCCGCGGACGTGCTCGCGGACGGTCTGCGCGTGCACGCCGAGCAGTTGCGCGGCGCGCTCGGCGTTTCCGCCGGCGGTGATCCAGGTGCGCAGGGTGCCGCGCAGGTCCCGCGCGTCCGCCGCCAGACGGCCGAGGAGCTCGCGTGCCCAGGTACGCAGGGCGGGGCCGGTCAGCAGGTCGCCGAGGCGTACCGCGCCCGTCCACGGCGCCGGGCCGACGGCCGGCTGGTGGTCCAGGCCGGCCTGGGTGTTCAGGGCGAGGTGGACGGCGGCCCGGTCGGTCAGCCTGCCGAAGTCCGCGCCGACCAGTCCCTCCACCCGCTCCATACGGGCCCGTACCGTGTTGCGGCTCACCCCGAGGACCTTCGCCGCGCTCACGGCGGTGAACTCCAGGCCCAGCCTGGTGGTGGCGAGCAGTTCGGCGCGCGTGTGGTGCGCCAGTGTGTCCAGCGGCCGCAGCAGCCGGGCGGACCAGGCGCGCAGCGCCTCGGGGTCCATCAGGCGCTCGGGGTGGCTGCGCTCGGCGTACACGGCGGCCCCCTCCGGACGGAACCGGGCGACCGCGAGGGCGCTCACGGCCTGCCCGTACGCGGTGGCGGTCCGGGCCAGGCCGTGCCGGGTGCTGCCGCCGAGGAAGGTGCGCGGCCGCGCGCCGACCAGCGAACGCAGGTTGCGGCCGTCGGTCTCGAGCGGCGCGAGCACGATCACGTGCTCGTCCACCGCCGGGCAGAGCACCACCAGGGCTCGTTCCCCGGTGGTGTCCAGGCACTCGGCGGCCAGCCGGTCGCGTCCTTCGCGGTGGGTTTCGACGACGTAGACCCAGGCGGCGTCCGTGTCGAGCAGTCCGGGCCACAGCCCCGCGGCCACCCGGCGGGCCGAGACGGTGTCCTCCACCATCAGCAGTTGCAGGATCGCCAGTCGCAGGGCCGCCGTCGCCTTTTCGAGCCGGTGCCCGGCGACGGTCGACTCGTCGGCCCGCAGCAGCAGTTCGAGCACTCCGGCGGTGTGGGTGACCATCTCGGCGGCCTGCCGGTCGAAGGGCTCGGCGCGGGAGACGGCCAGGACCCGGGCCGACTCCGGATGCGGGCCTCCCACGCGCACCAGGCGGACGTGGTGTCCCCGGTCCTCCAGCGCGGCGGAGGCGAACCGGCCGGCGACGACGTCCTCGACCAGGTCCTCGTCCAGGGCCAGCGGCTCCCCTGCGAGCAGGGTGCCGGTGCCGTCCAGCAGGCAGCCGGTCCCGTGCACGGACGCGGCGAGCCAGGCGACGACCTTGCGCACGTCCCGTCCGGTCGGTCGCAACTGGTCGAGGAGCCCCTCGGCCCAGGACGCCCGGTCGTCCCGTCCCGGGGGTCCGGCGGTCCCGTCCTCTCGCCCGGCCATGTCGGCCCTCTCCTCGTCCGTCGCCTGTCCGTGGCCTTGACCTCGGCGTTTCCGATCTTGGACGTTACCAGGCAGTGCCCCTTCACTCCGGCCCCGGGCACGTCGCACGACCGGACGAACGGTCAGGAGGGCGGCTTCGCCGGCGGTTCACGGGGGGGGTGGTGAACAACCGGCGAAGCCACGCGCCCGAGGCCGGGGGGACAGCTCCCGAGCGACACGAGAACGCTGCTTCCCCCGTTCCCAGGAAGTACGCCTACAAATTCGAAGCGGGTACGACTCCGCCGGAACGGGGCAGCTTGGGGGGGGCGCCTGGAACTTGGCGGGACACCGGGAGTCTGGCGGGACGCCGGGAGCTTGGCGGGGCGCCGAGGTGCCGGGCGCGAGGCGGGCATGAGGCGGGCAGGCGCCGGGCACGGCTCGGGCGCGCGGCACGGTGGGGGCGGCTCAGCCCACCGACGCGGCCCAACCCGCGCGAGCGGCGTAGCACGCACAGCAACGCGGTGCAGTGCGGGCTGCGGCACGTAGAGCCCAACCCGGCCGGCGCCGCCTCCGCGGCCCGCGCGGGCGGTACAGCGCGCAGAGCGGTGCCGTGCAGACAGCACAGACCGCTCGGCGCAGGCGCCACCAACGGCACGTCACCGCGGCCGGTGACACGGGGCGGTTGGGCGAGATGCGAGCGCCGGTACGCGGGTAGCCCAGCTCCGGTGGTGCGGCGCGGACAGAGCAACGCGGCTCGGTGCGGCGCGCACGGCACGGAGCGGACAGCTCAGCCCGCCGGCGCAGCCTGCGCGGACGGCACAGCGCCCAGTGCAGTGCCGTGCAGACAGCACGGACAGCTCGACACAGACTCCGCCGCACAAGAGGCGCGGCCGGCGCCAACGGCACAACATCAACAGCACGTCACGGCGGGCGCTCGGCACGGTGTGACGCGCTGCGACCGGTGACACGACGCAGCTCGGCGCGACGCGAGCGCCAAGGCGCCGATACGCGGGCAGCTCAGCACCCGCGGTGCGGTGCGGACACCTCTGCCCCAACGGCGCAGTCCGCGCAACCCGCGCGAGCGGCGCCGCGCAATGGGCACAGCCGCCGCTGACACCGCAGCGCCTGCGGCAGTGCACAGGGTGGACGGCGGCCCGACGACTTGGCGCGGTGCGAGCGCCGGGGCGCCGGCGGCGCGGCAGCCAATCGCCGTCTGCACGGTGCGACGTGGCGAGGCGCGACTGGCAGCTCAGGCTCGCCGATGCACCCCCGCAGCCCGCGCGAGCGGCACAGTGCGGAGCGGGCGGCACTGGCGCCTCCGTGCAAGGGGCGCCGGTGGCGCGGTGTTGACCGGGCGGGCGCGGGTGGGGCATGCGGCCGGAGCGTTGTCGGGTGCGGGTGGGGCGCCGAGCGGTGGGGCGGCGCGCAGGGGCCGTTGGCAGGGGCCTGCGTCGTGGTGGGTGGGGTTCGGCATAAGCTCGACGGATGGCGAAGTATTTCGACGTGCACCCCGACAATCCGCAGCCGCGTGCGATCCGTCAGGTCGCGGACAGCGTGCGCGACGACGCGCTGATCGCGTATCCGACCGACTCGTGCTACGCCCTGGGCTGCCGGCTGGGCAGCCGGGACGGCATCGAGCGGATCCGGACGATCCGGCAGCTGGACGACCGGCACCACTTCACCCTGATGTGCCAGGACTTCGCGCAGCTCGGTCAGTTCGTGCGGATCGACAACGACGTCTTCCGCGCCATCAAGGCGTCCACGCCCGGCAGTTACACCTTCATCCTCCCCGCCACGAGGGAGGTGCCGCGCATGTTGCAGCATCCCAAGAAGAAGACCGTCGGGGTGCGCATCCCCGATCACGTCGTCACCCAGGCCCTGCTCACGGAACTCGGCGAGCCGCTGCTGTCCAGCACGCTGCTGCTGCCCGACGAGGAGGAGCCGATGACGCAGGGCTGGGAGATCAAGGACCGGCTCGACCACGTGCTGGACGCGGTGGTCGACTCCGGCGACTGCGGCACCGAGCCGACCACGGTCGTCGACTTCTCCGGCGGCGAGGCGGAGATCGTACGGCGGGGAGCGGGCGACACCTCCCGGTTCGAATAAGGAGCGCTGCGCGCTGGGCGGGCGGTCGGCGGTGACGGGCGTCCGCCACCGCCGCGAGGTGCCCGGGGGCGTGCCGCGCCACAGTCTTGATTGACATGTACGCACCCTAGACGGGATTCTGAGAGCGCTCTCACTTCAGGTACGGACCACCCAACTCCGTATCCCCCAACCCCCCACGGAGGTGGAGCATGCTCAGCAGACTCAAGGTGCTCGCGACGACAGGGGCGACGGCCCTCGTCGGCGCGCTGCTCGGACTCGGTGCCCCCGCCCCGGCCGAGGCGGCGGTGCCCGACACGATCCCGCTGGAGGTGACCAACAACTCCGCCCGCGGCGAGCAGCTGTACATCTACGACATCGGCACGTCCCTGGCGACCGGCCAGCAGGGCTGGGCCGACGCGAACGGCGCCTTCCACCCGTGGCCGGCGGGCGGGAACCCGCCGACTCCCGCCCCCGACGCCTCGATCCCCGGGCCGGCCGCCGGACAGCCGGCGACCATCCGGATCCCCAAGTTCTCCGGGCGGATCTACTTCTCCTACGGCGAGAAACTCGACTTCAGGCTGACCACGGGCGGACTGGTCCAGCCCGCCGTGCAGAACCCGAGCGACCCCAACCACGACATCCTCTTCAACTGGTCCGAGTACACACTGAACGACGCCGGGCTGTGGCTCAACAGCACCCAGGTGGACATGTTCTCGGTGCCGTACTCGGTGGGTGTCCGGCGTGCCGACGGGAGCACCGTGAACACCGGCCGCCTCAAGCCGGGCGGCTACCGCGCCGTGTTCGACGCCCTGCGCGCGCAGCCCGGCGGCTGGGGCGGTCTGATCCAGACCCGGTCCGACGGCACCGTGCTGCGAGCGCTCTCCCCCGGGCACGGCATGGAGAACGGCGCCCTGCCGGGCAGCGTGATGGACGACTACGTCAACCGGGTCTGGCAGAAGTACGCCGGCACCACGCTCACCGTCACCCCGTTCGGGGACCAGCCCGGCACCCGCTACTACGGCCGGGTCTCGGGCGGCGTCATGAACTTCACCGACGCCTCGGGCGCCGTCATCACGAGCTTCCAGAAGCCGGACGCCGACAGTGTCTTCGGCTGCCACAAACTGCTGGACGCCCCGAACGACGCGGTACGCGGGCCCATCTCCCGCACCCTGTGCGCCGCGTTCAACCGGTCCACGCTCCTGGTGAACCCCGACCAGCCGGACGCCACGGCGGCGAACTTCTACCAGGACTCGGTGACCAACCACTACGCGCGGATCATCCATGACCGGATGGCCGACTCCAAGGCCTACGCGTTCGCCTTCGACGACGTCGGCAACCAGGAGTCCCTGGTCCACGACGGCGATCCGCAGCAGGCCCACCTCACCCTCGATCCCCTGGATTAGCACCGAGTTGACCACGGAGGGGTCCGGCGCTCGATCGCCGGACCCCTCTCGTACACAGGGCATGATCATTGTTACGGTGCACCGCGTGTCTGACTCCTCACGCGATACCGTCGAAGGCGCCGGCTGGACGGGCGTCGAACCCGGAACGTACCGGCAGTTACTCCCCGCCAGGGTGCGGAAGCTGTCCTGGCTCGACCCGCGCGTCCTGTGGGCCGCCCGCAACGGGGTGGTCGCCTCCTGGTTCGGGGACCCCACGGGCCGCACCCGGGACCGCTGGGTGGCGCAGCGGACGGCTGCCGGCGCCCCGGCGGACAAGGTGGTACGGCGACCGGAGGGGGACCGCTTCTCCTTCCTGGTCATCGGGGACACCGGCGCGGGCGACGACTCGCAGTACGCCGTCGTACCCGGCCTTCTGCAGGCCGGTCGGGAAACGTCGTTCGCCGTGATCACCAGTGACGTGATCTATCCCGTCGGGAGCACCGACGACTACGGCACCAAGTTCTTCCGCCCGTACCAGGACTATCCGGCGCCGATCTACGCGATACCGGGGAACCACGACTGGTACGAGGACCTCGGCGGTTTCATGCGCGTCTTCTGCGACGACGCCCCGCCGCTGCCGCCCGAGCCGAGGCCCCGGCCGCTCGGCCGTGCCTGGTGGCGTGCGCTGCTGTGGCACCGGCCGCGCCCGGTGGACGAGCAACGCTTCGCCGCGGCTCGGAAGTTGAGGTCGCAACCGGGTCAACAGGCCGTCCAGCCGGGCCCGTACTGGGCGATCGACGCGGGTCCGCTGCGGATCGTCGGCATCGACACCGGTCTGCTCGGCACGATCGACGCCGAGCAGGGCGCCTGGCTGCGGGAGGTCTCGCGAGGGCCCCGCCCGAAGATCCTCCTCACCGGATCGCCGCTGTACGTGGACGGCGAGCACCATCCCTGCCCCATCGAGGGCGGCGGCACCGTCGACGACATCGTGCGCGACCCGGCCCACCGCTATGTGGCGGCGATCGGCGGCGACATCCACAACTACCAGCGCTATCCGGTCGACGTGGACGGCCGCACCGTCCAGTACGTCGTCTCCGGCGGCGGGGGCGCGTTCATGCACGCCACCCACACCATCCCGCGCGTCTCCGTCGCGAACGTCACCGAGTCGGACTTCCGCTGCTATCCGCTGCGCGGCGACTCCCTGGCCTTCTACAGCAGGGTGTACGCCCGCCGGCTGCGGCTGCGCCGCTTCCTCACGATCAGCGAGGCCGAGGCGATGGCCGTCGTCGCCGAGCGGCTCGGCATCCCGTCCGTCCGTCCCAGAGGCGCGCCGGTACGGGTCACCCGGCGCGTCCGCCTGGTGGCGAGCCTGCTCGGCGCCGGCCGCCGCCCGGAGCGCCGGGCCCGCTTCCGCCTTCCGGTGCGCGAGCTCTACACCCAGCTGTTCTCGCCGAGTTCGGCGACGTACAGCCCGCCGTTCTTCAAGTCGTTCCTGCGTCTGGACGTCACCGGGGAGGCGGTCCGGCTGCGCTGCTTCGCGGCGACCGGCGGGCGCGCCCAGGAGATCGCCCCGCCCGTCGAGGACGAGGTCACCATCCCCCTGACCTGACCGCCGGCGTTCCGGCCCCGCCCGAACCGGTCACCAGCGGCCCGGCTCACTGCCGGTGACCGGCTCGGACGGCTTGCCGTCCGCTCCGACCGGTACGTCACCGGCGAGCATCACCCGGTGCATGATCCGCGGGAAGCCGAGATGGGCGCTGTCGCCGGGTGCCAGGTGGATGGTGGCCCGGTTGTCCCAGAAGGCCACGCTGCCCGGCTCCCAGCGGAACCGGACCGTGTACTCGGGCCGGACGGCCTGCTCCAGCAGCATCTCCAGGATCGCCGCGCTCTCCGCCCGGGAGAGGCCCTCGATCTGCTCGACGTAGTAGCCGTTGACGAACAGCAGCCGCTCGCCCGTCTCGGGATGGACGCGTACCAGCGGGTGCACGGTGACGATCTGATGGCCCATCAGGTGGCGGACGTACGCGTCGGCCCCGGGCCGCGGCTGGTAGCCGACCCCGAGCCGGTGCTCGGCGCGCAGCCCGTCGACGAAGGCGCGCACCGGCTCCGACAGCCCGGCGTAGGCGGCGGCCAGGTTGGACCAGGTGGTGTCGCCGCCGTACGGCGGGACGGACTCGGCGCGCAGGATGGTCGCGGCCGGCGGGTCGGCGCGGGCGCCGTGGTCGCAGTGCCAGCCGCGCAGCAGCGTGTGCCGGCGGCGCCGCAGCCACTCCTCGTGGTCCATGCCGAACCGCCCGCCCAGCTCCAGCCGGTCCGCGGTGGTCTCCACCTCGGGCACGTCCGGCGGTGACGCACCACCGCGACGCCGCAGGACCACCGGCTCGCCGAAGCGGCGGGCGAGGGCCACGTGGGAGGCGTGGTCCAGCCGCTGCCCGCGGAAGAACACCACCTTCCAGCGCAGTACCGCCGCACGGATCTCCGCGGCCACGGCGTCGTCGAACCCTCCGGCCAGATCCACTCCGGTGATCTCGGCCCCGATGTACCCGGCGACCGGCCTCACCTCGATCCCGCCGGCCCCGCGCCCGCCCGCTGTGCCCGTGTCCGTCGTCATCCGCGCGCTCCGATGGTCGTCGTAACGGTCTCCGCCGATCGTGACAGCGTTTTCCACCCCCGGCGACAGGGCCTCCGCTCCCCCGTCCGCGGCAGGGCCGCGGCGCACAGGCCGCCGCGGGGAACCCTTTCAGCCGCACGGAACCCGTTCAGGGGAAAGTGCCGCCCTACGCGCGTGGCGGCATGTCGGTTCGTCGACATCTCTGCTGTGACCCTGCCGCTGATCCCGCCCATGCTGGCCACGCCCGGCCCGCTCCCGCCGGCCGCTCAGGACGCGCGGTGGGCGTACGAGACGAAGCAGGACGGCCAGCGCGTGGTGGCCTATCTGCCGGGTGACGGCGGGCTGCTGCTGCGGGCCCGCTCCGGTGAGGACATCACCGCCGCCTACCCCGAACTGCGGCCCCTCGGCCGGGTGCTCGGCGCCACGCCCGCGATCCTGGACGGGGAGGTACTGGCGCTGGACGAGCAGGGCCGGGCGAGCTTCCAGTTGCTCCAGGGGCGCATGGGGCTGGCCCACGCCCCCGGCCGGGCAGCGCGCAGGGCCGCCCAGGTCCCCGTCCACCTCGTCCTGTTCGACGTGATGCACTTGGGCGCGCGCCCGCTGCTCGCGCTTCCCTACGTCCGGCGCCGCGAGCGCCTGGAGGACCTCGGCCTGACGGGTCCGTACTGGTCGACGCCCTCGGCGGTCGTCGGCCACGGCGCCGAGGCCCTGGCCGCCACCCGCGAGCACGGCCTGGAGGGCCTGATGTGCAAGCGGCTGGACTCGGTGTACGAACCGGGGGTGCGCTCCCGGGCCTGGATCAAGATCCGCAACATGCGCAGCGAGGACGTCCTCGTGGGCGGCTGGCTGCCCGGCAAGGGGCGGCTGACAGGCCTGCCGGGCGCCGTCCTGATGGGCCGGCGCGCGGGCGGGCGGCTGCGCTACGTGGGCAGTGTGGGCACCGGCTGGAGCGAGGCGGAAAGGTCCGAGCTCGCCGCGCTGCTCGCGGTCCTGGCGACCGACGCGTGCCCCTTCGACCCCGTACCGGCGGTGCGCGGGGCGCACTGGGTGCTGCCGCGCCTGGTCGGCGAGGTCCGCTACAGCGTGCGCACCCGGGCGGGGATGCTGCGCCAGCCCTCCTGGCTGCGGCTGCGCCCCGACCTCACTCCCGAGGAGGCCGCGGTGGTGGACCTGCCCGACGACCTGGAGGGGTGACGGACCGGGAGAAGCGCGGGCCCGGGGCAGGTGACAGGGCGTCAAGTTCCGTACACCGGCGACCGACAGCGGCACCGGGCGCCCGCGCCGAGGTCTATTGTGTCCCGCATGTCCGTCCCCGAACTGATCCGTATCGTCTCCCGTGACTCCCCCATGGCACTCGCCCAGGTGGAACGGGTCCGCGCCGAACTGGCCACCGCGTACCCCGGTGTGCGCACCGAGGTGGTCCCGGTGCGGACCACCGGCGACAAGTGGCTGGGGGATCTGTCCGAGGTCGAGGGCAAGGGCGCCTTCACCAAGGAGGTCGACGCCGCGCTGCTGGCCGGCGAGGCCGACCTCGCGGTGCACTGCCTGAAGGACGTGCCCGCCGACCGGCCGCTTCCGGCCGGTACGACGTTCGCCGCGTTCCTGAAGCGGGACGACGTCCGCGACGCCCTCGTCCACCCCGGCGGGCTCACCCTGGACGAGCTGCCGGCCGGCACCCGCGTCGGCACGTCCGCGGTGCGCCGCATCGCCCAGCTCGCGGCCACCCACCCGCACCTCGAGTGCGTGCCGTTCCGCGGCAACGCCAACCGGCGGCTGGAGAAACTCGCCGCGGGAGAGGCGGACGCGCTCCTGCTCGCCGTGTCCGGACTCGAGCGCATCGGACGTGCGGACGTCGCCAGCGAGGTGCTGTCCCCGGAGGCGATGATGCCGCCGATCGGCGCGGGCATCCTCGCCCTGCAGTGCCGGGAGGGCGACGGCGCACTCATCGAGGCGGTCGGCGCGCTCGGCGACCCCGGCACGTATCGCGCGGCCACCGCGGAACGCATGTTCCTGCATGTGCTCCAGGGCCACTGCAACAGCCCGATCGCCGGGTACGCGCACGTCGACGGCGGTGGGGAACTCTCGCTGCGGGCCTGTGTGTTCACCCCCGACGGCAAGACCCGGCTGAACGCCCACGAGTGGGCGGGCCGGCTGGACGCGGCCACACTCGGCACATCGGTCGCCGTCGCCCTGCTCCGCCAGGGCGCCCGGGAGATCATCGACGGCATCCCGCACTGACGACGCGGGCGCACCGGAGCCCGGCGGGGCACGACGGCCCACGGAACGGCGGCGGGATCAGCCCGCGGTTCCCGGTCCTGCCTGGTCGCGCAGGAAGGTGCTGATCTGGTGCGCCAGCCCGCCCTGCCCGCCGGCCGCGGGCGTGCCGGTCCCGGCGGACTCCTCGTGCCCGTCGACACAGCCGGTCCACAGCGCGCGAGAGGTCCACTCGTCGTCGACCCGCAGCTGGATCTGCGCGTCGATCTGGGACAGGGCGGCCTCCGGCCCCGCCGCGTACAGCACCGCAGTGACCCGGCGCAGCGGATAGACGTCGAAGCCCTCGACGAACTGCGAGTTGCGCCAGTCGACGAACGCGCCCTCCCCGTCGGGGCCGATCCGCACGTCGATCTGCCCGTCCTCCAGGTGGACGCAGAAACGCCGCGTGCCGCGGTTCTCCACGGTGACGCGGAGGCGGAAGTACGTCAGACCCTCGGCGGCCTCGTCGCGCCCCCTCGGCGGCTCCGACCGCTCCAGGCGGTGGACGCGGACGCGCAGACCGGCATGCTCCTCGTACTCCTGCCAGTCCCCGACCACGTTCGGCTCGTACACAATGCACCTCTCGACTTCCAAGAGCTGCTTCCTATCCGCGCGCTCAGCGCACTGTCAAATGTGCGGAATGCGCCGTGGCCGGGGAATTCGCCGTCTTTGATCGCTGATCAAGCCGTGGACAGGAGGAATTCGCCGGCGGTCCGTCGAGGCGGCCTCCGAGGCGTGCCGCACATCACTCCCACGGGCGGCACGGGCGGCGGTCCGCCGGGCGTCGTCAGCGGGCCAGCCGGCCGAGCAGCGTGGAGGCCGCGGTGATGCCGAGCGCGGCGGCCACCACGAGGACGGCGAAGTCGGTGGCGAGGTGCGCGGGGGTGCCGAGCAGCAGCCCGCGCAGGGCGTCGACCTGATAGCTGAGCGGGTTGGCCTTGCTGACGGCCTGGAGCCAGCCGGGCATGACGGCGACCGGGTAGAGGGCGTTGGAGCCGAAGAACAGGGGCATCGTGATCGCCTGCCCGATGCCCATCAGCCGGTCTCGGCTGAGCACGATGCCGGCGATGGTCATCGACAGGCAGGCGAAGAACGCCGAGCCGAGGACGACGGCCGCGGCGACGCCCAGCAGCTTCAGCGGGTTCCAGGTCAGCGCCACGCCGAGCAGGGCGGCGATGACGATCACGACGATCGCCTGGATCAGCGCCTTCACCCCGGCCGCGAACGCCTTGCCGGTGACCAGGGCGGAGCGCGGGGTCGGAGTGACCAGGAGCTTGTTGAGGACGCCCGCGTCGCGCTCCCAGATGATCTGGATGCCGTAGAAGATCGCGATGAACATGGCGGACTGGGCGATGATGCCCGGTGCCATGAAGTCGATGTACGGGATGCCGCCGGTGGGGATCGCCCGGATGCGGGTGAAGGTCTGACCGAAGATCAGCAGCCACAGGGCGGGCTGCACGGCGCGCGTGTACAGCTCGGTGCGGTCGTGGCGGAGCTTCTGCAGCTCCACCGCGCACATGGCGACGACCCGGGCGGGCAGCAGCCGCCAGCCGGCGCGGGGCTGCGGGGGCCGCAGCAACAGCCCGATGTCGTCGGCGCTGACGGCGTCAGCCGACGCGGTGCGCGGTGCGGCGGGTGCTTCGGACATCGCGGAAGCCTCCTGAGGTGTCGTCGAGGCCGCTGCCGGCCACGTCGCGGAAGACGTCCTCCAGCGTGGGCAGCGGGTCCGTGGCCGGGGCGCCCTGGGAGCGGAGGCGCTCGCCGAGCCCTTCGCGCAGTTCGGCCGGGGTGCCGAGGGCCCGGATGCGGCCGCGGTGCATCAGGGCGACCCGGTCGCAGTACGTGTCGGCCTCGTCCATGTAGTGGGTGGTCACCAGGACCGTCATGCCGGTGGCGGCGCGGACGACGCCGATGTGCTCCCACACCCCGGTGCGGGCGATCGGGTCCAGGCCGATCGTCGGCTCGTCGAGGATCAGCAGGCGGGGTGAGCTGACCAGGGCCTGGGCGAGTTCGAGGCGGCGGACCATGCCGCCGGAGTAGGTGTTCGCCAGCCGGTCGGCGGCGTCGGCCAGACCTACCGCGGCCAGCGCCTGGGCGACCCGGTCGGCGCGTTCGCGGCGCGGGACGTCGAAGACGCGGGCGAACAGGGTGACGTTCTCCCGGCCGGTGAGGGCGGCGTCGGCGGACAGCTGCTGCGGGACGTAGCCCAGCAGGCGGCGTACCGCCATGCGGTCGGAGGCGACGTCGTGGCCGAAGACGCGGACCATGCCGGAGGGGACCGGCAGGAGGGTGGTGATGCAGCGGATCGCCGTGGTCTTCCCGGCGCCGTTCGGACCGAGCAGCCCGAACACCTCGCCCGGGCGCACGGACAGGTCCACGCCGTCGACGGCGTTGGTGTCGCCGAAGGCGTAGGCGAGTCGGGTGCAGGCGACGGCGTCGTCGGCCGGCTCGGCGGCAGCGTTCCGGGTCATGGGCGATCGGCCTCCTCGTGCAGGTTCTCGGCCAGTTTGCGCAGGGCGGGGATCGCCGCGCGCAGCGCGTCCCGGTCCGCCTCGTCGAGCCGGTCCACCTGATGGCGTACGAGTGCCGCGCGGCGCTCCCGCCAGTCACGCAGGCGGGTCCCGGCGACCTCCGTCAGCAGCAGGCGCGCGGCCCGCCGGTCGGCGGGGTCCGTCTCACGGATCAACTGACCGTCCCGGACGAGCTGGTTGACCAGTGTCGAGACGGAGTTGCCCGCCAGGTGCAGTTCCTTGGCGGCCTCGGAGACGCCTATGCCGGGGCGGCCCTCGACCAGGCGCAGCAGCTCGTTCTCGGCGCCGCGCAGCCGGGGCACGGTCATCCCGGCGCGCAGCCGGCGGCGGATCAGCCGCTGGACGCCGACAAGGGCGTCGGCCAGCTCTTCGGGGAAGGTCTCCGGGGTCACGTCCGCCAGATTACCTCTGTAGTAGAGGTAATCACCCCAAAAAGCCGGTCAAGGATGCCGCGGCGGCAGGCGGGGGCGGAGGCGGGCGGGAGGCGGGTACGGAGGCGGCTCCGGCACGGCACGGAACCGGCGGGCGCTTCCGCATTCGCACCGCCATGGAAATGCACGCATTTCCTCCGGTGGCGATTCTCCGGATTCTGGACAACAATTGATATTCGTGCGGTCGCATACCGTCACCGCATTCCCGGAACAGTTTTGAAATCGCCGACTTCGGGAATCCCGAGTCCAGTGCTTCGGACAGGAGGCACGTCCGTGGGAGCCGGCGCGCCGGGCCCCGATGTTCATCTCCGTCCGGTCCGAGCCCCGCCCCTCCCAAGGTGTCCGTCCATCCAGCACCTGCTGAGGGAGGCGCAGCTCATGCGTACCACCGGCAGAACGAAGACCCATCCGCACGACGACGCCCCCGACACCGCCGAGGCGTTCGAGCGGCTCGCCCGCATGCCCGACGGCGCCGAGCGCAAAGCGCTGAGGGACGAGCTGGTACAGGTGTGGCTGCCCATGGCCGAGCGGATCGCCGTACGGTTCCGCGGGCGCGGCGAGGCCCTGGAGGATCTGTACCAGGTGGCCGCGCTGGGCCTGGTCAAGGCCGTCGACCACTACGATCCGGCGCGTGGCTACGCGTTCGAGGCGTACGCCGTGCCGACGGTCACCGGGGAGATCAAGCGGCACTTCCGCGACCACATGTGGACGCTGCACGTGCCGCGCCGGGTGCAGGACCTGCGCAACCGGGTACGGCGCGCCACGAAGGAGCTGGCGCAGACCACGCCCGGCCGGACGCCGACCGTGGCCGAGATCGCCGAGTACGCGCAACTGAGCGTGAGCGACGTGCACACCGGGATGGAGGCCCTGGACTGCTTCGCCGCGCTGTCGCTGGAGGCGGAGGTCCCCGGTACGGACGGCTACGCGCTCGGCGACGGGCTGGGCGAGGCCGACGCGCGGTTCGACCTGGTCGTGGACCGGGTGGCGGTCCGGCCCTGTCTGGAGGCGCTGCCCGAACGCGAGCGCACCATCCTGTACCTCAGGTTCTTCCGGGGCATGACGCAGAGCCGGATCGCGCAGCAGCTGGGCATCTCGCAGATGCATGTCTCGCGCCTGCTCAGTGGGTGTTTCGCCCATCTGCGCGAGGAGCTGCTCGCCGAGGCCGGGTGAGCCTCGCCGCGGCTCGCCCGACGGGGCGGCCGTGTCCCGCGCCGTTTCGGCGGCGTCCGGCGGGTACTCGGCAGGCGTCTTCCGCGCGCCGGTCGGACACTGGTGTCAGGCTGGTGGAAACCGGTCTGACACCACCAGGACGGGCCATGAACCACGACAGGACACCTTCCGGCAGTTCCCCCGACGTCATCTCCACGCACTCGGTGTGCGGCGCGCCCTGCTGGGTGAGCCTGACCAGCCACGATCTCCAGGCCACGGAGGAGTTCTACCAGGCGGTGCTGGGCTGGGAGTGGCGTCCCGCCAGACTCGGCGACCACTTCCGCATCGCGCTCGCGGAGGGCGCACCGGTCGCGGGGATCGGCGCGGTGGCCACCATGTGGCAGATGGCGGTCGCCTGGACGCCGTACTTCGCCGTGCCCAGCGCCGACCAGGCCGTCGCACGGGTGCAGGAACGCGGCGGTACGGCCGCGGTCGGCCCGATCTCCTTCCCGCCGGGGCGCGCGGCGCTGCTGGCCGACCGGGACGGCGCGACCTTCGGGATCTGGGAGGGTGACCTCTTCACGGACTGGGAGACCTGGCGCAAGGCCGCGCCGGCCTTCATCCGGCTCCACACGCGCGACGCCTTCGACGCCGCGATCTTCTACGGCGAGGTCCTGGACTGGGCCTCACGGCGGCCCGGCTGCTGCGAGGTCCGCTACGAGCGCGACGAGGTGGTGCTGCGCAGCCACGGCGAGGTCGTGGCGCGTATCGAGTCCGGCGCGCTGGAGGAGGCGCCCGACCCCACGATCCGCCCGCACTGGCAGATCCACTTCCGCGTGGCCGACGTGGCCGCCTGCGCCCGCGCCGCCGAGGTCCACGGCGGCAGCGTCCTGCGCGAGGGCCCCGACGAGGCCGTACTCCGCGACCGGGACGGCGCCCAGTTCACGGTGACATCCCGCCGCGAGGCCTGAACGACCGACCCATCCCGGCCACCAGCCACAGACCGACACAAACGCCGCGCGCCCACGGCCGCCAAGATCCACGCCGACAGCGTCCCGCGAGGGCCCCGACAAGGCCGTACCCCGCGACCCGGACGGCGCCCAGTTCACGGTGACATCCCGCCGCGAGGCCTGAACGACCGACCCATCCCGGCCACCAGCCACAGACCGACACAAACGCCGCGCGC
>NZ_JBEYTS010000012.1:0-4545 GCF_040643155.1 Streptomyces sp. NPDC047453 | reverse complement strand
GTCCCGCGAGGGCCCCGACAAGGCCGTACCCCGCGACCCGGACGGCGCCCAGTTCACGGTGACATCCCGCCGCGAGGCCTGAACGACCGACCCATCCCAGACGCCGGCCGCGGGCCGACGCAAGCAACATGCGCCAACGCCGCCGAGATCCACACCAGCAGCGACCCGCGCGAGGGCCCCGACAGAGCCGTACTCCACGACCCAGACGACGCCCGACCCGTCCCGGCCACGGGCCACGGGCCGACGCCAGCGCCGAAGCAGGGTCGCGTGGTCAGGTGCACCGGAGCGGACGCCTGGCGTCGTGGCACGCACAAAGCGGAGCCCGCCGCGCGCAACTCGGAGCAAGGTCCGGTGCGCCGACGCGGGCCGCAGATCCCGGTCCGGGCCGGTCGGGGGTTCCGGTCCGGGGCCGGAGATCCCGTGCCCGGCGCGGGTCGGAGGACGTGCGGGTGCTTCGGAACCCATGGCGCCGGCCCCAGCACGACGACAGGCCCAGGCCGCCGCCGGGTACGGCACGCGGGGCGGAAGGCCGCTCCGGCCCACCCGGCCGGGGAGCGCACCACCGGGCTGCCGATCCCGCTCGGCGCGCGCCCGGCTGTGGTCAGTGGGGATTCTTCGGGGGGCGGGACAGGAGGATCAGGCTGCGGGGGTCGGCGCGGAGGGTGCCGCCGGGTTTGTGCTCGGCCTCGTCCGGGGGGCCCAGGGGTTCGGCGGTGTCGAGGAGGGTGGTCCAGCGGTCGCCGTAGGCGCGGCCGGGCAGGCGGAAGTCGACCGGTTCCCAGTAGCCGTTGAGCAGCAGGAGGAAGGAGTCGTCCACCAAGGAACGGCCCTGCCGGTCGGGTTCGGCGATGGCGTCGCCGTTGAGGAAGACCGTGACGGAGTGCGCGTCGGAGCGCTGCCAGTCCTCCTCCGCCATCGCGCGGCCGTCCGGCAGCAGCCACACCAGGTCGGGCAGCGGCTGGTCGTTCCGGGTCGCCGTGTGCCCCTGGAAGAAGCGGCGTCGGCGCAGCACGGGGTGGGCGCTGCGCAGGCCGATCAGGTACCGCGTGAAGTCCGTGAGCTGCCGCTGCTCTCGGGTCAGCCGCCAGTCGATCCAGGAGACCTCGTTGTCCTGGCAGTAGGCGTTGTTGTTGCCGCCCTGGGTGCGCCCCATTTCGTCGCCGTGGCACAGCATCGGGATACCCTGTGAAAGCAGCAGCGTGGCAAGGAAGTTACGCTGTTGACGGGCCCTCAGTTCCCGGACGGCCGGGTCGCGGGTCTCCCCCTCCGCCCCGCAGTTCCAGGACCGGTTGGCGCTCTCGCCGTCCCGGTTGCCCTCGCCGTTCGCCTCGTTGTGCTTGTCGTTGTACGACACCAGGTCGAGCAGCGTGAACCCGTCGTGCGCGGTCACGAAGTTGACGCTGGCGCGCGGCCTGCGCCGGTTGTGGGCGTACAGATCGGCGGACCCGGTGAGCCGGGAGGCGAACTCGCCGAGCGTGTGCTCCTCACCGCGCCAGAAGTCCCGTACCGCGTCGCGGTACAGGCCGTTCCACTCCGACCACAGCGGCGGGAAGTTGCCCACCTGGTAGCCGCCCTCGCCGACGTCCCACGGCTCCGCGATCAGCTTCACACGGCTGATCACCGGGTCCTGCTGGATCAGGTCGAAGAACGCCGACAGCCGGTCCACCTCGTGGAACTGCCGGGCCAGCGTGGCCGCGAGGTCGAAGCGGAAGCCGTCGACGTGCATCTCGGTGACCCAGTACCGCAGCGAGTCCATGATCAGCTGCAACACGTAGGGGTGGCGCATCAGCAGGCTGTTGCCGGTGCCCGTGGTGTCGTAGTAATGCGCCCAGTCGCCGTCGACCAGGCGGTAGTACGAGGCGTTGTCGATGCCCCGGAGGGACAGCGTCGGGCCCTTCTCGTTGCCCTCGGCGGTGTGGTTGTAGACCACGTCGAGGATCACCTCGAGCCCGGCCGCGTGCAGCGCCTTGACCATCGACTTGAACTCGGCGACCTGCTGCCCGCGCATGCCGCCGGCGGCATAGCCGTTGTGCGGCGCGAAGAAGCCGATGGTGTTGTAGCCCCAGTAGTTGGAAAGGCCCCGGCCCTGGAGCACGCCGTCGTGCACGAACTGGTGGACCGGCATCAGCTCGATCGCCGTCACACCCAGCGAGGTCAGGTGCTCGATCACTGCCGGGTGCGCCAACCCCGCATAGGTGCCGCGCAGTTCGGGCGGCACCTCGGGATGGGTACGAGTCAGGCCGCGTACGTGCGCCTCGTAGATCACGGTGTCGGAGTACGCCCGCCGTGGCGGACGGTCGTCGCCCCAGTCGAAGGCCGGGTCGGTCACCACGCCCAGCATGGTGTGCCCGGCGCTGTCGGCCGGGTCCGGGCCGTGCGCGGCCCGCTCGTACAGCGAGGGGTGGTTGTCGATCTGCCCGTCCACCGCCGTGGCATAAGGGTCGAGGAGCAGTTTCCTCGGGTTGCACCGGTGGCCGGCGGACGGGTGCCAGGGACCGTGCACGCGGTATCCGTAGCGCTGCCCCGGCCCGACACCGGGCAGGTAGCCGTGCCACACGAAGCCGTCGACCTCGGTCAGCGGCACGTCGCGATGGGTGCCGGCGTCGTCCACCAGGACCAGGTCGACGCGCTCGGCCACCTCGCTGAACAGCGCGAAGTTGGTGCCCTTCCCGTCGAACGCCGCCCCCAGCGGGTAGGGGTACCCGCTCCACACGGGTACCCCTTTCCGTCGTCTTCGCCCGGTCATGGGGCCGCTTCCAGCACGACCTGCGGCGCGCTGAGCGGAGAGGCCAGTGCCGTGACCGGCATCTCGCGCGGCGTCTGCAGACCCTCGCGCAGGGTCGGATCCGGGGCCGTCGGGACCAGCGGGACGCGCACCCCGGCGCGGGCCCGCTGCGAGAACCAGATGATCTTGCTGCCGGCCCGGGAGGCGCAGCAGCCCCAGCCGTCGCTGGTCGCGGCGATACGGGCCAGGCAGCCACGCAGGTCCTGGTCGGGACGCAGGTCGTGGTTGTTCTCCCCGACGGCGGTGATCAGGTGCTGGCCGGTCCACCACATCTCGATGGAGGTGTGCTTGTCGGTGGCGTGTTCGTCGATGGCCTTCAGCAGCATCTCGGCACCCCCGCACACGGGGTCGACGAGGTCCTCCAGGTCCCAGAAACGCAGGTGCGCGGCCAGGATGCGCCTGACCTGCCCGACCCGTTCCGGGCTGACTTCCACGTCGAGGTGGTAGTAACAGGGCACTGCGGTCTTCATCGTCGTTGGCTCCTCACCGGCGAGGCCCACGCTCCGCTCCCGCAGGTGCGAGGAGCCCCGAAATCACGAAGCGTGAACATTTGTTGCCTCTGAGTCAGAATCCACAGTGCGCGCGCTACGCCATTCGTGCAACACGAGCAGGTCAGCGCACTTGTTGAAGATCCAACAGGACGCTGTGTCGTTGAACGTGCACCATGAGTGAAGTCTCGAGCGCCGTAAACGGGACCGCCGCCCACGCGTGCGCGGTCGCCGCCCCGGCTGTCGGGGAAACGAGCCCATCGAGCGCATCCGAAAGGTGAACGGCGCCATGCTGCTACCCGCCAAAGCCGAAGTCGCCCGGCATTTGCGCCGCTACCGGGCATGGGAACGCGCGATGCTCGCGTCGCCCGACGACCGCCGGGTGCGGTCCACCTTCGAGGACTCGGGCTACACCCTGTGCGTACTGATGGGCAAACGCTGCGCGCGGGAGGCCGCGGACGCCGCCGAGCGCTATCTGTGCACCAGCCTCGGCACCTACCTGCGGGAGCAGAGCGGCCGGCCGCACCGGAGCGCCGTGCCCCGCCGGGGCCCGCCGAAGGCGGCCCAGAGGCGTTCCCGCGCCGGGAGGTAGATCCCGCCCGGCACGACCCGATTCCCCGGCCGGGCGCGAGCCCGGCCTTGAGCACGGTGGAGGTGACACCCATGAGTTCGACCTCGAGCCAGGCCGCCGGTACGGCCTCGAGTACGGCCCCGAGGATCGGCCGCATCCCGGTGCGGGACGTCCGTCCGGCCGTGGAGGGCGGCAGGCGAGCGGCCAAGGCGGTCGCGGGAGAGACGTTCCCTGTCACCGCCACCGTGTTCCGCGAGGGCCACGACGCGGTGGCCGCCAACGTGGTGCTGACGGACCCGGAGGGCCGGCCCGGCCCGTGGACGCCGATGCGCGAGCTGGCGCCCGGCACCGACCGCTGGGGCGCCGAGGTCACTCCGGGTGCGGCCGGCCGCTGGACGTACCACGTGGAGGCCTGGGCGGATCCGGTGGCCACCTGGCGCCGCGTCGCGTCCGTCAAGGTTCCGGCCGGCATCGATGCCGGGCTGGTGCTGGAGGAGGGGGCAGCTCTGCACACCCGGGCGGCGGCCGGAGTGCCGCAGGGAGCGGAGCGGGACACCGTGCTCGCCGCGGCGGCGGCGCTCGAGGACGACTCGCTGCCGGTGATGACCCGGCTGGCGGCGGCGTTGACGCCGGAGGTGGACGCGGTCCTGGCCCGGCATCCGCTGCGGGAGCTGGTCACCGCCTCCGAACCGCTCGACCTG
>NZ_JBEYTS010000011.1:0-192281 GCF_040643155.1 Streptomyces sp. NPDC047453 | reverse complement strand
GGCCGGTGACCCGGTCGCCGACCGTGTCGCGGGCGGTCAGCCCAGGACCGACCGGTCCGCGCGGCCCCAGCGACCCGAGGAACGACGACCGATGAGTCCCGCCGATGCCCCTCAGGCGCTTCCCGGGCCCTATCCGATGCCGCGCCACCCTTCCGGGTCCACGCCACCGGGCACGGAAGCGTCTACGTCGTACGGCTGACGCGTGAGCACGAACGACCCGAGGTCCAGATGGTCCACGGACCCGTCCGGCCGTCGCACCACCCGCAGTACCTCTCCGGCGTAGTAGCCCTCCAGTCCCGTCCAGGTCCCGTCACCGTTCGCCCTAAACCGCGAACGCCGGCCGTTGCCGGACAGCGGCTCCAGCGAGGCGAGCCCGTCAGCCGTCAGCCGCAGACCGAACCCGTAGGTCCCCCAGTACCACTGCCCCGCCAGTTCCAGCACCGCCGACTCGACCTTCCGCAGCGGTCGCCAGGGCTCCGGGATCCGCGGCTCGGCGTCGGCGACGATCCGCAGGAGGTCGGCGCCCACCGTGGCGATCGCCGGCCCGGACGTGCAGTTCGCCAGCACCACCGCGGCCAGGTCGTCCTCCACACCGATGGTGAGCGAGGCCAGGAAGCCCGGAAGCGACCCGCTGTGGCCCACGAGGAGCCGCTCGCCCCACCGCCGCACCTCGAGCCCCAGGCCGTACGCGTACCCGGACGCCACATCCGCCGCCTCGGGCGGAGCCGCCGGAGTCCTCATCGCCCGCAGCGACTCGGCGCTCAGCACCCGGTCGTCCCCCTGGACCAGGAAGACGGCGAAGCGGGCCAAATCGCCTGTCGTGGACCACAGTTGCCCGGCCGGAGCCATCCGCCCGAGGTCCTCGTCGGGCTCGGGCAGCAGCGCATCGGCCCAGGGATGCACCGCCCAGCCCTGCGCGTGCGACGCCTCGGGGCGGGCACTCGTGCGGTGCAGACCCAGGGGTTCGAGCACTTCCCGTCGCAGAACCTCCTCCCAGGGAGCGCCCCGCAACTCCTCGACGAGCGCACCCAGCACGGTGTAGCCGGGATTCGAGTAGTGGAACCGCCGACCGACCGGATGCCGCAGCGGCTCCTCGCCCAGCACATCGGCCAGTTCGGGACGCAGCGACCCCGGAGACCTCTCCCACCAGGGCGCCGGCGACTCGGCGGCCAGCCCAGCCGTGTGCGCCAGCAGATCGGCTACGGTCGCCTCCCCCACGCCGGTGCCTGGCAGATGCTTCTCCAGCGGGTCCCCGAGGTCGAGCAGACCCTCGTCGCGCAGCCGCAGAACGAGCACGGCGGTGAAGGTCTTGGTGATCGAGCCGATGCGGTACTGCGTGTTCTGGTCCGGTGCGTGTCCGTCCACCGACGTCCGCGCACCGTGCCAGACCGTCCGCCCGCCCCGCACGACCGCGGCGACGAGCGACGGCACCCGTCCCTCGGTCTGGGCCACGGCGATCCGGTGCAGTAGCGCCCGGCGGGTACCGGGAAGCAGGTCATCCTGAGTTGTCGTCATGCCCCCAGTCCACCCGGAGCGTCCGGCACACGTCGAGCAGATTTCTCCGAACGGCCGCAGAGAGCCGTGCTCGGGCGGCCCGCGGTCGCCGGATCAGGTCTGTGCCATGTCCACGAACCGCGAGTAGTGGCCCTGGAAGGCGACCGTGATCGTCGCGGTCGGGCCGTTTCGGTGCTTGGCGACGATCAGGTCGGCCTCGCCGGCGCGGGGCGACTCCTTCTCGTAGGCGTCCTCGCGGTGCAGCAGGATGACCATGTCGGCGTCCTGCTCGATGGATCCCGACTCACGCAGGTCGGAGACCATCGGCTTCTTGTCGGTGCGCTGCTCGGGGCCACGGTTGAGCTGGGAGAGCGCGATGACCGGGATCTCCAGCTCCTTGGCCAGCAGCTTGAGGTTTCGGGACATGTCCGAGACCTCCTGCTGCCGGCTCTCGGCACGCTTGGATCCGCCGGACTGCATCAGCTGGAGATAGTCGATCACGACCAGTTTGAGGTCGTTGCGCTGCTTCAGGCGCCGGCACTTGGCACGGATCTCCATCATCGACAGGTTCGGGGAGTCGTCGATGTAGAGCGGGGCGGCCGAGACGTCCGGCATCCGGCGGGCCAGCCGCGTCCAGTCCTCGTCGGTCATCGTGCCCGAACGCATGTGGTGCAGGGCGACCCGGGCCTCGGCGGACAGCAGACGCATCGCGATCTCGTTGCGCCCCATTTCCAGCGAGAAGATGACGCTGGGCAGGTTGTTCTTGATCGACGCCGCCCGCGCGAAGTCCAGCGCGAGCGTCGACTTGCCCATCGCGGGACGCGCGGCGATGACGATCATCTGGCCCGGATGCAGACCGTTCGTCAGCGAGTCGAAGTCGGTGAACCCGGTGGGCACACCGGTCATCTCCCCGCTGCGCGAACCGATCGCCTCGATCTCGTCGAGCGCGCCCTCCATGATGTCGCCCAGCGGCAGGTAGTCCTCGCTGGTGCGCTGCTCGGTGACCGCATAGACCTCGGCCTGGGCACGGTTGACGATCTCGTCGACGTCGTCGTCGGCCGCGTATCCCATCTGGGTGATGCGCGTACCCGCCTCGACGAGGCGGCGCAGGATCGCCCGCTCGTGGACGATCTCGGCGTAGTACGCGGCGTTCGCCGCCGTCGGCACGGTCTGCACGAGCGTGTGCAGATACGAGGCACCGCCGACCTTGTTGATCTCGCCGCGCCTGGTGAGCTCGGCGGCGATGGTGATGGGGTCGGCCGGCTCGCCCTTGGCATAGACGTCGAGGATCGCCTGGTAGATCGTCTCGTGGGCCGGCTTGTAGAAGTCGTGGCCCTTGAGGATCTCCACCACGTCGGCGATGGCGTCCTTGGACAGGAGCATGCCGCCCAGGACCGACTGTTCGGCGTCGAGGTCCTGTGGGGGAACGCGTTCGAAGGCAGAGCCCCCGTCGTCCCACGCACCGTTCTCCCGGCCGCGGTCGTGCTGCTCGTCCCGGCCGCGCTCCGCGTCGGGGCGGCGGCGGGAGGCGGGCAGACGATCACTTGGACCGCTGTCGGCCCACGGGTCGTCCAAGGGCTCGGAAATGCTCACCGAGCAGCCTCCTCCCGTCCGCCGAGCGGACCTCGCCGTGCCCCTCTTTTGTACGGGACGGCACTGACAATTGAGAGGCCCAACTCCGCTTCAGGCGCGTCAGGTTTATGACGCTTTGGAGGCCGGCGGACGGAGCGGGCGCCGGACCACGGTAGGGCCCAGAACAGCGTCAGCCAATCTGGTTATCCACAGGCCATGTGGACGACCGCCCCGATGCTGTGGAGAACTCGGCGAAACCTGTGCACGAGCCGGTGGACAGCCCTGTGAAAAAGCCCTCGGCGCCACCCGCAGGACTACGCTGACCTGCTATTTTCCCGTCCACTGGCTGTGCAGAAGAAAAACTTTTCCAGTCGGATCAAGATCGCCTCGAACGGTACGCACAAGCGAACGCCACCAAACCTCAAGTAAGGAGTGCCGGGGCTTTGCATCTCTTACCTGTGGACGATTACATTGGTGCTCATGACACAGGCCCCCGCACGCCGCCCGGCCACCCGGCGCCGGCACGACCGAGAGATCGTCACGCTGGCCGTACCGGCCTTCGGCGCACTCGTCGCCGAGCCGCTGTTCGTGATGGCCGACAGCGCGATCGTCGGCCATCTCGGCACGGCGCAACTCGCCGGACTCGGTATCGCCTCGGCCCTTCTGACCACCGCCGTCAGCATCTTCGTCTTCCTCGCCTACGCCACCACGGCGGCCGTCGCCCGCCGCGTCGGCGCGGGCGATATCCGGGCAGCCATCCGCCAGGGCATGGACGGCATCTGGCTGGCGCTGCTGCTCGGGGCCGCCGTCATCGCGGTCGTCCTGCCCGCCGCGCCCGCCCTGGTGGACCTTTTCGGCGCCTCGCACACGGCGGCACCGTATGCGACGACCTATCTGCGCATCTCCTCACTCGGCATTCCGGCCATGCTCGTCGTGCTGGCCGCGACCGGAGTCCTTCGTGGGCTTCAGGACACCCGGACGCCGCTTTATGTCGCCGTCGCCGGGTTCGTCGCCAACGCCGCCCTCAATGTCGGGCTCGTCTATGGTGCCGGACTCGGCATCGCGGGCTCGGCGTGGGGCACCGTCATCGCCCAGTGCGGCATGGCGGCGGTCTACCTCTATGTGGTCGTCCGTGGAGCCCGCCGGCACCACGCCTCCCTGCGGCCCGATCGGGCCGGCATCAGGGCGTCCGCACAAGCCGGTGCCCCGCTGCTCGTCCGTACGCTCTCCCTGCGAGCGATCCTGATGATCGCCACAGCCGTGGCGGCCCGCCTCGGTGACGCGGACATCGCCGCCCACCAGATCGTCCTGTCCCTGTGGAGCCTGCTCGCGTTCGCCCTCGATGCCATCGCGATCGCCGGACAGGCCATCATCGGCCGTTATCTCGGCGCCAACGATCCGGAGGGCGCTCGCGAGGCCTGCCGGCGCATGGTGCAGTGGGGGATAGCCGTCGGCTTCGCCCTCGGGCTCCTGGTGATCCTGAGCCGACCGCTCTTCCTGTCGCTGTTCACCAGTGACGCCCTCGTCAAGGACACGGCACTGGCCGCACTGCTCCTGGTGGCGTTCTCCCAGCCGATCTGCGGCGTGGTCTTCGTCCTGGACGGTGTGCTGATGGGCGCGGGGGACGGACCGTATCTCGCCGGCGCCATGCTGGTGACCTTGGCGGTCTTCACACCTGTGGCGTTGCTCGTTCCCGTTCTGGGCGGAGGGCTCACCGCGCTCTGGGCGGCCATGACGTTGATGATGACCGTGCGGATGCTGACGCTGTGGCTGCGTTCCCGCTCGGGCCGCTGGATCGTCACGGGTGCGACACACTGACCGTTTCACGTGAAACACCGCGGGCCGCCACGTTTCACATGAAACGTCGTTTCCCGCACCTCTGACCTCAGCGCCACTGACCTCAGTCACGCGATAGGGGCCGCATCCTTGACGGATGCGGCCCCTTCACGACTGCTCAACCGAGCGGAGTGCCTTACGCGGCAACGACCTCGATGCTGACCTTGGCGGCAACCTCGGGGTGCAGACGCACAGACGTCTCGTGACCGCCCAGGGTCTTGATCGGCGCGCCCAGCTCGATGCGGCGCTTGTCGACCTCGGGACCACCGGCCGCCTTGATCGCCGAGGCGACGTCGGCCGGGGTGATGGAACCGAACAGGCGGCCGGAGTCGCCGGAGCGGACGGCCAGGCGGACCTTCACGCCCTCGAGCTGGGCCTTGATCTGGTTGGCCTGCTCGATGGTCTGGATCTCGTGGATCTTGCGAGCACGACGGATCTGCTCGACGTCCTTCTCGCCACCCTTGGTCCAGCGGATCGCGAACTTCCGCGGGATCAGGTAGTTGCGAGCGTAGCCGTCCTTGACGTCCACGACGTCGCCCGCGGCACCGAGGCCGGAGACCTCGTGGGTGAGGATGATCTTCATGTGTGGCTCACCCTTCCCTTAGCGCGCGGTGGAGGTGTAGGGCAGCAGCGCCATCTCACGGCTGTTCTTGACAGCCGTGGCGACGTCACGCTGGTGCTGCGTGCAGTTGCCGGTCACGCGACGGGCACGGATCTTGCCGCGGTCGGAAATGAACTTCCGCAGCATGTTCGTGTCCTTGTAGTCCACGTACGTGACCTTGTCCTTGCAGAATGCGCAGACCTTCTTCTTAGGCTTGCGCACAGGCGGCTTCGCCATGGTGTTTCTCCTGTGTGATCAAGAAGTGTGGGTACGGCCCGCCTAGAAGGGGGGCTCGTCCGAGTAGCCGCCACCGCCGCCGGAGCCACCGCCCCAGCCGCCGCCACCCTGGTTGCCACCGGCGGGAGCGCCGGTCGCCCACGGGTCGTCGGCGGGAGCACCGCCGCCCTGCTGGCCGCCACCGGGGCCACCGCCCCAGCCGCCGCCACCCTGGCCGCCGCCACCCTGGCCGCCGCCGTAACCACCCTGACCACCGCGGCCCGAGGTCTTGGTGACCTTGGCCGTGGCGTTGCGCAGGCTGGCACCGACTTCGTCGACGTCCAGCTCGTAGACCGTGCGCTTGACGCCCTCACGGTCCTCGTAGGACCGCTGCTTCAGCCGGCCCTGCACGATGACGCGCATGCCTCGCTGGAGCGACTCGGCGACGTTCTCCGCCGCCTGACGCCAGACCGAGCAGGTGAGGAAGAGGCTCTCGCCGTCCTTCCACTCGTTCGTCTGGCGGTCGAAGGTGCGGGGAGTGGACGCGACGCGGAACTTCGCGACCGCCGCACCGGACGGGGTGAAGCGCAGCTCGGGGTCGTCGACAAGATTGCCGACGACCGTGATGACGGTCTCGCCTGCCATGGGGGAACCTCTCGGCGGGTTTGCTCTGGCTGCTTGCTACTCGAATCCCGAGATCAGCTGAGCGAAGGGCTCAGTGGGTCTCGGGGCGGAGGACCTTGGTCCGGAGGACCGACTCGTTCAGGTTCATCTGGCGGTCGAGCTCCTTGACGACCGCAGGCTCGGCCTGCAGGTCGATGACCGAGTAGATGCCCTCGGGCTTCTTCTTGATCTCGTACGAGAGACGACGACGGCCCCAGGTGTCGACCTTCTCGACCTTTCCGCCGCCGTCACGGACGACAGAAAGGAAGTTCTCGATCAGCGGGGAGACAGAACGCTCCTCGAGATCGGGGTCGAGGATGACCATCACCTCGTAGTGACGCATGTGGAACCCACCTCCTCTGGACTCAACGGCCACGGTCGTTCCGTGGCAGGAGGGTTGTGATGCGTACGCAACAGTGCTTGCAGTACATCAGCCGCCACTGACAACGAGGGCCGGCTGACGGACTCTCCAGGTTGGCCGTGGCTCAGCCTGGGCAGACACCGTGCAGAACGTACAGACTACCCGCACACCCGCTTCCGGTTGAAATCGGGGCTCCGGACCCGTCAACCTGGACACCTCGGGTGTGCACGGCGCTAGGATGCGCCGCTTTTCGCTGGAGGTGCCCCATGGCACAGACGATGCGACCGAACACCGCCGCGGGTGGTGGCCTCCTCGCCACCGACGGCAAGTCCCACCCGGTCCAGGACACCCTGCTCGTGGTGACCCTGGTGCTGGGCGTGCTGGCGTTCATCACCGGGCTCCTCTTCCACAGCCTGCACCTGCTGAGTTCCTGGGCCGGTCTGGTGGGGATCCTCACCGGCGCGTACGGACAGTGGATCTCCGTGACGACGCGCGAGCGCTTCGGGCTGGTCCTCGGCCTCGGCGCCTCCGCGGTCGGCTTCTATCTCGGCCTGGCGCACGGCGGCCTCTTCGGCGGCCTGTTCAGCTGACACCGGGCACGCCCGGCCGCTCCTTATGGACGGCGTCCGCCGGACACCGCGGACGCCGCCCGTATGACCGCACGCCCGACGCCACGGCGGTGAACAGGCCGGGGCGAAGGTCGCGTGCGGCCAGTCTGCGCGCTCCCAGGGCGCAGTAGGCTTCGGCGCGAGAGCCGGAGCCCCTGTACCCATGGGGACACGCCAGCCCGAGGAGCGCCCCGTATGAGCCTGACCCTGAGGACCATCAGTCGAGAGCAGCATCTGGCCTACATCCAGAACCTGCCCGCGGCGAGTCACATGCAGGTCCCGGCCTGGTCAGAGGTCAAGGCGGAGTGGCGCTCGGAGAACCTGGGCTGGTTCGACGACCGCACCGGCGAACTGGTCGGCGCGGGCCTCGTCCTGTACCGCCAACTGCCCAAGATCAAGCGGTACCTCGCCTACCTGCCCGAGGGCCCGGTCATCAACTGGTTCGCGCCGAATCTCGACGACTGGATCCAGCCGATGCTGGCGCACCTGAAGCAGCAGGGCGCCTTCTCGGTGAAGATGGGCCCGCCGGTGATCATCCGCCGCTGGAACGCCGAGACCATCAAGAAGGGCATCCAGGACTCGGACGTCAAGCGCCTGCGCGACCTGGAGGCCGACTTCATCGAGCCCCGTGCCTTCGAGGTCGCCGACAAGCTGCGCCGTATGGGCTGGCAGCAGGGCGAGGACGGCGGCGCCGGCTTCGGCGACGTGCAGCCCCGCTACATCTTTCAGGTACCGCTCGCCAACCGGTCCCTGGAAGAGGTGCACAAGAACTTCAACCAGCTGTGGCGCCGCAACATCAAGAAGGCGGAGAAGGCCGGGGTCGAGGTTGTCCAGGGCGGCTACCAGGATCTCGAGGAATGGCAGCGGCTGTACGAGATCACCGCGGTGCGCGACCACTTCCGGCCCCGCCCGCTGTCGTACTTCCAGCGCATGTGGACGGCCCTCAACACCGAGGACCCCAACCGCATGCGGCTGTACTTCGCCCGGCACGACGGCGTGAACCTGGCAGCGGCGACGATGCTGATCGTCGGCGGGCACGTCTGGTACTCCTACGGCGCCTCCGACAACATCGGCCGTGAGGTCCGGCCCTCGAACGCGATGCAGTGGCGGATGCTGCGCGACGCCTACGCGCTCGGCGCCACCGTCTACGACCTGCGCGGCATCTCCGACTCGCTGGACGAGACCGACCACCTCTTCGGCCTGATCCAGTTCAAGGTCGGCACCGGCGGCCAGGCCGCCGAGTACCTCGGGGAGTGGGACTTCCCGCTGAACAAGCTGCTCCACAAGGCGCTCGACATCTACATGTCGCGCCGCTGACCTGACGCTCTTCGCTTCGACCCCGTCGACACCTTCCATACTTCTGATACACCGCACCCCCGAGAAAGGTTCCAGGTCCGGCCATGGCGCTCACGCTCTACGTCGACACCGCGCGCTGGCGGGCGCACCACAAGCACGTGCAGGAGCAGTTCCCCGGGCTGGTCCCGGTCTGCAAGGGCAACGGCTACGGATTCGGGCACGAGCGGCTGGCGGAGGAGGCCACCCGGCTGGGCTCCGACATCCTCGCCGTCGGCACGACGTACGAGGCCGCCCGCATCAAGGACTTCTTCAGCGGTGACCTGCTGGTGCTGACGCCCTACCGCCGCGGCGAGGAACCGGTGCCGCTTCCCGACCGTGTGATCCGCTCGGTGTCGTCGATCGACGGGGTGTACGGCCTCGTCGGGGCCCGTGTCGTCATCGAGGTGATGTCCTCGATGAAGCGGCACGGCATCAGCGAGCAGGACCTGCCGCAACTGCACGCCGCCATCGAGAACGTCCGGCTGGAGGGCTTCGCCATCCATCTGCCGCTGGACCGCACGGACGGTTCGGACGCCGTGGAGGAGGTCATCGGCTGGATGGACCGGCTGCGCGCGGCCCGCCTGCCGCTGCACACGATGTTCGTCAGCCACCTCAAGGCGGAGGAACTCGCCCGGTTGCAGCAGCAGTTCCCGCAGACGCAGTTCCGTGCCCGCATCGGCACACGGCTCTGGCTGGGGGACCACGAGGCCACCGAGTACCGCGGCGCGGTCCTGGACGTCACGCGGGTCACCAAGGGCGACCGTTTCGGCTACCGCCAGCAGAAGGCGGCCTCGGACGGCTTCCTGGTCGTCGTGGCCGGCGGTACGTCGCACGGGGTGGGTCTGGAGGCCCCCAAGGCGCTGCACGGCGTCATGCCGCGCGCCAAGGGCGTCGCCCGCGCCGGCCTGGCCACGGTGAACCGCAACCTCTCCCCGTACGTCTGGAGCGGCAAGCAGCGCTGGTTCGCGGAGCCGCCGCACATGCAGGTGTCGATCCTGTTCGTTCCCTCGGACGCACAAGAGCCCAAGGTCGGTGACGAGTTGGTGGCCCATCTGCGCCACACCACCACGCAGTTCGACCGGCTCATGGACCACTGAGCAGTCCCCCGAGCACCCCTTCTCGTGCGAAAGGCCGTACCCGGCAGTGCCGGGTACGGCCTTTCGCATGACCTCCTGAGGCCCTGTTCGCTCAGAGCGAACCACCCTGGGAGGCCGACGTACCCTGTCCGCCCCACTCCACCTGCGGCCCGCCGAAGTCCGCCTCCCGGTGCGGCGGACGGGCCCGGGTGCCGAGGACGAAGACGTCCTCGGCACCGTCGAGGACACCGCCCGAGGGGTCGTCGTCGCCGGCGCGGCGCACCACGTCCCGCTCCGGCATGAGGATGTCGCGCACGACGACGGCGCACAGGTACAGCGTGCCCAGCAGGTGCACGACGATCGCCCAGTGGTAGCCGTCGGTCGGCAGGCCCTTGTGGGCGTCTCCGCTGGTCGTGTACGCCAGGTACATCCAGATGCCGAAGAAGTACGCCACCTCGCAGGCCTGCCAGATCAGGAAGTCCCGCCACTTGGGGCGGGCCAGCGCGGCCAGCGGGACCAGCCACAGGACGTACTGCGGCGAGTAGACCTTGTTGGTGACGATGAAGGCCGCCACGATCAGGAAGGCGAGCTGGGCGAAGCGCGGACGGCGCGGGGCGTACAGCGTCAGCGCCGCGACACCGAGGGCGCACAGCACCACCAGCAGCGTGGCCGTGGTGTTGACGAAGTCGGTGCTCGGCGGACTGCTCGAGTTCTGGGACCAGATGAGCCAGAAGGAGCCGAAGTCGACGCCCCGGTCATGGCTGAACTTGTAGAACTGCCACCAGCCCTCCGAGGCGAAGGCCATCACCGGCAGGTTCACCACCAGCCAGGCGACGACGGCGCCCGCCAGGGCCTTGCCGAAGTCGCGCCACTTCCCCGCCCGCCAGCACAGCACGAACAGCGGGCCGAGCAGGAAGACGGGATAGAGCTTGGCGGCCGTGGCGAGGCCCAGCAGGACACCGAAGGCGACCGAGCGCCCGCGGGACCACATCAGCATCGCGACGGCCGTCAGGGCGACCGCCAGCAGGTCCCAGTTGATGGTGGCGGTCAACGCGAAGGCCGGCGCGAGAGCGACCAGCAGGCCGTCCCACGGCCGCCGGGCGTGTGTGCGGGTCACGCAGACGGCGATGACGGCCGCGCACCCCATCAGCATCCCGGCGTTGACCATCCAGTACCACTGTTCCTGGTGCTGGATGCTGCCGCTGTGCGGGGTCAGCCAGGAGGCCACCTCCATGAACACCCCGGTCAGTACGGGGTACTCCAGGTACGGCATGTCGCCGGGGAGCTTGTCGAAATAGGGCACGAGACCCTCGGCGAAGCCGCGCCCCTGGTAGAGGTGCGGAATGTCCGAGTAGCAGGCCTTCGTGTACTGCGAACTCGCACCGAAGAACCAGGCGCCGTGGTAGCAGGGCACCTTCTGGACCAGGCCGAGGGCGAACATGCCGATCGCGACGAGCGCGACGACCCGTACGGGGGTCCACCAGGACCTCCCGAGCAGGGCACGCCGCCCGACGGGGCCGCCGATCAGCTCACTGCCGGCCGCCGCGACCTCGTCCTCCTTGGTGGGCCGCACCGGGTCCGGCTCGTGCACGCTCGCTTGCGTCGATTCAGCACTGGGCATGGGGCACATCCTGCCGTACCCGTCCGGGAAGCGCCGAGGGCCGCCGCACCCGGCAGGTGCGGCGGCCCTCGTTTCACGTGAAACACCCTCGTGAGACGGTCAGGCGGCTAGTTGGTCGGGCCTCCGAAGAAGCCTCCGTTGCCGTTGCCCCGGTTGCCGCCTCCGTTTCCGTTGCCGCTGCCTGAATCGGTCGGTGACGGCGTCGGGGTGAGGCCTCCGTCCACACCGCCGTCGCCCGTACCACCGCCGTTGCCGTTGCCGTTGCCGTTGCCGTCGCAGCCGAAGAAGCCGCAGCGCGACTTGGACGGCGAGGGGGTCGGGCTGGGCTCGACCTCGCTGGGCGTGGGAGACGGCGTCGGGCTGGCCTCCTCGGTCGGGGTGGCCGAGGGCGTCGGGGTGGGGCTGGGCACCGGGTTGACGATCTCGCCGATGGGCTCAGGCTTCGGGAACTTCTCGACCGGCGCATCCTGGAGCGCCTCCAGCATGTAGTCGTGCCAGATCTCGGACGGGAACGAGGCGCCATGGATCTTGTCCTGGCCACCCGTGCCGTACATCTCCTCGAACTTGCGCGACTTGTTCTTCTCGTTGTCGTCCAGCCGGAACATGCCGATCGCCGTGGACAGTTGCGGGGTGTACCCGACGAACCAGGCGGACTTGTTTCCGTCCGTGGTACCGGTCTTGCCAGCCACCTCACGCCCGGGCAGTTGGGCGTTTTTGCCCGTACCCTTCTCGACCACGGTCTTGAGGATGTCCGTGACGTTGTCGGCGACCACCGACTCGAAGGCCTGCGTGGGCTTGACCTTGTGCTCGTAGATCGGCCCGTCCTTGTCCTTGACCTCCAGGACGGAGAACGGGTCGTTCTGCTCACCACTCTTGGCGAAGGTGGCGTAGGCGCCCGCCATGCGGATGGCGCTGGGGTCGGAGATGCCGATGGAGAAGGACGGGAAGCTGGTGCCGGTCAGGCTGTTCTCCTTCAGACCGGCGTCGAGGGCGGCCTGCTTGACCTTGTCGAGACCGACATCCATGCCGAGCTGCACGAAGGCGGAGTTCACCGACCACTGCATCGCCTCGCGCAGGTCGATCATGTAGCTCGGGGGCTTTCCGCGCGACTCGTTACCGTCGTTGGTCTGCAGCCACTCCTCGTCCTTCTCATTCCTCCAGATGGTCCCGTCGTAGTTCTTGATCTTGAGCTTGTTCTTACCGCTGAACCGGCTCTTGGGCGACACCTGGGTGCGTTCGTCCTGTGGCTGCGATTCGAGCCCGCTGGGGTCGCGGACGCCGTCCCGCATGGCCGCGGCCAGCACGAACGGCTTGAAGGTCGAGCCGACCTGGGCACCGGTCGCGTCGGCGTTGTTGGTGAAGTGCCGGGTCGCGTCCTCACCGCCGTAGATCGCCACGATGGCACCCGTCTTCGCGTCCACCGAGGCTCCGCCGAACTGGACGTGCGTGTCCGTCTTCGGGCGCAGCTTGGGGTTGATGTTCGCCTTCTGGACCTTCTTGACCGCGTTTTCGAGCTTCGTGACCTTCTTCTTGTCGAAGGTCGTCTTGATCGTGTATCCGCCCATCCGCAGCTTGTCCGCGGTGATGCCGGTCTCGTCGCTGTGGGTGACCAGATAGCTGTTGGCCAGGTCCACGAGGTAGCCGGTCTGACCGGTCAACTGGGTGTTCGACCGCGGGTTCTTCCAGTCGGGGAGCTTGGTGTACTTGGCCCGCTCCGTGGGGCTCAGACGCTTGCCCTCGACCATCTTGTCGAGCGTGTCCTGCATCTGCGTCCAGGCCCGGACGGAGTTCTTCTCCGCGGTGGCTCCAACGGGGTCGACGGAGGTCTGGCCCGCCGGGTCGTAGTAAGCCGCGCCCTTGAGCATCGCGGACAGGAAGGCGCACTCGCCCGGGTTCAGCTTGAGGGCGTCCTTGTTGAAGTAGGCGCGCGCGGCCGCCTGGATCCCGTAGGCACCCCGGCCGTAGTAGGCCGAGTTCAGGTAGCCCGCCAGGATCTCCTTCTTGTCGACGGTCGTGCCCACCTTGACCGAGATGAAGATCTCCTTGAACTTACGGGAGATCGTCTGCGACTGGTCGTCCAGCCTCGCGTTCTTCACGTACTGCTGGGTGATGGTGGAACCACCCTGGGTCTGGCCGCCGGTGGCCATGTTGAAGAACGCGCGGGCGATGCCCTTGGGGTCGATGCCGCTGTCGGAGTAGAAGGTCTTGTTCTCCTGAGAGATGACCGCCCACTGCATCGCCTCGGGGATCTGCGACAGGTTGACGATCTGCCGGTTCGTCTCACCACCCGTCGAGACCATCGGTGTGCCGTCGGACCAGAGGTAGACGTTGTTCTGCGCGGTAGCGGTCTGGGCGACATCGGGCACGCCCACCATGGCGTACCCGATACCGGCGACCGCCACCAGACTCCCGACGAAGCCGATGAACAGCCCCGTCACGAGCTTCCAGGACGGCGTCCAGCGGCGCCATCCGTCCTTGCCCGCGCGCGGGTAGTCGACGATTCGGTTCTTGGCGGGCGGCGCCGCCCGGCCCCGGCCGCGCCCGGGCCCGTTCGGGCCGCCGGGGCCGGCGGGCCGGCCACGACGGCCGCCACCTCTCTGTGCCGCCCGCCGAGCGGCGGCACGGCCCTCGTACGGGCGCTCCTCACCTCCCGCGCCATACGAACCCGACCCCGGACCCGGCCCTTGGGAACCGGATCCATAGGAATCGGCAGGGGATCCGCTGGCGCCTCGCGGTGCCGCGCGGCGGCCGGGGGACGAGCCGGACTGGCCGCGTCGGGCCGCGGCACGTCCGCCTCCCTGCGGCTGCGGCGGTTTGCGACGGTGCTCGCTCATCGAACGATTACTCCTCGGGCAGGCGCACCCTTGCGCGCCTGGAAACGGCGGCTGGTTTCCGGTCCCCCCGAAGTACGGATGTGGTCGGTCGCGTATTCACCCGTACCGCACCGGGGACGAGGACGTCCCCCAGGCGTCACTTGGTTCCCGGCGGTGTGCATGGCGCACAGACTACGCACTGGCAAAACCCGCTGAGCCTCGAAGTTCACCCCAAATCAGGCAACTTGCCTCCGACTGGCCTGCGATGTGATCCCGTTCACCCTGCCCCCTCTTGTCGCATCCGGGGCTGGGATCTATCGTCGTGATGTATCGAGTCGATACATCAGCGCGAGATAAGCATCGCCATGGCACCCGGAGCGGCACCCGCCGCCGCCGGATCGTGGGAGAGAGGAGGCGACGATGGGCCGGCGTTCCGGCATCCTCGAGTTCGCCGTTCTCGGCCTGCTCCGCGAATCTCCGATGCACGGCTACGAGCTGCGCAAACGACTCAATACGTCACTGGGTGTGTTCCGTGCGTTCAGCTACGGGACGCTCTATCCCTGCCTCAAGACGCTGGTCGCCAACGGCTGGTTGATCGAGGAGCCGGGGAACGCTCCTGAGGACGCCGTCTCCGCCGCGCTCGCGGGGCGCCGCGCCAAAATCGTCTACCGGTTGACGGCCGAAGGTAAGGAGCACTTCGAGGAGCTGTTGTCGCAGACGGGCCCCGACACGTACGAGGACGAGCACTTCGCCGCGCGCTTCGCCTTCTTCGGGCAGACGTCGCGCGACGTACGCATGCGCGTGCTGGAGGGCCGCCGCAGCCGGCTGGAGGAGCGCCTGGAGAAGATGCGCTCCTCTCTGGCGCGCACCCGGGAGCGCCTCGACGACTACACACTCGAGCTCCAGCGCCACGGCATGGAGTCCGTGGAGCGCGAAGTGCGCTGGCTGAACGAGCTCATCGAGAGCGAGCGGGCCGGGCGGGACCTCAAGGGTTCCGCCTCCGGGGGACCCGCGTCGCTGGACACCACCAATGGAGCGACGGGCGGCCTGCCCCGGTCCGGGGAGTCTCCCCGGCCGGATACGCCCGACGACACCGCCACGTGAGGTCCCGTCGGGGCTTCACCGATTACACACAGGGAGCAACCGGAATGGGTTCGGTTCGCGTAGCCATCGTCGGCGTGGGCAACTGCGCCGCGTCGCTGGTGCAGGGCGTCGAGTACTACAAGGACGCCGACCCGGCGTCGAAGGTCCCGGGCCTCATGCACGTGCAGTTCGGCGACTACCACGTGCGTGACATCGAGTTCGTCGCCGCCTTCGACGTCGACGCGAAGAAGGTCGGCCTGGACCTCGCGGACGCCATCGGCGCCTCCGAGAACAACACCATCAAGATCTGCGACGTGCCCAGCACCGGTGTGACGGTTCAGCGCGGCCACACCCTCGACGGTCTCGGCAAGTACTACCGGGAGACCATCGAGGAGTCCGCCGAGACCCCGGTCGACGTCGTCCAGATCCTCAAGGACAAGCAGATCGACGTCCTGGTCTGCTACCTGCCCGTGGGCTCCGAGGACGCGGCGAAGTTCTACGCCCAGTGCGCCATCGAGGCCAAGGTCGCCTTCGTCAACGCGCTCCCGGTCTTCATCGCCGGCACCAAGGAGTGGGCGGACAAGTTCACCGAGGCGGGCGTCCCGATCGTCGGCGACGACATCAAGTCGCAGGTGGGCGCGACCATCACGCACCGCGTCATGGCGAAGCTGTTCGAGGACCGCGGTGTCATCCTGGACCGCACCATGCAGCTGAACGTCGGCGGCAACATGGACTTCAAGAACATGCTGGAGCGCGACCGCCTGGAGTCCAAGAAGATCTCCAAGACGCAGGCCGTCACCTCCCAGATCCCCGACCGGGACCTCGGCGAGAAGAACGTCCACATCGGCCCGTCCGACTACGTGGCCTGGCTCGACGACCGCAAGTGGGCCTACGTCCGCCTCGAGGGCCGCGCCTTCGGCGACGTCCCGCTGAGCCTGGAGTACAAGCTCGAGGTCTGGGACTCCCCGAACTCCGCCGGTGTCATCATCGACGCCCTGCGCGCCGCGAAGATCGCCAAGGACCGGGGCATCGGCGGTCCGATCCTGTCGGCGTCCTCGTACTTCATGAAGTCCCCGCCGGTGCAGTACTTCGACGACGAGGCCCGCGAGAACGTGGAGAAGTTCATCCGCGGCGAGGTCGAGCGCTAGAGAGCGCTTCGCAAAACCGCTCCTGCCAGGGCTGTTGGGCCCCCGTCCGTGTACGCCGTGCGTGCACTCGGGGGCCCTCCCACATGTGAGGCTGTGCCCCATGGCCGTCGTCCGTGACCTGCGTGTCCTGCTGCGCCTGAGGAACTTCAGACGCCTGCTCGCCGTGCGGGTGCTCTCCCAGAGCGCCGACGGCGTCTACCAGGTCGCGCTCGCCACCTACGTCGTCTTCTCCCCGGAGAAGCAGACCTCGCCCGCCGCGATCGCCTCCGCGATGGCGGTCCTGCTCCTGCCGTACTCCCTGGTCGGCCCCTTCGCGGGCGTCCTGCTGGACCGCTGGCGCCGCCGCCAGGTCTTCCTCTACGGCAACCTGGCGCGTGCCGTGATGGCGACCGCCACGGCCGTGCTGATGGTCGCCGCCGTGCCGGACTGGCTGTTCTACGTCTCCGCGCTGTGCGTCACCGCCGTCAACCGCTTCGTCCTCGCCGGCCTGTCGGCCGCGCTGCCGCGCGTCGTCGACGCCGAGCGGCTGGTGATGGCCAACTCGCTGTCGCCGACCGCCGGCTCCCTGGCCGCGTTCGCGGGTGGCGGTCTCGCCTTCGTCGTACGGCTGGTGGGAGCGGACTCCGACGCGGCCGTGGTGCTGCTGGGGGCCGCCCTGTACCTGTGCGCGGCACTGACCTCGCTGCTCATGGCACCGGATCTGCTCGGGCCCGACCGGGAACCGGAGCGGACACGGCTGGGCGCGGCACTGACCGTCACCGCACGCGACCTGATGGCGGCTGTTCGGCACCTCGCCGCGCCGTCCCGGCGGCAGGCCGCCTGGGCACTGGCCTCGATGACGCTGATGCGGTTCTGCTACGGGGCACTGACCGTCATGGTGCTGATGCTGTGCCGCTACGGCCTGACCTCTAACACACGGGAGGGACTGCGTCTGCTCGGGCTGGCGCTGGCCCTCTCCGGCGCCGGGTTCTTCGCGGCGGCCGTGATGACACCGTGGGCGGCGGGCCGGCTCGGACCGGCCCGCTGGATCGCCGTGTGCGCCGGCTCCGCCGCGGTTCTCGAGCCCGCCCTGGGCCTGCCCTTCGCCACCGGCCCCCTGCTCGTCGCGGCGTTCGTGCTGGGGCTGACCACCCAGGGCGCGAAGATCTCCACGGACACGATGGTGCAGTCCGCGGTCGACGACGGCTTCCGCGGCCGGATCTTTTCCGTGTACGACGTGCTGTTCAACGTGGCGTTCGTCGGCGCCGCGGGGGTCGCCGCGCTGATGCTGCCGCCCGACGGCCGCTCGACCGTGCTCGTCGTCATGATCGCCGTGATCTACGGAGCGGTTGCGGTCACTATGACCCGCTTTGCAGGCTGATAAGTGTCACATCAATGCCACAGAGTCCCAGTGGACTACAGCAGTGTCCAGTCATGGCCTGTAACTTACGTGCGTCTTATTTCGACAGCATGTTCCTGCCATCATGCCCAAGTTCCAGGGGGACCCCCAAGTGACCACTCCGCCGCCGCCCCAGGGCCAGAACCCGCACGCCCAGGCGCCCAACGCTCCCATGGGGCAGCAGCCCGGTCAGCCCGGATCCCCGCAGCAGCCCTACCCGCCGCAGGCTCCGTACGCCCCCTTCCCCCAGCAGCAGGGTGCACCGGTCCCGCCGCCCGTTCCGCCGAAGTCCGGGGCCAAGAAGGCGCTGGGCATCATCGGGGCGATCGTCGTCGCTGTCGCCATCCTCCTCGTCAAGTTCGGCATCGGCTGGTGGTTCAGCCAGAACGACGCCGAGACAACCTCGGTGGGTGCCTGCCTGCACAACAAGGGAACGGACTCCAACCCCGACCTCAAGGAGGTCGGCTGCTCGTCCAGTGAGGCCGAGTACAAGGTGGTCCAGAAGTTCGACGGCTCCTCCGACGAGGACAAGTGCGAAGGCGTCAAGGGGTGGACCATCTCCTACGTCCAGTCCGGAGGCGGGCACGATGTGGTGCTGTGCCTGAAGGAGACGCAGTAACACCCGCATGACCCATGACTGAGGGGCGATGTTTCACGTGAAACATCGCCCCTCGGCGTTTCCCGGGCCCGTGTTTCACGTGAAACACAGGCCCTCTTCACACGACCTCAGCCCTGCTCCTCCTGCTCGGCCCACCACTCCTTGAGGGCCGCCACCGCCGCATCGTGCTCCATCGGGCCGTTCTCGAGGCGGAGCTCCAGCAGGTACTTGTACGCCTTGCCGACGGCCGGGCCGGGCTTGACGCCCAGGATCTCCATGATCTGGTTGCCGTCGAGGTCCGGGCGGATCGCGTCGAGTTCTTCCCGCTCCTGGAGCTGGGCGATGCGCTCCTCCAGACCGTCGTACGCGCGGGACAGCGCGGCCGCCTTGCGCTTGTTGCGGGTGGTGCAGTCCGAGCGGGTCAGTTTGTGGAGACGGTCGAGCAGCGGGCCGGCGTCGCGGACGTAGCGGCGGACAGCCGAGTCCGTCCACTCGCCGGTGCCGTAGCCATGGAACCGCAGGTGGAGTTCGACCAGCCGTGAAACGTCCTTCACCAGCTCGTTGGAGTACTTCAGCGCGATCATGCGCTTCTTGGTCATCTTCGCGCCGACCACCTCGTGATGGTGGAAGGAGACCCGGCCGTCCTTCTCGAAGCGGCGCGTGCGCGGCTTGCCGATGTCGTGCAGAAGGGCAGCAAGGCGGAGGGCCAGGTCGGGTTCCTCCTCCAGCGCCATCGCCTGCTCCAGCACGATCAGCGTGTGGTCGTAGACATCCTTGTGCCGGTGGTGCTCGTCACTCTCCAGGCGCAGGGCGGGCAGCTCGGGCAGGACATGGCCGGCGAGACCGTTGTCGACGAGCAGGGTCAGGCCCTTGCGCGGGTGGGCCGACAGGATCAGCTTGTTCAGCTCGTCCCGGACCCGCTCGGCCGAGACGATCTCGATGCGCCCCGCCATGTCCTTGATCGCGGTGACGACCTCGGGGGCGACGTCGAAGTCGAGCTGGGCGGCGAAGCGCGCGGCCCGCATCATGCGCAGCGGATCGTCGGAGAAGGACTCCTCGGGTGTGCCCGGGGTGCGCAGCACACGCGCCTCGAGGTCGCCGATCCCGCCGTGCGGGTCGATGAACGTCTTCTCCGGCAGCGCCACGGCCATGGCGTTGACCGTGAAGTCACGGCGGACGAGGTCCTCCTCGATGGAGTCGCCGTACGACACCTCGGGCTTGCGCGAGGAGCGGTCGTAGGCCTCGGACCGGTAGGTGGTCACCTCGATCTGGAAGCACCGGTCGGCGTCCCCGACGCGGGCCTGCTTCTGCGCCCCGACCGTGCCGAAGGCGATCCCGACCTCCCAGACGGCGTCCGCCCATGGCCGCACGATCTTCAGTACGTCCTCGGGGCGGGCGTCGGTCGTGAAGTCCAGGTCGTTGCCGAGCCGGCCGAGCAGCGCGTCCCGGACCGAGCCTCCGACCAGGGCGAGAGAGAACCCGGCCTCCTGGAAACGGCGCGCGAGCTCGTCGGCGACGGGGGCCACCCGCAGCAACTCGCTCACCGCGCGCTGCTGCACCTGGTTCAGGGCAGGGGAAGTGTCTTCGTTGGCGTTCGGCACAACAGAAAAGGGTACGTGGCCCGGACACTCGACCGCGCCGTCATTGTTCGGGCACGGGGCTCGGCCGGTCCATCGGAACGACACCAGCGACCCCTTTGTTACCTACTCAAACCCTGTCTTTGTGACGTAACGAACAGCATCCCCGGATACGGGCATATCCAGGGTGTCCACTCGCGTCCAGCGATCTTGATACCGCCTCCGTGGCACTTCCCCTCGGCGCACATCGTTACCATGCGTGGACGCACATTCCGACGACCACTGACGACGAGGGACGGGCGAGCGCGTGGCCGAGGCGGCAGACTTCCAGGGGACCAGTCCCTCACCTGCCCGCCGCCGGTTGCGGCGTGCCGGGGCGCTGCTCGCCGGAGCACCGCTGCTGGCCGCTCTGCTCCAACTGCCCGCCATGCCGTCCGCACACGCCGCCGGGCAGGAGTCCCAGCAGGCCGCGTCGGGCTCGCGCACAGTGGCCGTCTCCCTCGACTCGCTCAGCCCCAGCACCCCCTCGGACGGGGACACGCTGACCGTCTCCGGCACGGTGACGAACAAGGGCAAGCAGGCCGTCACCGACGCCCACGTGGGCCTGCGTGTGGGCCCGGAGCTGGACACCCGCTCGGCGATCGACAGCGTGGCCCAGCGCGGACGGTTCGATCCGGCCGCCGACGGCCCCGAGGTTGGCGACAAGTACGTCCAGAAGTTCACCCAGCTCGCTCCGGGCGTCGCCCAGCATTTCAGCGTCTCCGTGCCGGTCGACAAGCTGAACCTCGGCACGAACGGGGTCTACGAGCTCTCCGTCTCGCTGTCCGGCCAGACTTCCGCCCAGCCCTGGGAGCAGGTCCTGGGCATCCAGCGCACATTCCTGCCGTGGCAGCCGAACGACGCGGGCACGAAGACGAAGACGACCTATCTGTGGCCGCTCGTGTCCGACGTCCACATGACGGCCGAGACGGGCCCCGGAGCACAGCAGACGCCGGTCTTCCTCGACGACGACCTCGCCAAGGACATCGCTCCCGGCGGACGCCTGGAGCAGATGCTGTCGCTGGGCAAGGTTCTCGACGTCACCTGGGTGATCGACCCCGACCTGCTGGCGTCCGTCGACGCCATGACCCGTAACTACCGCATCCAGGCCGGGGACGGCGCACCCGTGCCGGGCACCCATCAGGATGTCGCCAAGAAGTGGCTCTCCGAGCTCCAGCAGGCGGTGGCGGGCAAGGACGTCGTGGCACTGCCCTTCGCCGACCCCGACCTGGCCTCCCTCGCCCACCACGGCACGAGCGTCACCGGCTCACTGAGTCAGTTCAAGGACGCCACCGACGTCGCCGCCGGCACGGTGGAGACGGTGCTCCACGTGAAACCGAACACGGACTTCGCCTGGCCCGTGGACGGCGCCATCGACCGGTCGATCGTCAAGGTCGCCACCTCCGCGGGCGCCGACAAGGTCATCACGCGCAGCGACAGCCTCCAGGAGACCGGCGGGCTCACCTACACGCCCTCCGCCGCCCGTCCGATCGGTGGCGGCACCACGGCGGTCGTCGCGGACGCCCGCCTGTCGACGGCGTTCGAGGGCGATATGACGCAGGCCGGCGCCACCACGCTCGCCGTGCAGCAGTTCCTCGCCCAGAGCCTGGAGCTCGACAGCCAGACGAGTCGGCAGCGCAGCATCGTCGTGGCCCCGCAGCGCATGCCCACCGCCCCCCAGGCCCAGGCCATGGCGCAGGCGCTGACGGCCCTCCAGCAGAGCACCTGGTCCCAATCGCAGGACCTGAACGCGGCCGCCGCGGCCAAGCCTGACCCCAGTGCCACCACGAAGATCCCGTCCACCGCGGACTACCCCTCCTCGCTGCGCAAGAAGGAACTCGGGCGAGCCGCCTTCTGGGCGATCGCCAGGACGCAGGGCAAGCTCGACAACTTCCAGGTCGTCCTCACCGACCCGTCCCGGGTCGTCACGCCCTTCGGACGGGGCATGAACCGCGAGATGGCCACGTCGTGGCGCGGCCGGGCCGGTGAGGCGTCCAGCTTCCGGGACGGCGTGGAGGCGTATCTCGACGACCTCTCCGAGCAGGTCAAGCTGATCGACAAGTCGGAGACGAAGCTCTCCGGCCGCAGTGCCACGATCCCGGTGACGGTGCAGAACAACCTGGTGCAGGGTGTCGACCACCTGATGCTGAGGCTCACCTCGACCAACCCCACCCGCCTCAAGATCCGCGGCAAGGCGTACGCGGAGCAGCCCATCGCGGTCTCCGGCGGGCACAGCCAGTCCGTGAAGTTCCCCACGTCGGCCAACGCCAACGGCCCCGTGACGGTGGTCGCCCAGCTCTACACGCAGGACGGCCAGGAATACGGTGCGCCTGTCACCTTCGACGTGAAGGTCACCGAGATCACGGCCACGGTGATGCTGGTCATCGGCGGCGGCGTCCTGCTGCTCGTCCTCGCCGGCTTTCGCATGTACACCCAGCGCAAGCGGGCGACGGCCAAGGAGGCCGCCCAGGACCCGCAGGACGCCGGGAGCGCCGAGGAGGCGCAGGACGGTGAGGACGGCGCCGGAGAAGCCGGTGAGAGCGCGGCCGAGCCGGAAGGCGGCGAGCCGGAGAGCCTCGACGGCACTGCCGGTCGTCTCACAGAAGAGTCCGGCACCCGGTCCCGGGCAGACGACCCGGAGCAGCCGAGTGACCCGACACCGGACACCGCAGCGGAAAACGCAGACCCGTCCGGCACGGGTGAGAAAGTGGACCGTTGAGGATGTCGTGGCCCGGAGGGCCCGGGACGATGAGGTGGGGTAAAGCATGAACGCGCCGTACGACGGTGACCGCGGCCAGGCCGTGGGCGGCTCGGGCCACCCCGACGCGCCGCCGCCCGGACACGGCCAGACGCCGCCCCAGCCTCCCGCGGACACGTACCTCCAGGACGCCTACGACGACGACCCCTACCGGGCGCAGGACCTGACCGCCCAGGACCCGGTCGGCGAGGCGCTGTACGACCGCGCCGCGCACCCTCCGCCGCCCCCGGGCACGAACGGGCCGCAGCAGCCGCTGTACGGCCGCCCCGCGCAGGCTCCGTACGCCCCCGACCCGCGTGTGTGGGCGCAGACCCCGCCGCCGGAGCCCTCGGGCCCCACCCAGTACCTGCCGCACGGCGAGGATCCCCGCACCACGCGGTTCGTCGGCGTCGACGACCTGGTCAGCAACTCCGGCGAGGAGCACCACGAGCCGGACGCCTTCGCCCACCTCTTCCGTGACCAGCAGCAGGGCGGCCGTCCGGACATGCGCCAGGGCGGCTACGGCCACCAGGGCCCGGGACAGCACGGCTACCAGCCACCGCAGGACATGAGCGGACGCCCGCAGATGGCCCTCCCGTCGGTTCCCGGCCCCGCCCCGGCCCCGCCCGCCGGTCAGGGGCCGATGGGACCGTACGCCCCCGCACCGGCCGTCGCAGAGACCCCTGCCCCGGCGGCCGAGCCCGCCTCCGCTCCGGCGGCGAAGAAGGGCGGGAAGGCCGCGGGGCTGCTGAAGTCGAGCGCCGTCATGGCGGCGGGCACGATGGTCTCCCGGCTCACCGGGTTCATCCGCTCGGCGATGATCGTGGCCGCACTGGGCACGGCCCTGCTGGGCGACACCTTCCAGGTGGCCTACCAACTGCCGACGATGATCTACATCCTGACCGTCGGCGGTGGCCTGAACTCCGTGTTCGTCCCGCAACTCGTCCGCGCCATGAAGGAGGACGACGACGGGGGCGAGGCGTTCGCCAACCGGCTGCTCACCCTGGTGATGGTCGCACTGGGCGCGCTCACCGCCCTCACGATGTTCGCGGCGCCGCTTCTGGTCCGGATGCTCTCCAACTCGGTCGCCGGCAATCCGGCGGCCAACGAGGTCGGCATCACCTTCACCCGGTACTTCCTGCCCTCGATCTTCTTCATGGGCGTCCACGTGGTGATGGGGCAGATCCTCAACGCCCGGGGCAAGTTCGGCGCGATGATGTGGACGCCGGTCCTGAACAACATCGTCATCATCTTCACGCTCGGCACGTTCCTGTGGGTCTACGGCACGGCCGCGAACTCCCACATGACCGTCACGACCATCCCGCCGGAGGGCCAGCGGCTGCTCGGCGTCGGCGTGCTCCTCGGCCTCGTCGTGCAGGCACTCGCGATGATCCCGTACCTGCGCGAGACCGGGTTCAAGCTCCGTCTGCGCTTCGACTGGAAGGGGCACGGCCTCGGCAAGGCGGCCATGCTGGCCAAGTGGACGGTCCTCTTCGTCCTCGCCAACCAGGCGGGCGCCCTGGTGGTCACCCAGCTGGCCACCTCCGCGGTCGCCCGCACGCACATCGACGGCACCGGCTTCAGCGCCTACGCCAACGCCCAGCTGATCTGGGGCCTGCCCCAGGCCATCATCACGGTCTCGCTGATGGCGGCCCTGCTGCCCCGTATCTCGCGTTCGGCCGCCGAGAACGACGCCGGCGCGGTCCGCGACGACATCTCGCAGGGTCTGCGGACGACGGCGGTCGCCATCGTGCCGATCTCCTTCGGGTTTCTCGCGCTCGGCATCCCCATGTGCACGCTGATCTTCGGCTCCCAGGGCACCACGGCCGCCACCAACATGGGCTACATGCTGATGGCCTTCGGACTCGGCCTGATCCCGTACTCCGTGCAGTACGTCGTCCTGCGCGCCTTCTACGCCTACGAGGACACCCGCACGCCCTTCTACAACACGGTCATCGTGGCCACGGTCAACGCGGTTGCCTCACTCCTGTGTTACTTCCTGCTTCCGGCCCGCTGGTCCGTGGCCGGCATGGCGGCCGTGTACGGTCTCGCGTACGCGATCGGCGTCGGGGTCGCCTGGCGCCGGCTGCGCCAGCGGCTTGGCGGCGACCTCGACGGCTCCCGTGTGCTGCGGACGTACGCGCGGCTGTGCATCGCCTCGGTGCCGGCGGCGCTGCTCAGCGGCGCGGCCTGCTACGGCATCGGCCACTCGCTGGGGCAGGGCGTCTTCGGGTCGTTCGTCGCACTGCTGGCCGGTGGCGTACTGCTGCTCGGAGTCTTCTTCGTCGCCGCCCGCCGGATGCGCATCGAGGAAGTCAACGGTCTCGTGGGCATGGTCCGCGGGCGCCTGGGGCGTTGAGTCGGGGGTAGGCGCACAACCATCGTCCGCAGCCGTGTGTCGTGCATAGCGGCGGACTGTGGGCACAATTGGATTCGGCGTCGGACAGCGCGCGATGGATGGGGAGGCAGGAGCGACGGTGGCGGAACGAATCACGGCTGCCGTCGACGTGGCAGACAACAGCGGCGAGCAGTCGCTGACCGCCGAGGCGGACCAGTCCACGTCCGACGGGGTGGCCCAGAATCGGGACCGGGGCACGGACAACGACGAGGCACAGGGGAGCGGCGGGACGGAGAGTCCCGGAAAGATGGCCTCACCGACCGAACTTCACAGCGGCCACAAACTTGCCGGACGCTACCGCCTCGAGGAGTGCGTCACCCGTCTGGACGGATTCAGCAGTTGGCGAGCGGTGGACGAGAAGCTCCGTCGCGCCGTCGGGGTGCACATCCTGCCCGCGGACCATACGCGAGCCCGGTCCGTGCTGGCCGCGGCCCGCTCCTCCGCGCTGCTCGGCGATCCCCGCTTCGTGCAGGTGCTCGACGCCGTCGAGGAGAACGACCTCGTCTACGTCGTCCACGAGTGGCTGCCCGACGCGACGGAGCTGACCACGCTTCTGGCCTCGGGCCCTCTGGAGCCGCACGACGCCTACCAGTTGGTCAGTCAGATCGCCTCCGCCATGGCCGCCGCGCACCGCGAGGGCCTCGCCCATCTGCGCCTGAACCCCAATGCCGTACTGCGCACCTCCACCGGTCAGTGGCGGGTCCGCGGCCTCGCCGTGAACGCCGCGCTGCGCGGCATCAGTTCCGACACCCCGCAGCGAACCGACACCGAGGCGATCGGCGCCCTGCTGTACGCGGCGCTCACTCAGCGCTGGCCGTACGAGAGCGACGCCTACGGCCTGTCCGGCCTGCCCAAGGACATCGGCCTCATCGCCCCCGACCAGGTGCGCGCGGGCGTCCACCGGGGTCTGTCCGAACTCGCCATGCGCGCCCTCGTCAACGACGGCGCCACCGCCTCCCGCCACGAGTCGGCGTGCACCACCCCGGAGGAACTGGTCAAGGCGATCGGTGAGATGCCGCGCGTCCGGCCGCCGGAGCCGACGTTCACCGCACCGCCGGAGTACCAGGGCACCTCCTACCAGCAGGGCTCGTACGGCCGTCCGGCACCGCACCCCGGCGTCACCCAGCCGGTCCCGGCCCCGCCGCCTCCGCTGCAGAGCCGCACCGGCAAGGCGCTGAAGTGGGCCGTCTCGGCCCTCCTCATCGCCGCCCTGGGCCTGGGCAGCTGGCAGCTCGCGGACGCCCTGCTCGACCAGGGCGGCAAGTCCGACGACACCCAGACGCAGACCCAGGACGACAACGACAAGAAGGACACGCAACCGAAGCCGGCTCAGCCGATCCAGATCCAGGGCGCTCAGGAGTTCGTCGCCAAGGGGGAGGCCCAGCACCCCGGAGATGTCACCAAGACGTACGACGGCAACACCTCGACATCCTGGAGGACCGTCACCTTCCTGGAGGGGCCGTCCATCCCGCCGTTCAAGCCGGGCGTCGGAATCGTCTACGACCTGGGTTCGGTGCGGGACCTCAACACGGCATCCGCCAGCCTCCTCTACCCCGGCAACCACACGACGGTCGAGCTGTACGCGGCCGACTCCCTGGCTCCGGCGTCACTGGACTCGATGCAGCAGCTCGGTGAGGTCACGACCAATGGGACCAACGCCACGGTGAAGGTCTCCAAGCCGGCGAAGACGCGGTACGTCCTCGTGTGGCTCACCGCCGTGCCCTACTCGGGCGCCGACCCGAGCACGTACGCCGGTGCCGGCTACAAGCAAGGCATCACCGAAGTGAAGTTCACAGGCTGAGGTCCCACGGACGGGAGGGGGTCCGATGGCGGACGACACCGCCTACGGCGACGTGAGCGACCAGGACCTCCTGACCCGCCATGTCGCCGGTGCCCCAGACGCCTTCGGTGAGCTCGTACGCCGCCATCGTGATCGTCTCTGGGCGGTGGCCCTGCGCACGCTGGGCGACCGCGAGGAGGCCGCTGACGCCGTGCAGGACGCGTTCGTCTCCGCCTACCGGGCCGCCCACACCTTCCGGGGGCAGTCGGCGGTCACAACCTGGCTGCACCGGATCACGGTGAACGCCTGCCTGGACCGGGCCCGTAAGGCCGCCTCCCGCAAGACCTCGCCCACGAATGACACCGAGCGCCTGGAGCAGCTGCTGGAGCCGCACGAGTCGGCCTCGGCACCCGCCGAGAGGAACGACGTGCAGCGGCAGCTCATCGAGGCGCTGGGCACCCTGCCGCCCGACCAGCGGGCCGCCCTGGTGCTGGTGGATATGCAGGGCTACCCGGTCGCCGAAGCCGCCCGCATCCTCGATGTTCCGACCGGAACGGTGAAGAGCCGTTGCGCCCGGGGCCGAGCGAGACTTCTGCCGCTGCTCACCCATCTGCGACCGGGACGCACCCGTGAGGAGAAGGAATCGGGCGCCGGACGGAACCGGGCGGAGGGGACATCCGTCCCACCGACGACGGATCCTGAAGGCGCGCGCCCCGAGGGCAGACACACGCAGGACACGGGATCAAGCGATTCAGCTGCTGTGAAGGGCGGAGGTGGGCGAGCGTGACATCCACGACAGACACGGCCGGGCACCCGGACGTCACCGAGATCTCCGACCTCACCGAGGGCCACCTCGATCCCTCCCGGGCCGAGGACCTCCAGCGGCATCTGGACGAGTGCGAGCTGTGCGCCGACATCCACACGTCGCTGACGGAGATCCGTGATCTGCTTGGCACCCTGCCGGATGTGCCTGCCATGCCGGCCGACGTGGCGGACCGCATCGATGCGGCTCTCGCCGCCGAGGCCTCAGTCACTGGACCCCCGGTCAACGGTGGCGCGCGTGTTTCACGTGAAACATCGGCCGCGGATCGTCCCTCCGGTCACCCTCGCGCCTCCAGCACCGGACCGGGTCGCAAGACAGGCACCCGGCGGGGACACCGCAGGGTCGCCGTTCTGGGCTCCGTCGTCGCCCTCGCCGCCCTTGGGGTGACAACCGTGGTTCTGACGTCGCTCCACGACGACAAGCGGTCCGATACCACGGCACACGATCGTCCGAGCGCGTCCGCAGACACCTTCTCCGCGGGCACCCTCAAGAGCGAGGTCGCCGATCTCCTCGCCCAGGAGCAGCGGCCGCGCAGGGACACCCACACGCCGCACGACTTCGGCGTGGAATCCGCTGCCGGTACCGACAAGCCCAAGCTACTGAAGAGCCAGCCCCCGACCGTCCCCTCATGCGTACGGCAGGGCATCAACGACAGCGGCACCCCGCTCGCCGCCCGGGCGGGCACCTATGACGGCAAGGAGGCCTATCTCGTCGTGCTGCCCGATGCCTCCGGCGACAGCACCCGTGTCACGGCCTACCTGGTCGACGCGACCTGCGTCCGCCACCCGGACGTCACGGCCAAGGTGCTGTTGTCGCACTCCTACGCGCGTTCCTGAGCTCGCACGCTCGGTCCTCGCGCTGCATGGCATCCCGTGCGCTGTCGCGCCCCCGTGTGCCCTGGCACACCGGGAATGCATGCCCCTTAGGATCCGTTGGGTGGGGTGAGAGCTGTGAGAGAGGCTCCCACCGGCCGTACGACACAGTCCAGAGACGAGGAATCAAGCCGTGAGCGATGTCCGTAACGTGATCATCATCGGCTCCGGGCCCGCCGGTTACACGGCGGCGCTCTACACCGCGCGCGCGTCGCTGAAGCCGCTGGTTTTCGAGGGTGCGGTCACCGCGGGTGGTGCCCTGATGAACACCACCGACGTGGAGAACTTCCCCGGCTTCCGCGACGGAATCATGGGTCCCGAGCTCATGGACAACATGCGTGCGCAGGCCGAGCGTTTTGGCGCCGAGCTCATCCCGGACGACGTGGTCTCCGTCGACCTGAGCGGTGAGATCAAGACCGTCACGGACACCGCGGGCACGGTGCACCAGGCCAAGGCCGTCATCGTCACCACCGGCTCGCAGCACCGCAAGCTCGGTCTGCCGAACGAGGACACGCTCTCCGGCCGGGGTGTCTCCTGGTGCGCCACCTGTGACGGCTTCTTCTTCCGGGAGCAGGACATCGCCGTGATCGGTGGCGGTGACACCGCCATGGAGGAGGCCACCTTCCTCTCCCGGTTCGCCAAGTCCGTCACGGTCGTCCACCGCCGGGACACCCTGCGTGCCTCCAAGGCGATGCAGGAGCGCGCCTTCGCCGACCCGAAGATCAAGTTCGTTTGGGACAGCGAGATCGCCGAGATCCAGGGCGACCAGAAGCTCTCCGGCCTGAAGCTGCGCAACGTCAAGACCGGCGAGCTGTCGGACCTGCCGGTGACGGGCCTGTTCATCGCGATCGGCCACGACCCGCGTACGGAGCTCTTCAAGGGCCAGCTGGACCTGGACGAGGAGGGTTATCTGAAGGTCGACTCGCCGTCCACCCGCACCAACCTGACCGGTGTCTTCGCCGCCGGCGACGTGGTCGACCACACCTACCGCCAGGCGATCACCGCGGCTGGCACCGGCTGCTCCGCCGCCCTCGACGCCGAGCGCTTCCTCGCGGCTCTCGCGGACAACGAGCAGAAGGCCGAGCCCGAGAAGTCCACCGTCTGAGACCCCCAACCACCCCACCGCACGACCAGTTAAGGAGCCCGCTGTGGCCGGCACCCTGAAGAACGTGACCGACGACTCCTTCGAGCAGGACGTCCTGAAGAGCGACAAGCCCGTCCTGGTGGACTTCTGGGCCGCTTGGTGCGGTCCCTGCCGCCAGATCGCTCCGTCCCTCGAGGCAATCGCCGCCGAGTACGGCGACAAGATCGAGGTCGTCAAGCTCAACATCGACGAAAACCCGAACACCGCCGCCAAGTACGGGGTCATGTCCATCCCGACGCTGAACGTCTACCAGAACGGCGAGGTCGCCAAGACCATCGTGGGCGCGAAGCCGAAGGCTGCGATCGTTCGCGACCTCGAGGACTTCGTCGCCGAGTAATCACGGCAGGGCCGCCGAGAGGGCGGCGATGTTTCACGTGAAACACGAATGGGCCAACCCTGAAGGGTTGGCCCATTCGCATGTGGCAGCTCGCCTACAGCGGCCTCAGCGCCGGTTCCTTCTGCACAGCGCCCAGCAGCCGGTCGATAGCCATCTCCACGTCCTCTTTCCAGGACAGCGTCGAACGCAGCTCCAGCCGAAGCCGCGGGTGGGCCGGGTGATGCCGGACCGTCTTGAACCCCACGGCCAGCAGATGGTCGGCGGGGAGCACGCAGGCGGGTTCCTTCCAGCGGGCGTCCCCGAATGCCTCGATGGCCTTGAAGCCCCGCCGCAGCAGGTCCTTCGCGACCGTCTGGACCATCACACGACCCAGCCCCTGCCCCTGGTAGCCCGGCATGAGGAAGCCGGTCATCAGCTGCACCGCGTCCGGAGAAACGGGGCTCGTGGGAAACGCCGTGGAACGGGGGACGTAGGCGGGGGGAGCGTAGAGCACGAAGCCCACGGGTGCGTCATCGACGTAGACGACGCGGCCACAGGAGCCCCAGTCCAGCAGGACGGCGGAGATCCACGCTTCCTTTTCCGCCACGGATCTGCCGGCCTTCAGCGCGGCTTCACCACTGACGGGGTCCAGCTCCCAGAAGACACACGCCCGGCAGCGCTGGGGAAGGTCTTGAAGGTTGTCCAGCGTGAGCGGTACGAGCCTACGGCCCATGAAGGCTGTTCCTCGCTTCCTTCGCCCGCGGCGCCACGCGCGGCTGTCAGAGCGCTGCGTTCCTTGAGGAGGCTGCCGACGAATCCGCCGACCGCACCCAGCCCCAAGACCGCGCCGAGCATTCCGGTGCGGCTCACCGTTCGCATGCCCCTGCCTCCCTCTAGAGGTACCGCTGGTGGATGCGTCATACCCAAACGCATCGTATCGACGATGCGATTGCATCGATACCGCCTGAAAGCAAAGAGCGGGCCGTGTTCCGGTACACACCGGACACGACCCGCCTGTGTCGCTCAATCGAGCCGAAACCGTCCCTCGACGGGCTCAGCCCTCCGTCTCCTCCTCCGGCTCTTCGCTGTCCAGAAGACTCTTCTGCATGACCGGGCCCTCGCCCGGAGCCAGCGTGCCGAGGATGCGCTCCAGGTCCTCCATGGAAGCGAACTCGACGGTGATCTTGCCCTTCTTCTGTCCCAGGTCGACCTTCACCCGCGTCTCAAAGCGGTCGGACAGACGCGTCGCGAGGTCGGACAGAGCCGGCGAGACCCGCCCGCCGGCACGCGGACCCTTGGAGCGAGGAGCCGCCGTCGGCCGCGACCCCATCAAGGTCACGATCTCCTCGACCGCCCGCACCGACAGACCCTCGGCGACGATCCGATGGGCCAGCCGGTCCTGCTCCTCCGAGTCCTCGACGGAGAGCAGCGCCCGAGCATGACCGGCCGAGAGGACTCCGGCGGCGACCCGACGCTGCACCGCCGGGGAGAGCTTCAGCAGACGCAGAGTGTTGGAGACCTGCGGGCGGGAACGGCCGATCCGGTCCGCCAGCTGGTCGTGCGTGCAGTTGAAGTCCTTCAGTAGCTGGTCGTAGGCGGCCGCCTCTTCCAGCGGGTTCAGCTGGGCCCGGTGCAGGTTCTCCAGCAGGGCGTCCAGGAGCAGCTTCTCGTCATCCGTGGCCCGCACGATCGCCGGGATGGCCCCGAGCCCCGCCTCGCGGCAGGCCCGCCAGCGCCGCTCACCCATGATGAGCTCATAGCGCCCGGGACCGAGTTGCCGGACAACGACGGGCTGGAGGAGTCCGACTTCCTTGATGGAGGTGACGAGCTCGGCCAGCGCGTCCTCGTCGAAGACGTCACGCGGCTGGCGCGGATTCGGCGTGATGGAGTCGAGGGGGATCTCTGCGAAGTGGGCGCCCATCACCGACGTGTTCATCTCAGCCGGGCTGCTCGCCAGCGGCTGCGATGTTTCACGTGAAACAGGCGGCAGCGTGGTCACCTTCGCCGCTGCCACCCCCCGGTCACCGCGGTCACCGGTCAGCATCGGGGCAGCCGTGGACGATGCGGAGCCCGCGCCCCCCGCCGTCGCCGGAGCCGGCGGTTTCTCCCCGGTCGGGGCAGCGGGGATCAGCGCGCCGAGACCACGGCCCAACCCCCTCCGTCGCTCACTCACTGAATCCCCTCCACCATGTTCGGATCACCCTGTGCGCCGAGATGGGCGTGCGTGGCGTCGTAGCTGACACCGACGCCTCTCAGCGCGATTTCTCGTGCCGCCTCAAGATAGGAGAGGGCACCGCTTGACCCTGGATCGTAAGTCAGCACCGTCTGCCCGTAGCTCGGCGCCTCGGAGATACGGACGGAGCGGGGAATGCTCGTCCGCAGCACCTCGTCACCGAAGTGGCTGCGCACCTCTTCCGCGACCTGGGACGCAAGGCGCGTCCGGCCGTCGTACATGGTGAGCAGGATGGTCGACACATGCAGGTCGGGGTTGAGGTGCCCCCGGACGAGGTCGACATTGCGGAGCAACTGGCCCAGGCCTTCCAGCGCGTAGTACTCGCACTGGATCGGGATGAGGACCTCCTGGCCGGCGACGAGCGCATTGACCGTCAGCAGGCCGAGCGAGGGCGGGCAGTCGATGAGGATGTAGTCCAGCGGCTGCTCGTAGGCCTGGATCGCCCGCTGCAACCGGCTCTCCCGCGCCACCAGGGACACCAGCTCGATCTCCGCACCGGCGAGATCGATCGTGGCGGGGGCACAGAAGAGACCCTCGACATCGGGGACGGGCTGGACGACCTCGGCCAGCGGCCTGCTCTCCACCAGGACGTCGTAGATGGAGGGGACTTCGGCGTGATGGTCGATGCCCAGCGCCGTGGAGGCATTGCCCTGTGGGTCCAGGTCGACCACCAGGACGCGGGCACCGTGCAGAGCCAGCGAAGCAGCAAGATTGACGGTCGTCGTCGTCTTGCCCACGCCACCCTTCTGGTTGGCGACCACCATGACGCGGGTCTGTTCGGGCTGGGGCAGACCCTCGCCGGCGCGACCCAGAGCCTCGACCGCCAGTTGGGCAGCACGACCGATGGGAGTGTCGTCCATCGGGGGCGGCGTTTCACGTGAAACATCCTCCCCCATCGATTCGGTACGGGGACCGGGGACCGGATCGGTCATCGGTCCCGCAATGTTGGCGTCGGACCGCAAGGATTCACTCTCCTCGACTTCAGGCTCGCAATGAACAGAGCCTCCCATGCCTTCGGGGTCGTGAACCAGTGAGGCCTGACGTTCTGTGGAGAAATCCACCTCTGTGGACAACTCCGTTCCCTGTCCGAGTGAACTGAGAGGCCTGCGGTCGCGGGGTTGGGCCGCGGCGCGGCCACGGTTGATGATGCCGTGCAGCAGTGAGCGACGTTTCACGTGAAACACGATGCACAGCGGCCGTGGCCGGACTGTCGCGACACTCCGGCATGCGGAGGTTTGGCAGCTTGTGTGGAGTACGGGCGGCTATCGACGCCGTCGCGTCCGTCCTGTCCGCGCCGCCTTCGCCCGCTTGGCCGCGAAGCGTACGCCGCCAGGGCTTTCCCCGACTTCGACCCGTACGACGGTGGAGCTCGGATCCACGATGCCCTCACCCACATGCAGGATGGAGGTCTCCACCGCACCGAGCTTGCTCAGGGCGGCGGCCGCGCTCTTCAGCTCTTCCTCGGCAGTGTCCCCCTTGAGGGCGAGCATCTCCCCGTAGGGACGCAGCAACGGGATGCCCCACGTGGCCAGGCGGTCCAGCGGCGCAACCGCGCGGGCGGTCACCACATGCACCGGCGGGAGCTTGCCCATCACTTCCTCGGCACGGCCCCGGACAACGGTGACGTGCTCGAGCCCCAGCAGCTCCACAACCTCGGTGAGGAAGTTGGTACGCCGCAGCAGCGGCTCCAACAGCGTGATCTTCAGGTCCTCCCGTACCAGGGCCAGGGGGATGCCCGGCAGACCGGCGCCCGAGCCGACGTCGCACACCGTCACCCCCTCGGGAACCACCTCCGAGAGCACCGCACAGTTCAGCAGATGCCGCTCCCACAGGCGGGGTACCTCACGCGGGCCGATGAGCCCTCGCTGCACTCCGGCCTCGGCCAGCAGCTCGGCGTACCGGACCGCATCCGTGAAGCGATCACCAAATACGTCACGTGCCTGCTCGGGCGCAGGGGGGAGCTCCGCTTCCGCCGTCACGGGGACCGTCCTTCCGTACCGCATCGGCACTCTCGGCGCCGACCACCAGAACTACCAGGCTGACAAAGTACGGCCCCGCCTGCGCAACAGACGGGGCCGGTGGAACGTGGGACCGCTCAGGCGGGAAGCACGACGACGAAGCGCTGCGGCTCCTCGCCCTCCGACTCACTGCGCAGGCCGGCGGCCTTGACCGCGTCGTGGACGACCTTGCGCTCGAACGGAGTCATCGGCTCCAGCTTCACGGGCTCGCCGCTGCTCTTGGCCTCGGCGGCGGCCTTCGCACCCAGCTCGGACAGCTCGGTCCGCTTCTTGGCGCGGTAGCCCGCGATGTCCAGCATCAGACGGCTGCGGTCGCCGGTCTCCCGGTGCACGGCCAGGCGCGTGAGCTCCTGCAGTGCCTCCAGCACCTCACCGTCACGGCCGACCAGCTTCTGCAGGTCGCGACCGCCGGTGTCACTGATGATCGAGACAGAGGCGCGGTCGGCCTCGACATCCATGTCGATGTCACCGTCGAGGTCGGCGATGTCCAGTAGACCTTCGAGGTAGTCCGCCGCGATCTCGCCCTCCTGCTCCAGGCGGGTCAGGGCGTCCGCGCCCTCGGCAGCGGCGGAGGTGGTGCCTTCCGTCACGGGATGGGCTCCTTCTTACTTCTTGGACGGGGACTTGGGCCGCTGCGGACCCTTGCGCTGTCCGGACTGGGCCTTGCTGCGGGCGCCGTTGCCAGGCTTCGAGGCGGGTTTCTTGCCGGCTGCGGCCGGAGCGTCCTCCGGCTCGTCGGACTTGGTCAGCGACGGAGACTCCGTCGCCTCATCGGCCGGCTTCGTACCGCCCGACTGACGCTGCGACTTGGTCTGCCGCTTGGGCTGCTGGCGCCGGGGAGCAGTGGCGGTGGCCGTGGTGGTCGTACCGTCCTCGGCCTGTACGACGGCGGCGCCGTCGCTCTTCATCACGGAGCCGTCGGGCTGGGCCGCGAGACCCGCCTTGTTCAGACCGTTGATGAACTTGCGCTCGAAGTCGTTGCGGTCACGGCCCTTGACGACGATCGCCTTGACGATGGCCTTCTCACGCCGGTTGCGGGTCTTGCCGTGGTGCGAGACGTGCTTGAAGAGCCGCTCCAGGTAGGCGGCCTGGGCCTTGGAACCCGGGGTCGGGTTGTTGTGGATGACGTACATCTGCTGGCCCATGGTCCACACGTTGGTGGTGAGCCAGTAGACGAGGACACCGACGGGGAAGTTGATACCGAAGATGGCGAACATGACCGGGAAGACGTACATCAGCATCTTCTGCTGCTGCATGAACGGCGTCTTCACCGTCGTGTCGACGTTCTTCGTCATCAGCTGGCGCTGCGTGTAGAACTGCGACGCCGACATCAGGATGATCATGACCGCGGTCACCACGCGGACGTCGGTCAGCGTGGCGCCGAGCGCGGCGACCTTGTCGGTGCTGTCCATGAACTTCGCGGCGAGCGGCGCCCCCACGATGTGCGCCTTACGGGCACTGGCCAGCAGCTGATCGTCGATGACGCCGATCGTCTTGCCCGTCGCGATGCCGTTCAGCACGTGATACAGGGCGAAGAAGAACGGGGACTGCGCCAGGATGGGAAGGCACGAGGAGAGCGGGTTGGTACCCGACTCCTTGTACAGCTTCATCATCTCTTCGGACTGACGCTGCTTGTCGTTCTTGTAGCGCTCCTGGATCTTCTTCATCTCGGGCTGGAGCGTCTGCATGGCCCGGGTCGCCTTGATCTGCTTCACGAAGAGCGGAATCAGGCAGATGCGGATCAGGATCACCAAGGACACGATGGACAGGCCCCAGGCCCACCCGGTGTCAGGGCCGAAGATCGTGCCGTACACCGTGTGGAACTGGACGATGACCCAGGAAACGGGTGTCGTGATGAAGCTGAAGAGGCTGGCAATCGTGTCCACTAATCATGCTCCTTGGGCATGGGACGAAGTCTCTGCGGCCGGGACCGCCGGCATCTTCCCGTCGGTGGCCGTTTCGGCGGCGGAGGACCCGCCCCTGCGCGCACGCCAGGCGTCACGCAGCATTTCGTGCCACCGCGGACGCTTGCGCGGCGGGACATGGTCCACACCGCCGAGCGACCACGGATTGCACCGCAGGATGCGCCACGCGGTGAGCGCGGTTCCCTTGATCGCACCATGCCGGTCGATGGCCGTGTAGCCGTAGCGGGAACACGACGGGTAGTACTTGCACACCGGCCCGAGCAACGGGCTGATGGTCCACTGGTACAGCTTGATCAGAGCCAGCAGCGGGTACTTCATCGCGCGCCCCCTCCCAGCAGCCGTCGAAGGGCGGCATCCAGGTCTCGGGCCAGCTGTGCGTGATCGGCGTCGCCCGCACCGGGCAGCGCTCGTACGACTACCAGGCTACCGGGGGGCAGCAAGGCGACTCGGTCACGCATCAGATGGCGAAGTCTGCGCTTCACCATGTTGCGGACGACCGCGCCACCCACCGCCTTGCTCACGACGAAACCCGCACGTGACGGGGGAGCGCTCTCCCCTGGCACGTGCGGGTCCGTGGCACCGCTACGTAGATGGACGACGAGAAGCGGGCGTCCGGCTCGACGCCCTCGCCGTACCGCGGTCGCGAAGTCCTCGCGCCGCCTCAGCCGGTTCTCGGTGGGCAGCACGATGTCATGACCTGACCGGAATCAGGCGGACAGACGGGCGCGACCCTTGCTGCGGCGGGACGCGAGAATCGCGCGGCCGGCACGGGTGCGCATACGCAGCCGGAAGCCGTGGGTCTTCGCGCGACGACGGTTGTTCGGCTGGAAGGTGCGCTTGCTCACTCGGGGGCTCCAGAAAGAATCAGTAGTGGCGGGGTGCCGTCCTGGCTGTCACCGTGCGCCCACGATCAGCTCGCAGTAACGCCCGAGTGCACCGCTTTCCGATCACCCTTGACGCGATCTGTGCCCTTCGGAGGCAGGCGGCAGCAGCCATCGACAACTCGACCTGGTCACGGTACGCGCGGCTGCGCCGTCCGGTCAAACCAGCCGCCCCCGAGAGACACTGTCCACAGCCTGGGGACAACGACTTGAACCGCACCCGTGGCCCTGACTACCGTGACTGGACTCCGATTCGTTCCCATGTCCCCCGCCCCACCCGTTTTAGATACCGACCCGTCCCGCACCACACGTTCGCGGGACCTGTGAGAGAGCGTGCCCTGTGGCTGACGTACCTGCCGATCTTGCCGCAGTGTGGCCACGAGTTCTGGAGCAGCTTCTCGGCGAGGGACGCGGACAGGGCGTCGAGACGAAGGACGAGCACTGGATCCGGCGCTGCCAGCCGCTCGCGCTGGTCGCGGACACCGCACTGCTCGCCGTACCGAACGAGTTCGCCAAGGGCGTACTCGAAGGGCGCCTCGCACCGGTCGTCAGCGAGACGCTGAGCCGTGAGTGCGGCCGCCCGATCCGGATCGCGATCACCGTCGACAGCTCCGTCGGCGAGTCCCAGGCCCCCGCGCCCGCACCGGCGCCGCGCTACGAGGACCAGGAGCTGCCCACGGGCCATGGCGGCGGCTACGAGGGCTACGGCCGGCGCCGGGCGGACGTCCACCGTCCCGGCCGCCCCGACCAGTTCCCGGGCGCCCTGGGCGACCATCTGACGCCCCCGCGCACGGGCCCGCAGCCGGCGGACGGCGGCGACCACCTCCCGACCGCCCGCCCCGCCTATCCGTCGGAGTACGCCGAGTACCAGCGTCCCGAGCCCGGCGCCTGGCCGCGCCACCACCAGGACGACTACGGATGGCAGCAGCAGCGGCTCGGCTTCCCGGAGCGCGACCCCTACGCCTCGCCGTCCCAGGACGCCTACAGTCCGCAGGACACCGGGTACGGCCACCAGGACGCGTATCCGCCGGCCAAGGACTCCTACGCACAGGACTACCGGTCCCCGTCGATGGAGCGGCCGCCCTACGACCAGCCGCGCTCCGACTACGACCCGTCCCGCGGCGAGTACGACGCCCGCGACTACGACCAGCGCGACGTCGGCCACCGCGAGCCGCCCGAGCCGCCGGCCGGCTCCGGCCAGGTGCACCGCGGCGGCCCGGTGGGCCCGAACCTGCCCGCCACCGGCGCTCCCGGCCCGCTGGCCGCGCAGCCCGCACCGGCGGCCGGCCCCGGCGAGCCGACCGCGCGCCTGAACCCCAAGTACCTCTTCGACACGTTCGTCATCGGCGCGTCCAACCGCTTCGCGCACGCGGCCGCGGTCGCCGTCGCCGAGGCACCCGCCAAGGCGTACAACCCCCTGTTCATCTATGGGGAGTCCGGACTCGGCAAGACCCACCTGCTGCACGCGATCGGCCACTACGCGCGCAGCCTGTACCCGGGTACGCGCGTGCGCTACGTGAGCTCCGAGGAGTTCACCAACGAGTTCATCAACTCCATCCGCGACGGCAAGGGCGACAGCTTCCGCAAGCGCTACCGCGAGATGGACATCCTGCTCGTCGACGACATCCAGTTCCTCGCGGACAAGGAGTCGACGCAGGAGGAGTTCTTCCACACCTTCAACACCCTCCACAACGCCAACAAGCAGATCGTGCTCTCCAGCGACCGGCCGCCCAAGCAGCTGGTGACCCTGGAGGACCGTCTGCGCAACCGGTTCGAGTGGGGCCTGATCACCGACGTCCAGCCGCCCGAGCTGGAGACCCGTATCGCGATCCTGCGCAAGAAGGCGGTGCAGGAGCAGCTGAACGCCCCGCCGGAGGTCCTGGAGTTCATCGCCTCCCGGATCTCGCGCAACATCCGCGAGCTGGAGGGCGCGCTGATCCGGGTGACGGCGTTCGCCTCGCTCAACCGGCAGCCGGTGGACCTGGGCCTGACGGAGATCGTCCTGAAGGACCTGATCCCCGGCGGCGAGGACACGGCCCCGGAGATCACGGCGCCGGCCATCATGGCGGCCACGGCCGACTACTTCGGCCTCACCGTCGAGGACCTGTGCGGCACCTCGCGCGGCCGGGCCCTGGTCACCGCACGCCAGATCGCCATGTACCTGTGCCGTGAACTGACCGATCTGTCGCTGCCGAAGATCGGCGCCCAGTTCGGCGGCCGCGACCACACGACCGTCATGCACGCCGACCGCAAGATCCGCGCGCTGATGGCCGAGCGGCGCTCCATCTACAACCAGGTCACGGAGCTGACCAACCGCATCAAGAACGGCTGAGAACACGCAGAGCGGCGCTCAGGGCGCCTCCGGGAGCGGATCCCGGGGGCGCCCTGAGTCGTTGCGGCGTCCGGCGCTGTTCGAATCCGCACCGGGTTACGGCCGTCCTCCACAGATTCCGCGACTTTTTTCCGTCCACATCCTGGGGACCGGGAAGTTGTCCAGATCGCTTCCACAGGCTGTGTGGTCGGAACACCATCACACCAGTTCAGGGGCCTGTGGAATCGTGGACGAACGCTCTCCACAGTCTGTGGACGAAGCGATGATCCACAGACCGTGGCCAAAGTTGTCCACCGGCGACCCACAGGCTGGGGGCCGTTGTCCCCAATGATCGGCTGCTTCTCCACACCCCTGTCCACTGTTCGGCAACGCGACGCCCCCGGTCACCGCGTCGAGTGAAAGCCGTCACACCAAGGTGCGCGATTGGCGTGTGGGAAACGTGGGTAAACCTGGGGACGCAGCTGGGGAGAACTGCCCTCGGGCTGTGGGCAGGGTGTGCAGAACTTCCGGTTCTCCACAGAGACGCCCGGTTGTCCACCGGTCCCGCCCACAGGGCCAGTGGACAAAATTTCCGCGCTGAGCTGGGCAAACGTGGTTATCCACGGTATCCACAGGACCTACTACTACTCCCGACTAGAGAGAGTGCGGAATCCGTTTCGAAGCGGGGCCTGTGCACAACTCGAGCTGTCGAGCCCGACCGTCCCTCGGAGCGACTTGACCCCGACAGGCGCCTACTGTCAGTGCCGTGCGTCAGACTGGTCCCCGGTGTCCTTCCCGTCCCAGTGGGCGGTGACACCGAGTCGGAGGACTCAGTAGCAACAGCAGGAGGCGGCTTACGGTGAAGATCCGGGTGGAACGCGACGTACTCGCGGAGGCAGTGGCCTGGGCGGCACGCAGCCTCCCGGCCCGTCCGCCGGCGCCTGTTCTCGCCGGCCTGCTGCTCAAGGCGGAGGACGGCCAGCTGAGCCTGTCCAGCTTCGACTACGAGGTCTCCGCGCGCGTGTCCGTGGAGGCCGAGGTCGACGAGGAGGGCACGGTCCTCGTCTCCGGCCGCCTGCTCGCCGACATCTCGCGCGCCCTGCCCAACCGCCCGGTGGAGATCTCCACAGACGGTGTACGGGCGACGGTGGTCTGCGGCTCCTCGCGGTTCACCCTCCACACCCTGCCTGTGGAGGAGTACCCGGCGCTCCCGCAGATGCCGAACGCGACGGGTACGGTCCCCGGCGAGGTCTTCGCCTCCGCCGTGCAGCAGGTGGCGATCGCGGCCGGCCGCGACGACACGCTGCCCGTGCTGACCGGTGTCCGCATCGAGATCGAGGGCGACACCGTCACGCTGGCCTCCACCGACCGCTACCGCTTCGCGGTCCGCGAGTTCCTGTGGAAGCCGGAGAACCCGGACGCCTCCGCGGTCGCCCTGGTGCCCGCAAAGACCCTGCTGGACACTGCCAAGGCGCTGACCAGCGGCGACAGCGTGATCCTGGCGCTGTCCGGCTCGGGTGCCGGTGAGGGCCTGATCGGCTTCGAGGGCGCCGGGCGGCGTACGACCACGCGCCTGCTGGAGGGCGACCTCCCGAAGTACCGCACCCTGTTCCCGACGGAGTTCAACTCCGTGGCCGTCATCGAGACCGCCCCCTTCGTGGAGGCCGTCAAGCGCGTGGCGCTGGTCGCCGAGCGCAACACCCCGGTGCGCCTGAGCTTCGAGCAGGGCGTGCTGATCCTGGAGGCCGGCTCCAGCGACGACGCACAGGCTGTGGAGAGGGTCGACGCGCAACTGGAGGGCGACGACATCTCGATCGCCTTCAACCCGACGTTCCTGCTGGACGGCCTCAGCGCGATCGACTCCCCGGTGGCCCAGCTGTCCTTCACGACGTCCACCAAGCCGGCTCTGCTCAGCGGCAAGCCCGCGGTGGACGCCGAGGCGGACGAGGCCTACAAGTACCTGATCATGCCGGTGCGGCTGAGCGGCTGAGCGGCTGAGCGGCTGAGCGGGCTGACGGCTGGGCGCGTTTCCGCAGGTGGCGACCCCAGGTTCGGGCATACGTATGAGCGCTTATGCCCACGGATGTGCGCGAGCGTCCGGGTCTAGGCTCGGACGCAGGTACGAAAGTGCCGGAACGTCACGTCGTGAAACCTAAGGAACGCAACTGATGGAGCTCGGTCTCGTCGGCCTCGGCAAGATGGGCGGCAACATGCGCGAGCGGATCCGCCGCGCCGGCCACACCGTCATCGGATACGACCGCAACCCGGACCTCGCCGATGTCCACAGCCTGGAAGAGCTTGTGGGCAAACTTCACGGCCCGCGCGTGGTCTGGGTGATGGTCCCGGCCGGCGAGCCCACCCAGGGCACGATCGACGCCCTCGCCGAGCTGCTGGAGCCCGGCGACGTGGTCGTGGACGGCGGGAACTCCCGCTGGACGGACGACGAGAGGCACGCCGAGGAGCTGGCCGCCAAGGGCATCGGCTTCGTCGACTGCGGCGTCTCCGGCGGAGTCTGGGGCCTGGAGAACGGCTACGCGCTGATGTACGGCGGCGACGCGGAGAACGTCGCCAAGGTGCAGCCGGTCTTCGACGCGCTCAAGCCGGATGGCGACCTCGGTGCGGTGCACGCCGGCAAGGTCGGGGCGGGCCACTTCGCCAAGATGGTCCACAACGGCATCGAGTACGCGATGATGCAGGCCTACGCCGAGGGCTGGGAGCTGCTGGAGAAGGTCGACTCCGTGGAGAACGTCCGCGAGGTCTTCCGCTCCTGGCAGGAGGGCACCGTCATCCGCTCCTGGCTGCTCGATCTGGCGGTGAACTCCCTCGACGAGGACGAGCACCTGGAGCAGCTGAGGGGCTACGCGCAGGACTCCGGCGAGGGCCGGTGGACCGTGGAGGCCGCCATCGACAACGCCGTGCCGCTGCCCGCGATAACGGCCTCGCTGTTCGCGCGGTTCTCCTCGCGCCAGGAGGACTCGCCGCAGATGAAGATGATCGCCGCGCTGCGCAACCAGTTCGGCGGTCACGCCGTGGAGAAGAAGTAGTCCACCGGACCGCCTCGGCGGTCCGCAACGCCGGGGGAGGTCGGCGAACGACCATGCACGTCACGCATCTGTCGCTGGCCGACTTCCGCTCGTACGGCCGGGCCGAGGTTCCGCTCGACCGGGGTGTCACGGCGTTCGTCGGCCCCAACGGCCAGGGCAAGACGAACCTCGTCGAGGCGATCGGCTACCTGGCCACGCTCGGCAGCCACCGAGTCACCTCCGACGCTCCGCTGGTCCGCATGGGCGCCGCGCGTGCGGTGATCCGAGCGCAGGTGCGGCAGGGCGAGCGGCAGCAGCTGGTCGAGCTGGAGCTGAACCCCGGCCGGGCCAATCGCGCCCGTATCAACCGGTCCTCGCAGGTCAGGCCGCGGGATGTGCTGGGCATCGTGCGCACCGTGCTGTTCGCGCCCGAGGACCTGGCCCTGGTCAAGGGCGATCCCGGGGAGCGGCGGCGTTTCCTCGACGAGCTGGTGACGGCGCGCTCTCCGCGCATGGCGGGGGTGCGCTCCGACTACGAGCGGGTGCTCAAGCAGCGCAACACTCTGCTGAAGTCGGCCGCGCTGGCGCGCCGGCACGGTGGCCGTTCGATGGACCTGTCCACGCTGGACGTGTGGGACCAGCATCTGGCGCGGGCGGGTGCCGAACTGCTCGCCCAGCGCCTGGACCTGGTCGGCGCGCTGGAGCCGCTGGCGGACAAGGCGTACGAGCAACTGGCCCCCGGCGGCGGTCCCGTCGTGCTGGAGTACAAGCCGTCGGCGCCCGGCGAGGCACACACGCGTGAGGATCTCTTCGCGCAGCTGATGGCCGCGCTCGCGGACGTCCGCAAGCAGGAGATCGAGCGGGGCGTGACGCTGGTGGGGCCGCACCGGGACGACGTGGTGTTCAGGCTCGGTCAGCTGCCGGCGAAGGGGTACGCCTCGCACGGGGAGTCCTGGTCGTTCGCGCTGGCGCTGCGTCTGGCGTCGTACGACCTGCTGCGCGCGGAGGGCAATGAGCCGGTGCTGATCCTCGACGACGTCTTCGCGGAGCTGGACACCCGTCGCCGTGAGCGGCTGGCGGAGCTGGTGGCGCCCGGCGAGCAGGTCCTGGTGACCGCCGCGGTCGACGACGACGTGCCACACGTGCTGACGGGTACGCGGTTCGCCGTGTCGGACGGGACGGTGGAGCGCGTATGAGCGGCGAACGGGACCCGGGCCGGGGGAAGGCGCCCGAGCCGTCGGGCGTCGACCTCGCGCGCGTGGCGCTGCGCGCGGCGAAGGAGGCGGCGCGCGCGCGTGGGGACGCGGCACAGCAGCGCAGGCAGGTGCGGCGCGGTGGTCTGCGTTCCGGCGCGCGGGCCGACGGCCGCGATCCCATGGCTCTCGGCGCCGCGATCAACCGGCTGATCACCGAGCGCGGCTGGGAGGCGCCGGCCGCGGTGGGCGGCGTGATGGGGCGCTGGCCGCAGATCGTCGGGGCGGATGTGGCCAAGCACTGCGTGCCGGATCGGTACGACGAGGACGAGCGGGTGCTGACGGTGCGCTGCGACTCGACGGCGTGGGCGACGAACCTGCGTCTGCTCGCTCCGACGTTGGTGGCCAGGCTCAACGAGGACCTGGGGCACGGCGCGGTGCGGACGATCAAGGTCTTCGGGCCGGGCGGCGGCGGCCGCCGGTACGGTCCGCTGCGGGTGCCGGGCAGCACGGGCCCCGGCGACACCTATGGGTGACAGACGTCACACAACGGGTTTGTGGTGGTCATCTCCGGGCGTGTGAGGGCCGTCCTTCGTGCAACCGCACGCCCTTGCGAATCCCGACCTGACCCGGGAGTAGCGAAGTGTTGACGTCCGGAAGCGCTGAGTGCCGCTGTGAGCCTCTTGGAGCCCCCTTGTGCATATCGGGACCCGGCCAAGACCGGTTGAGGACGCCACATGCGTACTCAGGTACCGGCAAACCCCCATCACTGTCGGCGCTACCGGTAGACTGGAAGGCAATCCCGCCCCCAATCGTGGGGACCGTCCGGGAAAAGCTGAGCAACGCTGATCAAGGCTTACCAACGCAACATGCCGCAGCCGCTCCGGCAACCCGCCGACGAGCCTGGCTCGTGCTGTGCCAGAAAGGGCGCTTCGTGGCCGATTCCGGCAACCCCAACGAGAACATCCCGTCCACCGAAGTCGGCGTGAACGGGGCAGCATCCTCGAACGGCGAGGTTGCCGCCTCGTACGACGCCAGCGCGATCACCGTGCTCGAGGGCCTGGACGCGGTTCGCAAGCGCCCCGGTATGTACATCGGCTCAACCGGTGAGCGCGGTCTGCACCACCTCGTGTACGAGGTCGTCGACAACTCGGTCGACGAGGCGCTTGCCGGGCACGCGGACACGATCGACGTGACGATCCTCGCCGACGGCGGCGTCCGCGTCGTCGACAACGGCCGTGGCATCCCCGTGGGCATCGTCCCGTCCGAGGGCAAGCCCGCCCTCGAGGTCGTGCTGACCGTGCTGCACGCGGGCGGCAAGTTCGGAGGCGGCGGCTACGCGGTCTCCGGCGGTCTGCACGGCGTCGGCGTCTCCGTCGTCAACGCCCTGTCGAGCAAGGTGTCGGTCGAGGTCAGGACCGACGGCCACCGCTGGACGCAGGACTACAAGATGGGCGTGCCGACGGCCCCGCTCGCCCAGCACGAGGAGATCAGCGAGACCGGCACCTCGGTCACCTTCTGGGCCGACCCGGACATCTTCGAGACCACCGACTACTCCTTCGAGACGCTCTCGCGGCGCTTCCAGGAGATGGCGTTCCTCAACAAGGGCCTGACCATCCGGCTCACCGACGAGCGCGAGTCGGCGAAGGCCACCTCGGGGGCGGACGAGGCGGGCGCCGACGAGAAGGACGAGGTCAAGTCCGTCACGTACCACTACGAGGGCGGCATCGTCGACTTCGTGAAGTACCTCAACTCCCGCAAGGGAGAGGTGGTGCACCCCACGGTCATCGACCTGGAGGCCGAGGACAAGGACAAGAGCCTGTCCCTCGAGGTCGCCATGCAGTGGAACGGCGGCTACAGCGAGGGTGTGTACTCCTTCGCGAACATCATCCACACGCACGAGGGCGGTACGCACGAGGAGGGCTTCCGCGCGGCCCTCACCAGCCTGATCAACAAGTACGCGCGCGACAAGAAGCTGCTGCGCGACAAGGACGACAACCTCACGGGCGACGACATCCGCGAGGGTCTGACCGCGATCATCTCGGTCAAGCTGAGCGAGCCGCAGTTCGAGGGCCAGACCAAGACCAAGCTGGGCAACACGGAGGCGAAGACCTTCGTCCAGAAGGCCGTCTACGAACACCTGAACGACTGGCTGGACCGCAACCCGGTCGAGGCGGCGGACATCATCCGCAAGGGCATCCAGGCGGCCACCGCGCGCGTGGCGGCCCGCAAGGCCCGCGACCTCACCCGCCGCAAGGGTCTGCTGGAGTCCGCCTCCCTGCCGGGCAAGCTCTCCGACTGCCAGTCGAACGACCCCACCAAGTGCGAGATCTTCATCGTCGAGGGCGACTCCGCCGGCGGCTCGGCCAAGTCCGGCCGCAACCCGGAGTACCAGGCGATCCTGCCGATCCGCGGCAAGATCCTCAACGTCGAGAAGGCGCGGATCGACAAGATCCTCCAGAACCAGGAGATCCAGGCGCTGATCTCCGCGTTCGGCACGGGTGTGCACGAGGACTTCGACATCGAGAAGCTCCGCTATCACAAGATCATCCTGATGGCGGACGCCGACGTCGACGGCCAGCACATCAACACCCTGCTGCTGACCTTCCTGTTCCGCTTCATGCGACCCCTGGTCGAGGCCGGGCACGTGTTCCTGTCCCGCCCCCCGCTGTACAAGATCAAGTGGGGCCGGGAGGACGTCGAGTACGCGTACTCCGACCGCGAGCGCGACGCGCTCCTGGAGCTGGGCCGCCAGCGCGGCAAGCGGGTGCGGGAGGACTCGATCCAGCGCTTCAAGGGACTCGGCGAGATGAACGCCGAGGAGCTGCGCGTGACCACCATGGACCAGGAGCACCGCGTGCTCGGCCAGGTCACCCTCGACGACGCGGCCCAGGCCGACGACCTGTTCTCGGTCCTGATGGGCGAGGACGTCGAGGCCCGCCGCCAGTTCATCCAGCGCAACGCCAAGGACGTCCGCTTCCTCGACATCTGAGTCGGTCTCAGCTGACCGCACCAGGAAGGATCCTCACCAGCAATGGCCGACGAGAACACTCCCGTCACCCCCGAAGAGGGCGGCGACCTCGCCATGCGCGTCGAGCCCGTCGGGCTCGAGACGGAGATGCAGCGCTCCTACCTCGACTACGCGATGTCCGTCATCGTCTCGCGTGCGCTGCCCGACGTCCGGGACGGTCTCAAGCCCGTCCACCGCCGCGTCCTGTACGCCATGTACGACGGCGGCTACCGCCCCGAGCGCGGCTTCTACAAGTGCGCCCGCGTCGTCGGCGACGTCATGGGCAACTACCACCCGCACGGCGACTCCTCGATCTACGACGCGCTGGTCCGCCTGGCGCAGCCGTGGGCGATGCGGATGCCGCTGGTGGACTCCAACGGCAACTTCGGCTCACCGGGCAACGACCCGGCGGCGGCCATGCGCTACACCGAGTGCAAGATGGCGCCGCTGTCGATGGAGATGGTCCGCGACATCGACGAGGGGACCGTCGACTTCACGGACAACTACGACGGCCGCTCCCAGGAGCCGACCGTCCTGCCGTCCCGCTTCCCGAACCTGCTGATCAACGGCTCGGCCGGCATCGCGGTCGGTATGGCGACCAACATCCCGCCGCACAACCTGCGCGAGGTCGCCTCCGGTGCCCAGTGGTACCTCGAGAACCCGGAGGCCTCCCACGAGGAGCTCCTCGACGCGCTGATCGAGCGGATCAAGGGCCCGGACTTCCCCACCGGAGCGCTCGTCGTCGGCCGCAAGGGCATCGAGGAGGCGTACCGCACCGGTCGCGGCTCGATCACCATGCGCGCCGTGGTCGAGGTCGAGGAGATCCAGAACCGCCAGTGCCTGGTGGTCACGGAGCTGCCGTACCAGGTCAACCCGGACAACCTCGCGCAGAAGATCGCCGACCTGGTGAAGGACGGCAAGATCGGCGGCATCGCGGACGTCCGCGACGAGACCAGCTCGCGCACCGGCCAGCGCCTGGTGATCGTCCTCAAGCGGGACGCGGTCGCCAAGGTCGTCCTGAACAACCTCTACAAGCACACCGACCTGCAGACCAACTTCGGCGCCAACATGCTGGCGCTGGTCGACGGCGTGCCGCGCACCCTGTCGCTGGACGCGTTCATCCGCCACTGGGTGACGCACCAGATCGAGGTCATCGTCCGCCGGACCCGCTTCCGGCTGCGCAAGGCCGAGGAGCGCGCCCACATCCTGCGCGGCCTGCTCAAGGCCCTGGACGCCATCGACGAGGTCATCGCGCTGATCCGGCGCAGCGCGACCGTCGAGGTCGCGCGCGAGGGCCTGATGGGCCTGCTGGAGATCGACGAGATCCAGGCCAACGCCATCCTGGAGATGCAGCTGCGCCGTCTGGCCGCCCTGGAGCGCCAGAAGATCGTCCAGGAGCACGACGAGCTCCAGGCGAAGATCAACGAGTACAACGAGATCCTCGCCTCGCCGGTCCGCCAGCGCGGGATCGTCAGCGCGGAGCTGGCCGCGATCGTCGAGAAGTTCGGCGACGACCGCAAGACGATGCTGATCCCCTACGAGGGCGACATGTCCATCGAGGACCTGATCGCCGAAGAGGACATCGTCGTCACGGTCAGCCGCGGCGGCTACATCAAGCGGACCAAGACCGACGACTACCGCGCCCAGAAGCGCGGCGGCAAGGGCGTGCGCGGCACGAAGCTGAAGGAAGACGACATCGTCGACCACTTCTTCGTCTCCACCACGCACCACTGGCTGCTGTTCTTCACCAACAAGGGCCGGGTGTACCGGGCGAAGGCCTACGAGCTGCCGGACGCCGGCCGGGACGCGCGCGGCCAGCACGTGGCGAACCTGCTGGCCTTCCAGCCGGACGAGGCCATCGCCCAGATCCTCGCGATCCGCGACTACGAGGCGACGCCGTACCTAGTGCTCGGCACCAAGGCGGGCCTGGTCAAGAAGACGCCTCTGAAGGATTACGATTCACCTCGCTCCGGCGGCGTCATCGCGATCAACCTGCGCGAGCAGGAGGACGGTTCCGATGACGAACTGATCGGGGCCGAGCTGGTCTCCGCCGATGACGATCTGCTTCTGATCAGCAAGAAGGCGCAATCGATCAGGTTCACCGCCTCCGACGACACTCTGCGTCCGATGGGCCGTGCCACCTCGGGTGTCAAGGGCATGAGTTTCCGCGGGGGCGACGAACTGCTCTCGATGAATGTTGTTCGACCCGGTACGTTCGTGTTCACTGCCACCGATGGCGGGTACGCCAAGCGGACCCGAGTCGACGAGTACCGCGTCCAGGGTCGCGGCGGCCTCGGCATCAAGGCCGCCAAGATCGTGGAGGACCGCGGCTCGCTCGTGGGGGCGCTGATTGTCGAGGAGACCGACGAGATCCTCGCCATCACGCTCTCGGGCGGCGTGATTCGTACGCGAGTCAACGAGGTCAGGGAGACGGGCCGTGACACCATGGGCGTCCAACTGATCAACCTGGGGAAGCGCGATGCCGTCGTCGGTATCGCACGTAACGCCGAGGCGGGGCGCGAGGCGGAGGAAGTCGACGGCGACGTGGCCGTGGACGAGACCGCCGAGGGGGCCGCGACCAGCGGCACGGACGAGGGCGAGGTGCCCTCGGCCGAGTAGCACGAGGAGAGAGTCATCGTGAGCGGAGCCACGGGCGCCGGATCGGCCGGTACCTCCACTGGTACGGGAGCGGACGGCGGCGGCCGTGGCTCCGCCGCGCCCGCGACGGACACGCGTACGACCAATCTGCAAGCGATCAAGTCGCCCGCGACCGATGCACACACGCCCCACACTCACGGATCCCAGGGGGGAACGGTGACGAACACCCGAGGCCCGCAGGCCCAGCAGGCGAACGCCGCGGCCGGTCAGCAGGCGGCGGGCTCACCGCTGCCGGGGGAGCGGCAGGCACAGCAGCCCTCCGGGCCGTACCACCCGCCGCAGGCCTACCCGTCGGCCGAGCCCGCCTCCCAGGCGGTGCGCCGACCGCGCACGGGCGCGCGTACCACACCGCGCACCCGCAAGGCCCGGCTGCGTGTGGCCAAGGCCGACCCGTGGTCGGTGATGAAGGTCAGCTTCCTGCTCTCCATCGCCCTGGGCATCTGCACGATCGTGGCGGCCGCCGTGCTGTGGATGGTCATGAACGCGATGGGTGTGTTCACCACGGTCGGCGGGACGATCTCGGAGGCCACCGGCTCCAACGAGTCGAACGGCTTCGACCTCCAGTCCTTCCTGTCCCTTCCCCATGTGCTGATGTTCACGTCGATCATCGCCGTGATCGACGTAGTGCTGGCGACGGCCCTCGCGACCCTCGGAGCGTTCATCTACAACCTCTCCGCGGGCTTCGTCGGCGGCGTCGAGCTGACGCTGGCCGAGGACGAGTAGACCGACCGACCGCGCCTGCGCCGGTGTCGCGAAACGTCCGCTGACGGTCCTGTGACAACCGATTTTGGGACTGCCCCCCTCGTGCGCTAATCTTCAGGAGTCAGCGCGCGGGACACACACCGCAGAGCGCGGCGGGGCTATAGCTCAGTTGGTTAGAGCGCATCCCTGATAAGGATGAGGCCACAGGTTCAAATCCTGTTAGCCCCACAGTGAAAGACCCCCAGCCGATGGTTGGGGGTCTTTGGCGTTCAAGGGCTTGCATCGTCGAGGGTGCCGGCTCCCACGGCACGGTGCACGAGCACATTCGTCGGTCCACGGCGCTCGTCGCCGCCTCCGAGGGCTCCTCGGGCCCGGATCTTCTCGGCGGGCTGTTGTTCGGAGTGAAGGAGCCGACCCATCACGTCGACTGGCTCGTCATCCCGGAGCAGGCGCGGGGCAAGGGCGTCGGCCGTGCGCTGATGGCAGGCGCGATGCGCCGGGCCGTCTCCGGGGCGTCCGAGGCGAACCGGCGTTGACAGGTGACGACGGTCGGCTCCGGTTTCCACGCAGGCGAAGCTCCCCGGTCGTGGTGCCCGGGGAGCTTCGCGTTCTACGGCTGGTGCTGTACGCGAATCGCCGTTACGTCAAGGGTGCTGGTGGTGGCACCGGCCGGGCCGGTGCGGCACTGTCAGCGCTGGAGGGGGATGGTCGGGCGGGCCGGCGGTTCGTCCGGGAGGCCTCGGGGTTCGGCGGCGAGGGAGAAGGCGTCGGTCGGCGGGCGGTGGCGGCAGCCGGGGGTCCTTCCGTGGGCCTCGGCGCGGATGCGCTGTTTCATCGTGGGAGGCAGGGACGGGGTGTGGGGACTGGACAAGGACGACGTCGTCTGTGCCGGCACCGGTGCGGTGCTCTTGGGCGCCGTCTCGGGCTGCGGTGCGGCCGCGGCCGTGGAGGCGGTCGTGGTGATGAGTCCGAGCGCCGTGCAGAGCGCGAGGAAGGCGGTGACGATGGCGGTCCACAGCTTCATGACCTTGTGCTGGTCCATGGCCCCTCACTTTCGGGTTGGGCGATTTGCGTACATTGCTCATCATGTGTATGAGCGTCGCGAAGTGGCGGACCGACGCCCGTGGCGCGGCGATCTTCGGATGAACACCACTCGGATGGGCGCATGAGCGGTGAAAAGGTGTGAAGGCGGGAGGAGGGTGGCCAAAGGCACCGTCCGTGCGGACGTGATCACGCTCCGATCGGAGCGGATTCGTCAGCATCTAATGTGCTCACGCGCACGGCAGTTGACGGCCGACGCAGGTCACCGATCGGTATCGGCCGGTGTGTATAGTCGGGCGCCAGAGGTCCCCTACGTCAAGGAAAGACGAGGTCGCGCGGTGAAGAAGCTTCTCCTGGTCGCACTGGCCGCCATCGGCGGGCTCCTCGTGTACCGCCAGATCCAGGCGGATCGCGCCGAGCAGGATCTGTGGACGGAGGCGACTGACTCCGTGCCCACGGGTTCGTGAGCACTGACATCCCGAACTGAGCAGGCCCCGACCGCCGTAGCGGTCGGGGTTTTGTGTTGTGGTCCCCCGGCCGGGCCGGCCGGGTCTCGTGTTGCGGGGTCGCGGAGGGTGGGGTAGGCGTCGCTTCCGAGGCCGGTGTTGCGCACGCGCCTGGGGAATGCGCGGATGGCGTAGCGGCCCTCGGGGCAGGATGGGCGACGGTCCGGAGCGACGGAACGCGAGGGGTGGCGCGGCATGGTGGGGCGTGGGGCGGAACGACAGGCGAGGGCAGGGAGCCCCCGGCGTGACCGGCGCGGCCGGTACCTCTCGCACAAGCTCACTGTGCGCCTGGGCGCGGCCGCGGCGGCGCTGTGCCTCGCGGCGGCCGTCCCCGGCCCGAGCGCGTTCGCGGCCGGCGAACCGGAACCGTACGCCTTCACCGACGGCGCCCGGTCCGTCACCGGAGCCCCGAGCAGCACGGACGCCGCACGCCTCGAGCCCGGCCACACCTATAGGAGTTCCCTGCCGGGCAGCGGCAAGCTCTACTACCGCCTCGACCTGGACGCCACCTCCACCGCCTACGTCTCCGTCACGGCGGTGCCCGGACCCGGCACCACGGTCGCCGCCACCGACGGCCTCAGGATCTCGGTGCAGGACGCCCGAGGCACCTCCTGCTCCTCGCAGGCCGCTCACTTCGGCCCGAGCCGCAGTCCGCACCCCATCGCAGCGTGGGGCGCGCGCGAGGTCTCCTCCGGCCGCAGCCTGTGCCAGGGCGCCGGGGCGTACTACGTGCTCGTCGAACGCGTCGGCGCCGAGGGCTCCTCGTCCGACGCCTGGCCCCTGGAACTCGCCGCCGTCTCGGAACCGCCGCTGAAACGCACCGGGGCCACCAGCGCGCCCGAGTCCTGGAACTCCGCCTCGCCCGAACCGGTCACCGGCCAGGCGGCAGAACGGGCCGGCGGTGCCGGGTTCGCCGCGGCGAGCGCGGTGGGGCAAGGCGTGTGGCGGACCCGGATCCGGCCTGGCCAGACGGTCTTCTACCAGGTCCCGGTCGACTGGGGACAGCAGCCGAGCGCCACCGTCGAGCTGGGCAGTTCCAGCGGCGGCAGCGGCTATGTGAGCGGCGCGCTCACCCTGTCGCTCTACAACCCGGTACGCGGATACGTCGAGGAGGCGTACGCCGGTTACACCGGCCGGCAGACGTCCGCCACCCTCGCTCCCCTGCCGCCGGTCGCCCACGCCAACCGCCACGGCTTCGCCGACCAGGTCAAGGGGATGCGGTTCGCCGGCCTCCACTACCTGGTCGTGCACCTCGCCGCGCAGACCGCCGACTCCTTCGGCGAGGGGCCCTACGGACTGATCCTGCGTGTGCGGGTGGACGGCACGGCACAGCCGGGACCGGACTACGCCGGCCGGTCCGAGCCCGGCCGGCTCTTCGAGGTCACCGCCCACGACCGGGCCGCGGCGACCCCGGCCGGGGCGGCGGACGGCTCCGCGGCACTCCGGGCGCTCGCCGTCGGCGGGATCGGCGCGGGAACGGTCCTGCTGGCCGTCCTCGGGGTGTGGACCGTGCTCGCCCGGCGCAGGGCCGAAGCCCAGTAGGGCGGCGGGAGGGGCAGGGGAGCCGGGACCCGGCCAGGATCGGCCCCTGCGGTCCTCACAGGCGGCTCAGTGCCCAGAAACCGACGGCGTAGCAGGCCAGGGCGAGGAGCAGCAGCGGGATCGCCGCCGTCGCGGGCGGGCCGGGGCGGCGCGGGCGCCTGGCGCGGTGGCGTGAGATTCCTCGCGCCGGAACGGGAACCCGCGGGGACTGAGCGGTGTACGAAGCAGTAGAGACATCAGCAGGCTGCCGCGGATCGGGGGAGGACAGCACATGGGTGGGGTCGTGGGCGGAGACGTGGACCACGGGCTGGGCGGCCGCGGGCTGGACCGGGGGTTGGACTGGAGGTTGGACTGGGGGCTGGACTGGGGGCTGGACTGGGGGTTGGGTCGCGGGCTGGACCGCGGGTTCGAGCGGCACGCCGCCGGAGGGCGGGGCGGCCGGTGCCGGGGGGACGGCCTGCGGGGGCGCGGCGGGGGGTGGAACAGCCTGCGGGGGAGCGGCCCGGTGCCGTGGGACTTCCCACTCCGGGGCGGCGGTCTCGGGCGGCGGCAGGTGGAAGCTGCCGGTGTCCGACATGGTGGAGGGCTGGGCTGGTCCGGGCGACAAGCCGCTGCCGTCCGTCCCAGGCGTCGCCCCGGTCCCCTCCCGTGGATCGAGCCGCGGGTCCGGCACACCGCCGGCACCGGAAGCGGTACCAGAACCGGAAGTGGCGGAGCCGGCACCGGAAGCGGCGGTACCGGTACCGGTACCGGGAACCACAGACCCGGTGGCCGAACCGGCGGAGGCGGACGCCGTCGTACGCCCGTCCGTCACCCCAGGGCTCCGGGTGAGCGGTCCCTCGGGTCCGAACCCCGGTGGCAGCGGGCCGAGTTGGTCGAAGATCTCGATCAGCTCGTCGTCGGGGCCCGGCTCCGGCAGCAGCTCGGCGCACGTGACGAGGGCCTTGCGCGCACCCGTCGCGGTACGGAACCTGGCCTGCGGATCGGGTTGCAGCAGGGTGGCCACGACCTGCCACAGGGGATCGGGAACACCCTTGGGCGCACCGGGAGTTCCGTGCTCCGCGAAGTACTCCACGAGTGCTCTGGCGTCTGGCTTGGCGCCCTGGAGCAGATAGAGGGCGACCAGACCGGTGGCGAACAGGTCGGCGGGGAAGTCCGGTTCGGCGCCCATCATCTGCTCGGGAGCGAGGTAACCCGGCGTCCCCACCACCAGGTTGGTCTCCGTCAGCCGCGGTTCGCCCAACCGCATCGCGATGCCGAAGTCCGACAGCCGCAGCCTGGGCCGGCCGGTCCCGGTGGCCTCCAGCAGGATGTTCGCGGGCTTGATGTCGCGGTGCACGACACCCTCCGCGTGCACCGCGGCGAGCCCGGACAGCAACTGGTCGAGCAGGGTGCAGACGAACACCGGGGGCAGCGGACCGTAGTCCCCGACCAGGTGGACGAGCGAGCCGCCGGCCACCAGGTCCATGGTGAACAGGACCTTGTCGTCGTCAGCGGCCCAACTGGCCGGTGCGAGCACATGGGGGTGATCGATCCGCAGCGCCTGCTCCCGCACGAAGCGCAGCAGGGAGTGCGCGTCGCGCTGCTGAAGGACCTTGGCGGCCACATACCGGCGACGGCGGTGGTCCCATGCCCGCCAGACCGCGCCGACTCCCCCGCGTCCGATTGGGTCGGCCAGCTCGTACCGGCCGGCGAAGACCTCACCCATGGCTGTGCGTCGCTCCTCCCCCTGCGGTTGTCCCCCTCGCATCCCCCCGACGCGCGATACGACCCCCGCGGCGTCAGTTCTGGTGGGACTGGTAGTGCGCTACCGCGTCCGAGGTACGGCCGGCGCCGTACACCCGGAGGAATTCCGCCAGTTCGGGGTGGGTCGGGGCGAGGGTGTTCGCGGCCTCGATGATGTCACCGGCCGCCGCGACCGAGCGAAGCAGCGACTGGATCTCGCGGACCACCCGCTTGACCGTCGGCGCCCCCGAAGTGCTCGTCGTCTGCGTGGTGTTGCTGAGCACCGAGCCGCCCTGCGACCGCTTGATCTCGTCCATGCGCTCGGTCGCCTCGGCCGCGCTGACGCTGCCGTCCGCCACCTGGGCCGCCAGCTCTTGGAGCAGCTGCACCCGCTGGACCACCGCAGGGTTGCCGATCTTCGCGCGCTGGCCGCTCATCAGCTGCGACAGCATCGGGGCGGACAGTCCCAGTACCCCCGCCAGCCGGGCCTGGTTGAGCCCGAGGTCATCTATGAGCTTGCGGAAGAGCGCCCCCAACGGCTCCCCGTACCAGTTCCGCTGCAGTTCCCGCGCTCTTGCGGTGGCTTCCTGCTGTGCGGCGTCCATTGCGTCTCCCCATCGCTTCCCCAAGTACCGTGGTTCGCTGTAGCGAACCACGCGGAGCATCTTACGGAGAGTGGTCGGCCGCGGGGAGCCCCCATCTTTTTGCGAGATCCGGGGGGTGACCCGGTACTCTGGTCTGCGGCACCGACCGGTGAGCGGATCTTCCGGCCGGATGCTCTCGTTCGGGGCCTTAGCTCAGTTGGTAGAGCGCTGTCTTTGCATGGCAGATGTCAGGGGTTCGACTCCCCTAGGCTCCACTGGTGAAATGCCCTCTGACCTGCGGAAACGCGGTGTCAGGGGGCGTTTTTCGTGCGCACGCGGTGCGCCCGGGCAGGTCGTCGGTGTATGCGCGCCTGTCCGTCCGGCATCGGAGCGCGCCCCGACGCCTTCGGGCAGGGATCCTTCGGCTACGCCGGGAGTTCCTCCACGTAGCGCTTCGCGAGGAGGAGCGAGACGTACGGGTAGGTCTGCCGTACCAGCTTGATGGCGGCGACGTCGCCCTGTTCCCTGCGCACCCGCTGGATCTTCTCCTCGTCGACCTGGCCCCGGAACCCCTCGAAGGATCCATAGCGCTCCCAGAAAGCCTTCTTGCGCTTTTTCGAGGCACGGTCGCCGACGACTGCTGACGCCACCATGACGCCGATGGCAATGGTTCCCGTGATTCCGTCGAGCATGGGTTCCCCCTTCCATCCCTGTCGGTGCCCCAGGCAACCTCAACCTACCCGCTCGCGGACCCGTAGCCACGTGCACGCGACAAAAGCCCGCCTGACCTGTGGAAACACCGGTCAGACGGGCTCTTTCGTCGCTGGCGGTCAGCCCTGTTCGTCGCGGTCCGCCGCCTCCTCGGCCTCCTTCGCCTGGACCTCGGGGTCAAGCACGGACTGGCCGGTGCCGTCCACGGACGCCAACCGACCAGAATCGGGCACCTCGGTCGCGGCCGGCGGTTCCACCAGCCAGTCGGGGTTGGCCTGCTTGTCCCACCACTTCCAGGCGGCGAAGGCACCGCCGGCGAGCGCGCCCGCCAGCGCGAGCAGTTTCACGACGCGCCCGGCCCGCGCCCGCCGCTCGTGTGTGCGGGCCAGCTTCTGGATCTTCCGGGCCGGGACCTGACCGCGCAGCGCCACCAGCGCGGCGGCACCGCGCGCGGCGGCCTCGTCCGCGACCGGCCCCGCCGCGGCCATCGCCTGCTCGATCCGTGGCCGGGAGTACTCGGCGGCCTGCCGCGCGGCCCGGCGCGTCCGCTCGGCGGCCTCCTGGGCGGCCTGGTCGATCTTGGGCGGCACATGGGCCATGGCCTGCGTACGGGCCTGCTCCAGCCGGGGTGCGACATGGGCGCCGTACTGGACGCGGGCCTGGTCGGCGGCCAGCGTCACCTTCGGCGCGAGCCGTACGCGTGCCTCGTGTGCGTATTGCGCGGCCCTTTCCCTGGCCGTGTCGGCGTAGGGCGCCACCACTTCCGCGGCGTGCAGCACGCTGTCCTTCGCCGAGCCGGTCGCGGCGCGCACGCTGTCGATGCGGGTCACGGGTTCCTCCTCCTCGGTGGCGTACGGTAATTCGACTTTCCACCCTTTTACGGATCATGCCTGCCAACGGGCCCGGCGGCATGTGCGAACGGGCATCCGGGTCACGGGTGACGACCGCAGTCACCGCGGTGGCCCTGCCGATCGGGAGTCCGCCGGGAGACGATCACGTGCGATAGGGATGAATACGGAGCAACAGGAGCTTGTCGTCGACAATGCCACGGATCGTCGCGCCGCGCTCCCGTCCGGGAGGACTCGCCCGGTTTTCCGCAACCGAATCCGGCGGATCTCCCCCAGGAAGCGACCGCTGGGCGACGCACGGCGCGGGCCGTGCGAGGATCGGGGAGTCACAGGAAGACAACGGAAGGCAGATCGTGGCTGAGCAGCTCTACGCCACCCTGAAGACCAACCACGGCGACATCGAGGTCCGGCTCCTGCCGAACCACGCCCCCGAGACGGTTCGGAACTTTGTCGAACTCGCCAAGGGTGAGCGCGAGTGGACCCACCCCGCCACCGGCGAGAAGTCCACGGCGAAGCTCTACGACGGCACGGTCTTCCACCGGGTGATCAGCGGTTTCATGATCCAGGGCGGCGACCCGCTGGGCAACGGCACCGGCGGTCCCGGCTACCAGTTCAAGGACGAGTTCCACCCGGACCTCTCCTTCGACAAGCCCTACCTGCTGGCGATGGCCAACGCGGGCCCGGGCACCAACGGCTCGCAGTTCTTCATCACCGTCGGCCCGACGGCCTGGCTGAACCGCAAGCACACCATCTTCGGCGAGGTCACCGACGCGGCCAGCCAGAAGGTCGTGGACTCCATCGCGACCGCGCAGACCAACCCGCGCACCGACCGCCCGCTCAACGACGTCGTCATCGAGTCGGTCGTCGTCGAGACCCGCGAAGGCTGAGTGAAGGGCCCGTCCCGACAGCTCCCCTAGGGAACCAAACGCCCCGCTTGTCCGTAAGGATGGGCGGGGCGGTGCATTGCCCACGGGCAGCCGCAGCCGTGCTCCGCGCAGGACGAATCGAGGGGAACCCCATGGACCAGGCACCAGGCAGCCCGCAGGGCCCGGCGGGCCAGGACCCGGCGGACCAGGGCCCGCCGGACGCCCACCGCCTGCCCACGTGCTATCGCCATCCGGGCCGCGAGACCGGTATCCGCTGCGCCCGCTGCGACCGGGCGATCTGCCCCGAGTGCATGGTCGACGCCTCCGTGGGCTTCCAGTGCCCGGACTGCGTCCGCGGTGGTTCCGGCACCGGCCACCCGCCCGCCGCGTCGCGGCCCCGCACGCTGGCCGGCGGCACCATGACCGCCGACCCCCGCCTGCTCACCAAGATCCTCATCGGGATCAACATCGCGGTGTTCATCGCGGTCAGCGCCGACTCCTCGCTCCTCGGGGACCTGGTCCTGATCGGCGCCTGGCCGCCGGCTCCCTTCACTCCCACCTCGGGTGTCGCGGACGGCGAGTGGTACCGCCTGGTGACCTCGATGTTCACGCACCAGGAGATCTGGCACATCGGCTTCAACATGCTGAGCCTGTGGTGGCTGGGCGGCCCCCTGGAGGCGGCCCTGGGCCGGTTGCGCTATCTGTCGCTCTACTTCGTCTCCGGGCTCGCGGGCGGCGCGCTGACGTACCTGCTCGCCTCGCCCAGCCAGGCCACGCTCGGCGCCTCGGGTGCCATCTTCGGACTGTTCGGCGCCACCGCGGTGCTGATGCGCCGGCTCAACTACGACATGCGGCCGATCATCGTCCTGCTGGTGATCAACCTGATCTTCACCTTCAGCTGGAGCGGCATCGCCTGGCAGGCGCACATCGGGGGTCTGGTCGCCGGTGTGGTGGTGGGGTACGCGATGGTGCACGCCCCGCGTGAGCGACGGGACCTGGTGCAGTACGGCACCTGTGCGCTGGTGCTGGTGGTCGTCGTCGTGTTGACGCTGATCAGAACGGTTCAGCTCATCTGAGAGCGTCCGTTGTCCACAGTTGGTGTCCGATCTTGTGCATAGCGTGCGGGAACGCGTGTGCCCCCTGTCGCCGACCTGTGTTGTCGCAGGTCAGGCAGGGGGCGTGCGCACTCTGGACGAGCGGTGTGACAGTCGTACCGGTGTCAACGGGGCACTGGTTATCCACAGATCATCGACGTTTTCCCCAGGCCGCATGTGGAAATTCCTCCGGCCTGTGGATAACTCAGCGGATACCCGTGGGCAGAGCTGTGTTCACCGGGAGGCCGACGTCACTTCCACTGCGTGGAGACGGCGAATCCGGCCGCGATGAAGCCGAAGCCCACAACGATGTTCGCGTTGCCCAGGGCGTCGATGGGCAAGGATCCGTCGGTCACATAGAAGACGACGATCCAGGCCAAGCCGATGAGGAAGAGCGCCAGCATGACGGGCGCCACCCAGCCGCGGCCCTCCAGCTTGATACTCGCGGCCTGCTTGGCGGGCGGCGGCGTGTAGTCGGCCTTCTTGCGGATACGTGACTTCGGCACGAGGGTCTCTCCTGTCGATGCGCTGGTGGCCGCGCAGGGAACTGGGCTGGCTCCGGGGCAGCGTACAAGGGCACACTGAGCACTCCCCCGGACGTCCGTTAGCGTAGTGCTTCCGCGGCGCCGAAGGAGATAAGGGTACGTTGAGCAATTCTGCCGACTTCCCGGGGACGGGTGCCGGCCCGGACCGCACGCGCCGCCCGAGGCCCGTGCGGATCATGACCGTGGCCGTCTTCGCCCTCGCCGGGTTGCTCTTCTTCACCAGTTTCAACACGGCCAAGGGCACCAACATCCGCACGGACACGTCCCTTCTGAAGCTGTCCGACCTCGTCCAGGAGCGCAGCCGGAAGAACAAGGAGCTGGACGAGTCCAACGCCGCCCTGCGCGACGACATCGAGTCCCTCGCCGCGCGCGACGACGGCGGCAAGCCCCAGGACGGCAGGCTGTCCGGCCTGGAGCAGAGCGCGGGCACCCGGAAGATCACGGGCAAGGCGATCACGGTCACGCTCAACGACGCCCCGCCCGACGCCACCGCGAAGCTCCCCGGCTACCCCGAGCCTCAGCCCGACTACCTGGTGATCCACCAGCAGGACCTCCAGGCCGTGGTCAACGCGCTGTGGAAGGGCGGCGCCCAGGGCATCAAGGTGATGGACCAGCGGCTGATCTCCACCAGTGCGGTGCGCTGCGTGGGCAACACGCTGATCCTCCAGGGCCGCGTCTACTCGCCGCCGTACAAGATCACGGCGGTCGGTGATCCGGGGAAGCTCCAGAAGGCCCTCGCGGACTCCCCGGCGATCCAGAACTACATGGTGTACGTCAACGTCTACGGCCTCGGCTGGAAGGTCACCGACGACGGAACGGCGACGCTGCCCGGCTACTCCGGCACGGTGGACCTGCAGCACGCGAAGCCCGTGCAGTAGACGCGGGTGCCGGGCCTCGCGCCGCCGGTGCGGGCGACCGCCGCTGTCGTACTGGTGAACGGAACGGCCTGGTTCGCGTATCGGATCGACAAAGGGCCGTACAAAACCGTGTCCGCGATCGTTGAGGTGATCGACGCTGTGCCACGTACGTCCGGTCGCACGCGGTTTTCGCACAGCTCGCGGAGGCCGGGAAACCTCGGGCGCCGCGCCGTTAGTCTGGTGGCGTACGGCGTGAGTCTGGTGCCGTGGGAGACGGAAGGGACGGCATGTACGGCTGGATCTGGCGGCATCTGCCGGGGAACGCGTGGGTGAAGGCGCTGATCTCACTGGTGCTGGTCCTGGCCGCGGTCTACGCCCTGTTCCAGTACGTCTTCCCGTGGGCCGAACCGCTGCTTCCCTTCAACGATGTGACGGTGGACAACCAGTGAGTGCGCGGATTCTCGTCGTCGACAACTACGACAGCTTCGTCTTCAACCTGGTCCAGTACCTGTACCAGCTGGGGGCCGAGTGCGAGGTGCTGCGCAACGACGAGGTGTCGACGGCGCACGCGCAGGACGGTTTCGACGGCGTGTTGCTCTCGCCGGGCCCGGGCGCGCCCGAGCAGGCCGGTGTCTGCGTGGAGATGGTCCGGCACTGCGCCGCGACCGGTGTCCCCGTCTTCGGTGTGTGCCTGGGCATGCAGTCGATGCAGGTGGCCTACGGCGGGGTGGTGGACCGCGCGCCCGAGCTGCTGCACGGCAAGACCTCGCTGGTGGAGCACGAGGGCACGGGCGTCTTCGCGGGACTGCCCTCCCCCTTCACGGCGACCCGCTACCACTCCCTGGCCGCCGAGCCGGCGACCGTGCCCGACGAGCTGGTGGTCACGGCGCGCACGCACGACGGCATCATCATGGGTCTGCGGCACCGTGAACTTCCCGTCGAGGGCGTGCAGTTCCATCCCGAGTCGGTACTGACCGAGCACGGGCACCGGATGCTGGCCAACTGGCTGGCGGAGTGCGGCGACAAGGAGGCCGTGGCGAGGTCTGCGGGGCTCGCCCCGGTGGTGGGCAGGGCCACGGCGTGACCGCGCTGCGCCCCGAGCGCGAGACCGACACCTCGTACGGGGAGCAGTCGTACGGGGGGCCGGACGCGTTCGAGGGGTGGTACGGCGGCGGGGCCCAGGACGCACGCCAGGACCCCTACCCGGCGTCCTACGGGTCTCCGGGGGCGGCGCCCCAGCAGAACGCGCCCCAGCAGCACGCGACGCCTCAGCAGAGCGCGGCGGGGGTGCCGTACGGGCCCGCGGGTGAAGCCACGGCGTATCTGCCTCCCGTGGACGACGAGACGATGGCGCTGCGGATCCCGGATCCGCCGCCTGGCGCGTCTTCCGCCGCGCGGACCCCTGCACCCCCACCGGGTGGACGCGCGGCCCGCAGAAAGGCCGCCAGGCGCCGTCACGGCCGTCGTGGGGCGGCGGTGGGCGCGCCGTCGGGGGAGGACAGCCCGGCCGACCGGGCGTCCGCGCCGCTGTCCCGCGTGGAGGCGCGCCGGCAGGCGCGGGCACGCAAGGCGAGCCCGGCCGTGATCGCCAGCCGGGTCATCGGTGAGATGTTCATCACCACCGGTGTGGTGATGCTGCTCTTCGTCACCTACCAGTTGTGGTGGACGAACGTCCGGGCGCACGCGCAGGCGGGCAGCGAGGCGCACCAGTTGCAGGACGACTGGGCGAGCGGCAAGCGCAATCCCGGGACGTTCGAGCCGGGGCAGGGATTCGCCCTCCTGCACATCCCGAAGCTGGACGTGGTGGTGCCCATCGCGGAGGGCATCAGCAAGCCGAAGGTGCTGGACAAGGGCATGGTCGGGCACTACGGGCAGGGCGACCTCAACACCGCGATGCCGGACGCGAAGACGGGCAACTTCGGGCTCGCGGGCCACCGCAACACGCACGGTGAGCCGTTCCGGTACATCAACAAGCTCTCGCCGGGCGACGCGATCGTCGTGGAGACGCAGGACACGTACTTCGTCTACAAGATGGCGTCGATACTGCCGGTGACCTCGCCGGCCAACATCAGTGTCCTCGATCCCGTCCCGAAGGGGTCGGGCTTCACCGGGCCCGGCCGCTACATCACGCTGACCACCTGCACACCGGAGTTCACCAGCAAGTACCGGATGATCGTCTGGGGCAAGATGGTCGAGGAACGGCCGCGCAGCAAGGGCAAGCCGGATGCGCTCGTCAGTTAAAGGGCGGATGAACAGTGGCAGCGACCACGGACGACACGGCAGGGCACACCGAGGGCCGCGAAGGGCACGGTGACGCGTCGGGCCCCGGCCGGGCGCGGCGCCGCCGGGGTACCCGCCCGCTGGCCCTCGCCGTCAGCGTCTTCGGCGAACTCCTCATCACGGCGGGTCTGGTCCTCGGCCTGTTCGTCGTCTACTCCCTGTGGTGGACGAACGTCCTGGCGGACCGCAAGGCCGACCAGGAGGGCGGCAAGGTCCGCGACGAGTGGTCCCAGTCCGTGGCCGGCGGTCCCGGAGCGCTGGACACCAAGGACGGCATCGGCTTCCTGCACGTGCCGTCCATGCACAACGGCGAGGTCCTGATCAAGAAGGGCACGTCGGCGGAGGTGCTGAACGACGGCGTGGCCGGCTACTACGTGGACCCCGCCAAGGCGACCCTGCCGACGTCCGGCAAGGCCGGCAACTTCACCCTCGCCGCCCACCGGGACGGTCACGGCGCGAAGTTCCACAACATCGACAAGGTGCGGGTGGGCGATCCGGTCGTCTTCGAGACCAAGGACAAGTGGTACGTCTACAAGGTCTACGACATCCTCCCCGAGACGTCGAAGTACAACGTCCAGGTCCTGTCCTCGGTCCCCAAGGAGTCGGGCGTCAAGAAGGCCGGCCACTACATCACCCTGACGACCTGCACACCGGTGTACACCTCCCGCTACCGGTACGTGGTCTGGGGCGAACTGGTCCGCACGGAAAAGGTGGACGCCAAGCGCACACCGCCGAAGGAACTGACCGGTTGACGGACACCCTCCGGAGACACGTCCGGTACGACGGAGCCCCGGTCCCCCTCGGAGGGGAACCGGGGCTCCGAGCGTCAGGGGTGGGGTCAGCCGCCGAAGAAGCCGCCGTTGCCGTTCCCGTTCCCGTTGCCGTTGTTGCCGCCACCGCCGAAGGCCGTCAGCGTGATCGGCGTGTTGGGGTCGTCGACCTCGTCGTCCGGGTTCGGTTCCTGCTTGACGACCAGTGCGTTGTCGTCCTGGCTGCTTCCCTCGGCGAACTGGATGTTGGTGAAGCCGTTCTGCGCCAGGACCTGCTTGGCCTGCCCCAGAGGCAGGCCCTGGACCCTCGGCACCCGCTTCTTCTCCTGCTGCTTGAGCTTGCCGACCTGGAGGTTCACACTGGACCCCTTGTCGACCGGCTGGCCGATGTTCGGGACGGTCTGGATGACCTTGCCGTCCTGGTTGGGGTCGGTGGTGTCCATGTCGGTGCAGTTGCCCTTGAGGTTGCTCTGCTGCAACAGCGCCAAGGCCTCGTCACAGGTCTTGTTCGAGACGTCCGGCACGGTGACCTTCTCGGGGGCCTTGGCGACCGTGAGGGTGATGACGGAGCCCTTCTCCTTCTCCGTGTCGCCTGCGGGGTCCTGGCTGATGACCACGTCCGGGGTCTGGTCGGACTCCTGGGTCTGCTTATCGACCTTGAAGCCCTTCTCCACCAGCTGGGACTTCGCCTTGTCGAAGGACACGCCGCGGACGTCGGGAACCGTCTCCTTCGGCGCCCCCGTGGACAGCACCACGTCGACCGTGTCGCCCTTCTTGATCTTGCCGTTCTTGGGGTCCTGTGAGCAGACCTTGCCCTTGGGCTGGTCCTCGCAGGTGTCCTGGGTGAAGGCCACTTCGACGCTGCCGTTCCGGGCCATATCCACGGCTTCGGCCCTCGTGTGGCCGACGAAGTTGGGCACGGGCACCATGTCGTTGTTGGCGCCCTTCCCGCCGAAGGCGTACATGCCGATGAAGATCGCGCCGATGAGGACCAGGACGCCGGCGACGGCCAGCAGGATCGTCGAGGTGTTGGACTTCTTCTGACGGCGCCGGTCGGGGCGGTCGTCGTAGCCGAAGCCGCCGTCGTCCGGGTTCATGGGCGGCAGCATCGTCGTCGCGCCCGCGGGGCCGGCGTCGGGGCGCAGCGCGGTGGTCGGCTGGTCGTCGGGGTAGCCGCCGTAGCCGACGGAGCCCAGGGCCGCCGTGGCCGCGACCGGCTGGCCGTCGAGGCAGGCCTCGATGTCGGCGCGCATCTCGTCGGCGGACTGGTAGCGGTAGTCGGGGTCCTTGACCAGCGCCCGCATCACGATCGCGTCCATCTCGGGCGTGATCTCGGGGTCGAAGACGCTCGGCGGCTGCGGCTCCTCGCGGACGTGCTGGTAGGCCACCGCGACCGGGGAGTCGCCCACGAAGGGCGGGCGGACCGTCAGCAGCTCGTAGAGCAGGCAACCCGTCGAGTACAGGTCCGAGCGCGCGTCGACCTGCTCGCCTTTGGCCTGCTCGGGAGACAGGTACTGGGCGGTGCCGATGACGGCCGAGGTCTGGGTCATGGTCATGCCGGAGTCGCCCATGGCGCGGGCGATGCCGAAGTCCATGACCTTGACCTGGCCGTTGCGGGTCAGCATGACGTTGGCCGGCTTGATGTCGCGGTGGACGATGCCGCTGCGGTGGGCGTACTCCAGGCCCTGGAGGATGCCGATGGTCATCTCCATGGACCGCTCGGGCAGCAGCTTGCGGCCGCTGTGCAGCAGTTCACGGAGCGTGGAGCCGTCGACGTACTCCATCACGATGTACGGGATCGAGACCCCGTCGATGTAGTCCTCGCCCGTGTCGTAGACCGCGACGATCGCGGGATGGTTGAGCGAGGCGGCCGACTGGGCCTCCCGGCGGAACCGGGCCTGGAAGGAAGGGTCGCGCGCCAGGTCGGCGCGCAGCGTCTTCACCGCCACGGTGCGTCCCAGCCGGGTGTCATGCGCGAGGTACACCTCCGCCATGCCACCACGGCCGAGCACATGGCCCAGCTCGTACCGGCCGCCGAGGCGACGCGGCTCTTCCATAGCTACCTACCAGCCCTCTCCGTCGGTCCCGACCGGCACCGCTTGTGCCGCCGGAGGCTGCTGTCCGGGCCTACCGTACCCGGCTCGCTCTGTGTGACCTGGCCAAGCCCGTCACCCGATACAGGACCGGTATCGCAACGTGCACCGATGTGAAGGGGGCGTGACAGGGGTCACTGCCTGGAGTTGATGACCGCCTCCATGACGTTCTTCGCGATGGGCGCCGCGAGGCCGCCACCGGAGATGTCGTCGCGGTTGGCGTTGTTGTCCTCGACCACCACGGCCACGGCGACCGGCGAGCTGCCGTCGGCGAGCTTGGCGTAGGAGAGGAACCAGGCGTACGGCTTCTCGCTGTTGTCGACGCCGTGCTGGGCGGTACCGGTCTTGCCGCCCACGGTGACGTTGTTGATCTGCGCGTTCTTGCCCGTGCCGTCCTTGACGACGGTCTCCATCATGGACTGCAGGATCTGGGCGTTCTGCGAGCTGAGCGGCCGGCTCAGTTCCTGCGGCTGGGTCTGCTCCAGGGTGTCCACGTTGGGCGACTGGAGCTTGTCGACCATGTACGGCTTCATCAGCTTGCCGTCGTTGGCGACGGCGGAGGCGACCATGGCCATCTGGAGCGGGGTGGCCGCGGTGTTGAACTGGCCGATGGAGGACAGCGCGGTCTGCGACTTGTTCATGTCGTTGGAGAACACCGAGGCGTTGGCGCGGACCGGCGTGAACTGCTCGCTGTCGAAGCCGAACTTCTTCGCCTCCTCGAGCATCTTGTCGTTGCCGAGGTCCGCGCCGATCTTGCCGAAGACGGTGTTGCAGGACCACCGCAGCGCCTCGCGCATCGTGGCGTTCTTACAGGGGATGTTGCCCTCGTTCGGCAGCTCGGTGTGGGTGCCGGGCATGGTCCACGGCAGCGGCGAGTCGGTGGGTTGGTCCGCCGACTTGTACAGGCCGTTCTCCAGCGCGGCGGCCGCGGTGACCACCTTGAAGGTGGAGCCCGGCGGGTAGGTCTCGCGCAGTGCCCGGTTCAGCATCGGGTCGTTGGCGTCGGACGTCTTCTGGAGGTCCTTCCAGGCCTTGGCGTCCTTGTCGGAGTTGCCGGCGAACGACGACGGGTCGTAGGACGGGTAGGACGCCAGGGCGAGGATCTTGCCCGTGGAGGGGTCCAGGGCCACCGCGGCGCCCTTGCCGCCGACCTTCTTCAGGCCGTTGAAGGCCGCCTTCTGCGCCGCCTCGTTGAGCGTGGTGACCACGTTGCCGCCCTGCTTGGGCTTGCCCGTGATCATGTCCAGGGTGTTCCGGAAGAAGAGCCGGTCGTCGTTTCCGGTGAGGATGCCGTCCTCGATGCTCTCCAACTGGGTGGCGCCGAAGGCCTGGGAGGTGAACCCGGTGACGGGCGCCCACATCGGGCCGTTCTTGTACGTGCGCTTGTACTTGAGGTCGTTGAGTCCGTTGCTCTTGGTCTCGACCGACCCGGTGATCGGGTTTCCGCCGACGATGATGTCGCCGCGCGGGGTGGCGTAACGCGCGATGGTGACGCGGCGGTTGTGCTTGTCGTCCTTGAGGGTGTCGGCCTTGACGTACTGGATCCAGTTGTCGCGGACGAGCAGTGTGAGGATGAGGAGGCCGCAGAAGATCGCGATTCGGCGCAGGGGCTTGTTCACGGGCGGACCACCTGGGTCATCTCGGCGTCGGGGTTGGAGGCGGGCGCGGGCGCGGGTCTGCGGGCGGTGTCGCTGATCCGGATCAGGATGCCGATCAGGGCCCAGTTGGCGATGACGGAGGAGCCGCCGTACGCCAGGAACGGCATCGTCATACCGGTGAGCGGGATGAGGCCCATCACGCCGCCGGACACGACGAAGACCTGCAGTGCGAAGGCGCCGGACAGGCCGATGGCGAGCAGCTTGCCGAACGGGTCGCGGGCGGCCAGCGCGGTGCGCACGCCGCGTTCCACGATCAGGCCGTAGACCAGCAGGATGGCCATGAGACCGGCCAGGCCCAGCTCCTCGCCGAAGGTGGCGAGGATGAAGTCGGAGTTGGCGGCGAACTTGATGAGGTCGGAGTGGCCCTGGCCGAGGCCGGAGCCGAGGGTGCCGCCGGAGCCGAACGCCCACAGCGCTTCCATGGACTGCTCGGAGTGGCCGACGGAGCCCGCCTGGCTGAGCTTGTACTCCTTCATCGGGTCGAGCCAGGCCTGGACGCGCTGCTGGACGTGCGGCTCGAAGCTGGCCACGCCGACGGCGCCGGCGGCGGACATCAGCAGACCGAAGACGATCCAGCTGGTCCGCTCGGTGGCGACGTACAGCATGACGACGAACATGCCGAAGAACAGCAGCGAGGTGCCGAGGTCGGTCTCGAAGACCAGGATGAGGATCGAGATCACCCAGACGACCAGGATCGGTCCGAGGTCGCGGCCGCGGGGCAGGTACAGGCCCATGAAGCGGCGGCTGGCCAGGGCGAGCGCGTCCCGCTTCACCATGAGGTAGCCGGCGAAGAAGATGGCGAGCACGATCTTGGCGAACTCACCGGGCTGGATGGAGAATCCGGCGACCGAGATCCAGATCTTGGCGCCGTAGATGTTGGCGCCGAGGCCCGGCACGAGCGGCAGCAGCAGCAGGATCAGCGCGCCGACCATGGAGATGTAGGTGTAGCGCTGAAGGGCGCGGTGGTCCTTGAGGAAGATCAGCACCACCACGAACAGGGCGATGCCCAGGGCCGTGTACAGCAGCTGCCGTGGCGCGGCCGTTCCCGCCTGGTTGATGGCCTGGAGCAGTTTCGACTGGTCCAGCCGCCAGATGACGACCAGTCCGAGCCCGTTCAGCAGCGTGGCCAGCGGCAGCAGCAGCGGGTCCGCGTACGGGGCGAACTTGCGGACGACGAGGTGCGCGACGCCGGCCAGCAGACCGAGGCCCAGGCCGTAGCTCAGCAGGCCCGCGGGCACCTGGCTGTTGATGGCCAGGCCCACGTTGGCGTAGGCGAACACCGGGATGACGACGGCGAAGACCAGCAGCGCCAGCTCGGTGTTGCGGCGGCTGGGCGCGCCGATCGCGCCGATCGTGGACGTGTGGTGCGTCGACGGGTTGGTAGTGCTGCTCATCGTGTGACAGGGCCTCTCACGGCTTGCCTACTGCTTACCGCACAGCGAGACGACCTTCTGCTCTTCCTCCGAGAGAGTGGGGCCGGGGCTGGGAGTGGACGCGGTGGCGGACGTGGACGGGGAGGACGGGGACGTGGTCGTCGACGGGTTCGGCGTCGGCGTCGCCTTGGACGTGAAGGAGGCGCGGGTGGTTCCCGTGGTGCCGGTGGTACCGCCCGCCTGGCCTTCTTGCGTCTTGGCGCCGTTCCTGTCCTCGGCGGCGCGGCGCTGGGTCTCCTTCTTGCACGCGGAGGCCTGCACGGACAGCTCGTCGATCTTCTTCTGGGCGTTGGTCAGACCGCCCTCGGTGATCGTCGCCTTGACCTGCTGCTGCTGATAGGGCGGCAGGTACTTGAGTTCGATCTCGGGGTGGTCCGTGTGGAGCTTCGACAGCTTCAGCCAGGCCAGGTCCTGGCTGATGCCCCGGTACAGCGCGACGTGCTCCTCGTTGGCGCCGACGAAGTACTGCGTCTGCGTCCAGCGGTAGCCGCCGTACAGGCCGCCGCCGAGCACGGCGAGCGCGAGCACGCTGTAGAAGGAGCGCTTGAGCCACCTGCGGTTCTTGCGGGGCTTGACGAAGTCCTCGTCGCCGTAGTCGCCGAAGCCGGCCGCGGGGGCGTAACCGTCGGTGTCGCCGGATCCTGGCGGGCCGAACTCGCCGCCACCGCCGCCCTGTCCGGGCACCTGGCGGCCGAGGCCCGAGGCGCGTCCGGCGGGGGTCTGCATGATGCCGTTGTCGTGCAGGTGGTTCTGGTTCTCGGCGACCGCGCCGACCACGACCGGGGTGTCGGACAGCTGTCCGGCGAGGGTGTCGCCGGTGTCCAGGTCCAGGACGTCGGCGACGATGACGGTGATGTTGTCCGGGCCGCCGCCGCGCAGCGCGAACTGGATCAGCTCCTGCACCGTCTCCTGCGGGCCCTGGTAGCCGGCGAGGGTCTCCTCCATCGTCTGGTGGGAGACGACGCCGCTGAGGCCGTCGGAGCAGATCAGGTAGCGGTCGCCGGCGCGCACCTCGCGGATGGACAGGTCGGGCTCGACGTGTTCGCCGCTGCCGAGGGCGCGCATGAGCAGGGCGCGCTGAGGGTGGGTGGTGGCCTCTTCCTCGGTGATGCGTCCCTCGTCGACGAGGCGCTGCACCCAGGTGTGGTCCTGGGTGATCTGCGTCAGCACGCCGTCGCGCAGCAGGTAGGCGCGCGAGTCGCCGACATGCACCAGGCCGAGTCGCTGGCCGGTCCACAGCAGGGCGGTGAGCGTGGTGCCCATGCCCTCCAGCTGCGGATCCTCCTCGACCATGGCGCGCAACTGGTCGTTGGCGCGCCGTACGGCGGTGCCGAGCGAGGTGAGGATGTCGGAGCCGGGGATGTCGTCGTCGAGGGCGACGATGGTGGAGATCACCTCGGAGGAGGCGACCTCGCCGGCGGCCTGGCCGCCCATTCCGTCGGCGATCGCGAGCAGGCGGGGACCGGCGTACCCGGAATCCTCGTTGCCCTCGCGGATCATGCCTTTGTGCGATCCGGCGGCGAAGCGCAGTGACAGACTCATGCGCACCTCGCCCGTCGGCTCCGGGTACATCCGCACGGTGCCCACCCTCCGGTCGGGAGCGCGCCGGGGCCCGGGGTGCCGGCCGCCGCTGCGTGCTCGCTCCGCTCGCTCATTAGTCGTACTACTTCCGCAGCTCGATGACGGTCTTGCCGATGCGGATCGGCGCGCCCAGCGGCATCGGTGTGGGGGTCGTCAGCCGGGTCCGGTCCAGGTATGTGCCGTTGGTGGATCCGAGGTCCTCGACGATCCACTGGCCGTCGCGGTCCGGGTAGATCCTGGCATGGCGGCTGGAGGCGTAGTCGTCGTCCAGCACGATCGTGGAGTCGTGCGCACGGCCCAGGGTGATGGTCTGGCCCTGCAGCGCGACGGTGGTGCCGGTGAGGATGCCCTCGGTCACCACGAGTTTGGTGGGGGCGTTGCGGCGCTGGCGGCCACCGCCCTGCTGACCGCGCTGCTGCGGCGGCGCCGCCTGGCGCGCGGCCTGCTGCGGCCGGGCCGTCTCTCTGCGGGCCCCCCGCTGGGTGACGCGCGTACCGAACAGGTCGCTGCGGATGACCTGCACGGCCACGATCACGAACAGCCACAGTACGGCCAGGAAACCCAGCCGCATGACCGTGAGGGTCAGCTCTGACATTGCCCCCGCTTCACCCTTCGGCTTGCCGGTAAATGATGGTGGTGCTGCCCACGACGATCCGCGAGCCGTCGCGGAGCGTAGCGCGGGTGGTGTGCTGCCCGTCCACCACGATGCCGTTGGTGGACCCGAGATCCTGGATCGTCGAGGGCGTTCCGGTCCGGATCTCGCAGTGCCGGCGGGAGACGCCGGGGTCGTCGATCCGCACGTCGGCCTCGGTGCTGCGGCCGAGCACGAGTGTCGGGCGGGAGATCTGGTGGCGGGTGCCGTTGATCTCGATCCAGTAGCGGGTGCGGCCGCCGCTCGCCGGGGCGGGCGCGGGCTGCTGGGCGGCGGGCGGCGGGTAGCCGTAGCCGCCGGGGCGGGCGCCGGGCGGCGGCGCGGACGGCATGGGGGGCGCTGCCGAGGGGCCGGCCGCGGGCGGGTAGCCGTACCCGCCCGGGGCGGCGGGGCGGCCGCCCGGACCGGCCGAGGGGGCCTGAGGCGCCTGCTGGCTGCTGGTGGAGGCGAGCGTACGGCTGCGCACCCGGTACAGGCCGGTGTCCAGGTCCTCCGCCTTCTCCAGGTGGACCTTGATCGGCCCCATGAAGGTGTAGCGCTGCTGCTTCGCGTAGTCACGCACCATGCCGGCGAGCTCGTCGCCGAGCTGGCCGGAGTAGGGGCTCAGACGCTCGTAGTCCGGCGCGCTGAGCTCCACGATGAAGTCGTTGGGTACGACGGTGCGGTCGCGGTTCCAGATCGTCGCGTTGTTGTCGCACTCGCGCTGGAGCGCACCCGCGATCTCCACGGGCTGGACCTCGGACTTGAAGACCTTGGCGAAGGTGCCGTTGACCAGACCTTCGAGACGCTGCTCGAACTTCTTCAGGACTCCCATGGGGCACCTCCTCCATCGTTGCCGTCGCTGCGGGTCGTGCCGTCGTGCTGCGTATTGCTTGCCTGGTACTGCTTACTGATCGTATCCACGCGCGGGTGAATCGGCTGGTTCCCCCTGTCGGCCCTGTCGACGGGTGTCGACGCCTTCTGCGTGCCCGGGTGTCGCTCGGTACTTCTGCCCAGGATCGTAGAGGGGGTCGCAGACCAGTGTCCCGCACCCGACTGCGGTCCTCGTCCGGCTCCTGGGCAGAAGGGCGTGACCGGTACGAGGTTGATACGTGAACGGGCGCGCTCCGATACGGAAAGAGAATCTGTCCGGGCGGCGCGGCCCGGGGCCGGCGGCCCGGCGCGGCGGGTGGACGCGATGCGGCCGGGGCTGGGCGTCTGCCCCGGGAAAGCGATGTGAATCCACCCTTCGGGGCGTGCTAATGTTCTGCATGTCGGAAGGCGCCAGCCCCCAGGGGGACGGAGCCGGAGGACACACCCAATGCGCGGGTGGCGGAATAGGCAGACGCGCTGGATTCAGGTTCCAGTGCCCGCAAGGGCGTGGGGGTTCAACTCCCCCCTCGCGCACCATGAGATACCGATGGAACGGGTCTCCGCCAGTGACGGAAGTCACGGTGGGGGTCCGTTTCTCGTTGTGTCGGCAGGTGTGGGTCATCGCACAACTCGACCGACGGACAAGGGGCCCAGGCGCGTGAGGTATCTCACGTACCAGGGCCCGTTGTGTGCCGTCGGGACCGTTCGTCACTCGCGCCGCCAGAGGGCGGGGGCGTTCGGCGGTTCCCAGCCGGTCATGGACGTGTGGGCCTGGAGGCAGCGGTAGGCGGCGCCGGCGTACGCGACGCGGTCGCCCGCGGCGTAGGAGCGGCCGGCGGCCCAGGCGCCGTCCGGCGGGTCGGTGGGCGGGGTGCCCGGATCGCTCGGGCCCGGTGTGCCGTCGACGTTCAGGACGAAGTCGAAGGTGCCCTCCTTGGCGTTGCCGGCCCCGCGGACGTTCATCAGCAGGGCCGGGTCGAAGAGGGCGTCGGTGCCGTTGCGCGGCTCGCCGGGGAAGTACAGCTGGGTGGTGAGCACCGGACGGCCGGGCGCCTGCGCCTTGACGTGGAGGTGCCGGGTGCGGCCGGGGTAGAGGCCCGGCACGATCGTGCTCAGCGAGTACGCGCCGGTGGAGTCCGTGAACTGGTGGCCCCGCAAGGCGTATCCGCCCATGTCGTAGGCGCCGGCGTCGTCGGCCTGCCAGAAGTCGAGCAGGACGCCGGACAGCGGGACGCAGTTGCGGCCGAAGACATGGCCGCTGACGGTCAGCCGGGTGCCGGGGGTGCCCGGCGTCACCAGGGCGGTGCGCAGCGGTGAGTTCGGCTTGAAGTAGGGGCCCTCGATCTGGTCGCGGGTCGGGCCGTCCCCGTCGTCGCACATGGGCGTAGGCGGAAGGGGCCGGTTCGGGGCGGCGGAGGCCCGGGCGAGCGCCGCAGCGCCGGTGGCCAGCGAGAGGGCGGCACCGGCGGCGACGGCCGCCTTGAGCAGGTTCTTGCGGCTGATCCGGTGCTCGGACGCGGAGCCGTCGGGGTCTGTGGGTGTCATGGCGGTTCCTCGTTCTCCTCGAGTGGGGGGAGTGGGGAAAGCGGGGAAAGTGAGGAAAGCGGGGGAAGCGGGGGAAGGCGACGGGGCGTGCATGACACGGAGCGCGGGCGGTGCGCTGGGCGCGCGGGCGCGCTCCGGTGGGGCCACCGACGACGGTAATCGCGCCGGTCGCGCCCGAGGAGATGTCGTTGTGTCCCCCTGTCCGGCGTTATGGGCGGCCCGGCGGCCAGGGGGCGTTGGAGCGGGGCCCGGCCGTCGCGGTGGTGGGCCGGGGCCCGGCCCGTGCGGCGCTAGTCTGGTCGGGTGACGACCCCGGAAGCTGAACAGGGTGACGTCGCCGGGGCGGACCGGGCGACGTCCGAGGGCGCCTCTGCGCGGCCCGAGGAGCGGTTGGAGCGGGCCGTACGGGCCGCCGAACAGGCGCTCATCGAGTACGAGATCGCGGTGGAGACCTTCCGGGTGGAGGTCGAGAATTTCGCCCGGCTGCACGAGCAGAGACTCGGACCGCTCTACGCCCGGCTGGAGGAGTTGAAGGCGCTGACGGCCGAGGCCAGGGCCGCGCGCACCGGTGACCCCGAGGACCTGCGCAAGGCGCGGGAGGCGCGGGCCGATCTGCAGCCGATCCCCGGGGTCGAGGAGCTGCTGAACGGCTGGATGGACTCCGACGGCCTGTACCCGGAGGCCGTCGCGATGCTCACCGACGAGCCCGTGCGGCCCCCGCAGCGGGTGCGACCCAGCGAGGAGGCCCGCCGCCTCTACCGCGAGCTGGCCCGCAAGGCCCACCCCGACCTGGCGCAGGAGGACGACGAGCGCCAGCGGCGCGAGGAGTTCCTCACCCGGGTCAACGCCGCCTACGCGCGCGGCGACGAGGACGAGCTGCGGGAGCTGGGCGCGGAGTGGACGGCCGGCCCCAAGCCCAAGGAGCAGCGGCCGAGCCGCAGCGAGGAGCTCTACGCCCGCCTCGAATGGCTCGCCCGGCGCAAGGAGCTGCTCACGGTGGTCGCCAAGGGGCTGGAGGACGGCGCGATCGCCGGGATGCTCCGGCTGGCCCCCGACGATCCCGACGGCCTCCTCGACGAGATCGCCGAGCAGCTGCGCAAGGAGGTCGCGGAGCGCGAGGCGGAACTGGCCGAGCTGCTGAGCCAGGAGTGACGAGCGTGACTCGCGGGCCCCTGCGTGACCTGCCTGCACCCGCGTGACCTGCGTCACCCGTGACCGACCGGGTGCCGGATCCGTGCCGGTCCGAGCCGGAACCCTCCGGTGCGCTTCGGGTAGCGTCGACTCATGCATTTCGGAGCTGGTGTGCCCACGGTCGGGGTCCAGAACCTCGAGGACGGCGACTTCCTGCTGGACGTCCGCGAGGACGACGAGTGGCGGGCGGGCCACGCCGAGGGGGCGCTGCACATCCCCCTCAGCGAGTTCGTGGCCCGGTACGGCGAACTGACCGGGACGGCGCCCGAGGACGGGCGGGTCCATGTGATCTGCCGCTCCGGCGGGCGGTCGGCGCAGGTCGCGATGTACCTGGTCCAGCAGGGCGTCGACGCGGTGAACGTCGACGGCGGCATGCAGGTGTGGGCCGCCTCGGGCCGTCCCGTCGTGACCGACGAGGGGCGGCCCGGCCAGGTGGTGTGACACCGGGGCGGGCCCTGTACTTCCCCGCACCGTCATGTATCTGACGGTGCGTCAGAAGTGTTGCGGGCTTGGGATGGTGGGCACGGTCGGACGACCAACCGATCCCGTGTGCCCGTCCGATTCCATGGTGCGGTGGGCCGCCGTAGGGTGGCCCCCGCCGCGGACGACTGCCGGTTCGGTCCGGCGCGGTGCCCGGTACGCCCCGGGGTGTGCCCGGAGGGCGGCCCTGAGTACCGTTCCGGTGCGGCACCGGGAAGCGGTGCGCGCGGGCGGTACGGCGCCCCGCGGCCGGGTGGCGGCCGGAGGACGGACCGGGATCGGAAACGGGGCGGGATGAACGCGCACGACGACGACTCGACCGCCTCACGCGCCCGCAGCCGCCCGGGCGCCCGGCCGGACGAGGACTCCCGGACCGCTGTCGGGTCCGCTGACGGGCCGCCGGCCGCTGACGGCCCGGACGAGAACGCCGGGGCCGCAGCCGGGCCGGACGAGGAGGCCCCGACCCCCACGCCCGTCTCCGTTCCTGCTCCTCGCTCAGCGCCTGGCACCGCTCCGGGTGCTGGCACCGGTCCCGCTTCCGGCCCCGGTCCTGCTCCTGCTCCCGGCCCCGATCCCGTTCCCGACCCCGGTCCCGACCCGGACCCCGGTCCTGGCCCCGGTTCCGCTCCTGGCACGGGCCCTGGCCCCGCCGCGCTCGCGGCTCCCGCCCCCATATCTGCGCCCGCCCGTGCCCCCGCCCCGGGTGAGCCGGCGTCTCGTGGTGGTGTCGCTGCGTTGTCCCTGCCGTATCAGGTGGGTGCGGTGCTGGTGCTCGCGGTGGTCGCCGTCGTGGTGTGTGTGCATCTCGGGATGGTGTTCCTGCACGTCACGCCGTCGAACACGGTGAACAGGGAGCACTCCGAGGCCATCGACGGCTGGATCTACCCGGAGTTCGAGCAGAACTGGAAGCTGTTCGCGCCGAACCCGCTCCAGCAGAACGTCTCCGTCCAGGTGCGCGCGGAGGTCGGCACGGCGGACGGCGGCACCCGTACCACCGGCTGGTACGACCTGTCCGCCGAGGACGGCCGGGCCATCGACGGCAATCTGCTGCCGAGCCACACCCAGCAGAACGAACTGCGCCGCGCCTGGGACTTCTACGGGGCCGCCCACGACGCCGACAACCGGTCGGTGGGCCTGCGCGGCACCCTGGCCGAGCAGTACCTGCGCCGCATCGCGGTGCTGCGTCTGGAACGCGGGGACGCGGCCGGCGCGGGCGGCGTTCTCGAACGCGTCCAGATCCGCAGCCGCACCAGCAACGTGCCCCCGCCCCCGTGGAGCAACGAGAAGGCGACAGGCAAGCCGGCCTACCGCTTCCTGCCCTGGTGGACGGTGCCTGCCGGTGAGACCCGGGGAGGCGTCCGGTGAACCGCCTCGCGCTCGCGGTCTCGCGCGGGATCGCCCGGGTCACCGAGGCGGCCCTCGGCCCCTACCAGACCGCCGTCATACGCATCGGCCTCTCGCTGACCTGGCTGCTGTTCCTGCTGCGCGAGTTCCCCCACCGCCATGAGCTCTACGGCCCCGACGGCCCGTGGAGCTGGAACCTGGCCCAGCAGCTGGCCTCGGACAACGGAGCCTTCACGGCCCTGCTGTGGTTCCGCGGCGACCTCTGGTTCGAGACGTGCTACGCGCTGGCCGTGCTGGCGAGCCTGCTGCTCGCGCTGGGGTGGCGCACCCGCACCACGTCCGTGCTCTTCATGGTCGGCGTGCTCTCCCTGCAGAACCGCAGCGTCTTCGTGGGCGACGGCGGCGACAACGTGCTGCACCTGATGTCGCTCTACCTGGTGTTCACCCGCTGCGGCCAGGTCTGGTCGCTCGACGCGCGCCGGGCCGCGCGGGTACGGGCGGCACACGCGCGCGGGGAGTGGGTACCCGACCAGGCAGGTCCCGTCCTGTGGAGCGTGCTGGGGCTGTTCCTGGCCGTGGTCACCGCGGCGGGCCGGATGCAGGGTGAGGTGTTCGTGCCCGTCCTCCTGTGGACGGTCTGGCTGGGCCAGGCCCTGTGGTGGGCGGTCGGGCGATGGGCGTGCTCGGCGCAGCCGCGGATGCTGCTGAACGTCGTCGCCGACATCGTCCACAACGGCGCCCTGCTCGTGATCATGGCCGAGGCCTGCCTGATCTACGCCACGGCCGGCTGGTACAAGGTCCAGGGCTCGCGCTGGCAGGACGGCACCGCCGTCTACTACCCGCTCCACCTGGACTACTTCTCGCCCTGGCCGGCCCTGGCCGGTCTGCTGTCCGCCAGCGGCACGCTGGTGATGCTGGTGACCTACGGGACGGTGATGGCGCAGGTCGCCTTCCCGTTCACGCTGCTCAACCGGCGGGTGAAGAACGTCCTGCTGGCGGTCATGATGGCCGAGCACGCCGTGATCGCGGTCGTGCTGGGGCTGCCGTTCTTCTCGCTGGCGATGATCGCGGCGGACTCGGTGTTCCTGCCGACGCCCTTCCTGCGCCGCCTGGGCGGCTTCGCGGCACGCGCGCGTGCGCGACTGCGGCGGGGCGGGGACCGATCCCCGGCGAAGGACCCGCGCTCCCCGGAGGACGCCGGGCCCGCCCGCGTAGGCTTCCCGGCATGAGCGACCCCGTACGCGCCTGGCACCGGCTGGCCGACGGCTCCGTGCTGCTCGACGGCTTCCACGCCCTCAAGCACGCTCTGCGCTTCGGGGCCGAGGTGCCGGTGGCCGTCACTGCCGACCGGCACGCCGCGCTCGCCCTCGCCGACGAGCTGGCCCCCGATGTACGGGACGCGCTGGACGCCCTGCTGAGCGAGGTGCCGCGGGAGACGTACGCCTCCCTCGTGCCGCGCCCGCATCCCACCGCCGTGGCGGCCCTCGCCGTGCGGCCCTCCCGCCAGGCCAATCTGAGGGCGCTGGCGCACTCGCCCCGCAGCGCGCCGGTCGTCGTCCTGGACCAGCCGCGCAACCTGGGCAACGCGGGGGCGGTGATCCGCCTGGCCGCCGGTTTCGGGGCGACCGGAGTGGTCACCACGGGCACCCTGGACCCCTGGCACCCGACGGTGGTGCGCGGCGGGGCGGGGCTGCACTTCGCGACCGCCGTGGAGCGGCTGGACGTCGACGAGCTGCCCGGTGGGCCGCTGTTCGCGCTCGACCCGGAAGGCGAGGACATCCGCGGGGTGAAGCTGCCCGACGACGCCGTGCTCGCCTTCGGCTCCGAGCGCAGCGGCCTGTCGGCCGAGCTGCGCGCGCGCACCGATCATCTGCTGGCGCTGCCGATGCGCCCCCAGGTCTCCAGTTACAACCTCGCCACCAGTGTGGCGATGACGCTGTACCACTGGAGCGCCACCGGGGGCGCACCCGCGTCCTGAGAGGCCTACGCCTCCCGGCGGACCTCCACCACGCGGAAGCGGTTGGCGACGAACGCGCCGTCGGTGAGGGCCGCGTTGGCCGCCGGGTTGCCGCCGGAGCCGTGGAAGTCGGAGAAGGCGGCGGTCTGGTTGACGTACACCCCGCCGGTGAGGTTCAGCGACAGCTGGGCGGGCTCCTCCAGGCACACCTCCTGCACCGCCTCCTCGACCTCCTCGTCGGTCGTGTACGCGCCCACCGTCATCGCGCCCTTGTCGCGGATCGTGCGGCGCAGCAGCTCCACCGCGTCGGCGGCCGAGTCGACGGCGACGGCGAAGGAGACGGGGCCGAAGCACTCGTTCATGTAGGCGGCCTCGGCGTCAGGCTTGGCGCCGTCCAGCTTCACGATCACCGGCGAGCGGACGACCGCGCCGGGGAAGTCCGGGTTGGCGATCTCGCGGGAGGCGAGGGCGACCTCGCCGAGGCCCGCGGCGGCCTCCAGACGGGCCTTGACGTCCGGGTTGACGATCGCGCCGAGCAGCGCGTTGGCGCGCGCGTCGTCGCCGAGGAGCCCGTCCACCGCCTTGGCGAGGTCGGCGGTCACCTCGTCGAAGGACTTGGGGCCCTCGTCGGTGCGGATGCCGTCGCGGGGGATCAGCAGGTTCTGCGGGGTGGTGCACATCTGGCCGCTGTAGAGGGACAGCGAGAAGGCCAGGTTGGCGAGCATCCCCTTGTAGTCGCCGGTGGACTCCACGAGCACCGTGTTGACGCCGGCCTTCTCCGTGTAGACCTGCGCCTGGCGGGCGTTGGCCTCCAGCCAGTCGCCGAAGGACGTCGAGCCCGTGTAGTCGATGATCCTGATCTCGGGGCGGGTGGCGAGCGCCTTGGCGATGCCCTCGCCGGGACGCTCGGCGGCGAGCGCGATCAGGTTCGGGTCGAAGCCGGCCTCGGCGAGCACCTCGCGGGCGGTCTTCACCGTGAGCGCGAGCGGCAGCACCGCGCGCGGGTGCGGCTTGACCAGGACGGCGTTGCCGGTGGCCAGGGAGGCGAACAGGCCCGGGAAGCCGTTCCAGGTCGGGAAGGTGTTGCAGCCGATGACCAGCGCGATCCCGCGCGGGACGGCGGTGAACCGCTTGGTGAGGGCGAGCGGGTCGCGCTTGCCCTGCGGCTTGGTCCACTCGGCGGTGTCGGGGGTGCGCACCTGCTCCACGTACGCGTACGCCACCGCCTCCAGGCCGCGGTCCTGGGCGTGCGGGCCGCCCGCCTGGAACGCCATCATGAAGGCCTGGCCGGAGGTGTGCATGACCGCGTGCGCGAACTCGTGCGTGCGGTCGCTGATCCGCTTGAGGATCTCCAGGCACACCATGGCGCGCGCCTCCGCGCCCGCGTCCCGCCATGCCCGCTGGCCGGCCTTCATGGCGGGCAGCAGCACGTCGATGTCCGCGTGCGGGTAGCTCACGCCCAGTTCGATGCCGTACGGCGAGACCTCGTCGCCCACCCAGTCGTCCGTGCCGGGCTGGCCGAGGTCGAGGCGGGTGCCCAGGACGGCGTCGAATGCGGCCTTGCCGGCGGCCGCGTCGAGGCTGCCGTTCTCCCCGTAGGCCTTGGGGTGCTCGGGGTGGGGCGACCAGTACGCGCGGGTGCGGATAACCTCCAGCGCCTGGTCCAGGGTGGGCCGATGCCTGGCGATCAGCTCGTGTGCGGTCAGTTCGGCGGCCATGCGGGACCAACTCCTCGTCTCAAGAGCTCCTCGTCGAGCCCGTGATCTGGCATCTCCATGGTCACGGCCATGGGCAGGAACAGGCGGTCAGAGTTAGAGTAACCGAACGATCGGTCGGTACAAGGGGTCCGCCGCATCCGTGGACAGCGCCGTGCGGGAGGATCGCGCACATGACAGCACTCGACCTCAGCAGTCCGGTGGCCGTCGTCGGCACCGGCACCATGGGCCAGGGCATAGCCCAGGTCGCGCTGGTCGCGGGCCACACCGTACGCCTGTACGACGCCGTGCCCGGGCGGGCCCGGGAGGCGGCCGCCGCGATCGGCGCCCGGCTCGACCGGCTCGTCGAGAAGGACCGGCTGACCGGCGCCGAGCGGGACGCGGCCCGCGCCCGGCTCCTGGCCGCCGACGCCCTGACCGAACTCGCCGACTGCGCGGTGGTCGTCGAGGCCGTCCTGGAGCGGCTCGACGTCAAGCAGGAGCTGCTGAAGGAGCTGGAGGGCGTCGTCGGCGACGACTGCCTGCTCGCCACCAACACATCCTCCCTGTCGGTGACGGCCGTCGGCGGCGCGCTGCGCGTCCCGGGCCGCCTCGTGGGCCTGCACTTCTTCAACCCGGCCCCGCTGATGCCGCTGGTCGAGGTGGTCTCCGGGTTCGCCACCGACGTCACGTCGGCCACGCGCGCGTACGAGACGGCCCGTGCCTGGGGCAAGACCCCCGTGGCCTGCGCGGACACCCCCGGCTTCATCGTCAACCGCATCGCCCGGCCCTTCTACGCCGAGGCCTTCGCGGTGTACGAGTCCCAGGGCGCCGACCCCGCCACCATCGACGCGGTCCTGCGCGAGTCGGGCGGCTTCCGGATGGGCGCCTTCGAACTGACCGACCTCATCGGGCAGGACGTCAACGAGTCCGTCACCCACTCGGTGTGGCAGTCGTTCTTCCAGGACGTGCGCTTCACCCCCTCGCTGGCCCAGCGCCGTCTGGTCGAGTCCGGCCGGCACGGCAGGAAGAGCGGCCAGGGCTGGTACGACTACCGCGAGGGCGCCGAGCGCCCCGAACCGCACACCGCGGAACGGGAGGCGCCGCCCGCGTACGTGGTCGCCGAGGGCGGCCTCGGGCTCGCCTCGGACCTGCTCGCCCTGATCAGGGAGGCGGGCATCCAGGTGCGCGAGGAGGACGAGGACCACGGCACCCGCCTGGTGCTGCCGAGCGGTGGCCAGCTGGTCCTCGCCGACGGGCAGACCTCGGTGGAGTTCCGGGACGTCGTCTACTTCGACCTCGCCCTCGACTACCGCGGGGCCACGCGGATCGCCCTGTCCGCCTCCCGGGACACCTCGCCGCGGACCGTCGCCGAGGCCACCGGCCTGTTCCAGGCGCTCGGCAAGAAGGTCAGCGTCATCGGGGACGTCCCCGGCATGATCGTCGCCCGCACGGTCGCGCGGATCGTGGACCTGGCGCACGACGCCGTCGCCAAGGGCGCGGCCACCGAGGAGGACATCGACACCGCGATGCGCCTGGGCGTCAACTACCCGCTCGGGCCCTTCGAGTGGAGCCGCAGGCTCGGCGGCAGCTGGGCCTGCTCCCTGCTGGACAACCTGCACGAGTGCGATCCGTCCGGCCGCTACGCGCCGTCGCTCGCGCTCTACCGCCACGCCTACGCCACCGACAAGCGGGAGGGCACCTCATGACCACCGCCAGGCGCGACACGTACACCCCGGAGACGCTGCTGTCCGTGGCCGTGCAGGTCTTCATCGAACGCGGCTACGACGGCACCTCCATGGAGCACCTGTCCCGGGCGGCCGGCATCTCCAAGTCGTCGATCTACCACCACGTCGCCGGCAAGGAGGAGCTGCTGCGCCGGGCGGTCAGCCGGGCGCTGGACGAGCTGTTCGGGATCCTCGACGAGGAGCACGCGCGCACGGGGCGCGCCGTCGAGCGCCTGGAGCACGTGGTGCGGCGCATGGTCGAGGTGCTCATCGCCGAACTGCCCTATGTGACGCTGCTGCTGCGCGTGCGCGGCAACACCGAGACCGAGCGCTGGGCGCTGGAGCGGCGCCGCGACTTCGACCACCGGGTGGCCGATCTGCTGCGGGCGTCGGCCGAGGAGGGTGACGTGCGCGCCGACGTGGAGGTGCGGCTGGCGACCCGGCTCGTCTTCGGGATGATCAACTCGATCGTGGAGTGGTACCGGCCCGACGGGCGCGGCATGGCGGAGCGCGAGGTGGCCGACGCGGTGACGCGGCTGGTCTTCTCGGGGCTGCGCAAGGACTGACCTCCGCACCGCCTCACCCCTGCGGCTCCAGGTCCTCCTCCTCGAACACCAGCAGCGTGCGCGTGCTGAGCACCTCGGGGATGGCCTGGAGCCGGGTGAGGACCAGCTCACGCAGTGCCCGGTTGTCCGGGGTGTGCACCAGCAGCAGGACGTCGAAGTCGCCGCCGACCAGCGCGATGTGGTGGGCGCCGGGCAGCTGCCTGAGCTGCTCGCGCACCGTGCGCCAGGTGTTCTGCACGATCTTCAGCGTGATGTACGCGGAGGTGCTGTGCCCCGCGCGCTCGTGGTCGACGCGGGCGCCGAAGCCGCGGATGACGCCGTCCTCGATGAGCCGGTTGATCCGGGCGTAGGCGTTGGCGCGCGAGACGTGGACCCGTTCGGCGACCGACCGTATCGACGCGCGCCCGTCCGTCTGGAGCATGCGCAGGATGTCCTGATCGATGGCGTCCAGCGGGCGCGGCGGCGGTACGGCGCCGTCCGGCTCCTCGGCCATTTGTTCAGGTGCCATGTCCCCCCGCCTTTCCCTCGTGGACGTAGTGCGTCCATCTCAGGTCGTGGAGAACCGTTTGTCCACAGCCTGGGCCCGCCTGTAGCCAAAATGTGCCGACGACCGAACAATCGGTAGGTGGGGCGCGTCACAGCCGACGCGCCTCTCGTAGCCGCTCCCACGAGGAGGTGCCGTCATGACGGTCATGGAGCAGCGGGACGCGTACCGGCCATCGCCGCCGCCCGCCTGGCAGCCCCGTACCGACCCCGCGCCGCTGCTGCCCGACGCGGAGCCCTACCGCGTCCTGGGGACGGAGGCGGCCGCGAAGGCCGATCCGGAGCTGCTGCGCCGTCTGTACGCGCAGCTGGTCCTGGGCCGCCGTTACAACACGCAGGCCACCGCCCTGACCAAGCAGGGCCGCCTGGCGGTCTACCCCTCCAGCACCGGTCAGGAGGCCTGCGAGGTCGCCGCGGCGCTCGCTCTGGAGGAGCGCGACTGGCTCTTCCCCAGCTACCGCGACACGCTCGCCGTCGTGGCCCGCGGCGTCGACCCCGTCGAGGCCCTGACGCTGCTGCGCGGCGACTGGCACACCGGCTACGACCCCTACGAGCACCGTGTCGCCCCGCTGTCGACGCCGCTCGCCACCCAGCTGCCGCACGCCGTCGGCCTCGCCCACGCCGCCCGCCTCAAGGGCGACGACGTGGTCGCGCTGGCGATGATCGGCGACGGCGGCACCAGCGAGGGCGACTTCCACGAGGCGCTGAACTTCGCCGCCGTCTGGCAGGCCCCCGTGGTCTTCCTCGTGCAGAACAACGGCTTCGCGATCTCCGTCCCGCTCGCCAAGCAGACCGCGGCACCGTCCCTGGCCCACAAGGCCGTCGGGTACGGCATGCCGGGCCGCCTGGTCGACGGCAACGACGCCGCCGCCGTGCACGAGGTGCTCGCCGACGCCGTGCGGCAGGCGCGCGCGGGAGGCGGGCCCACCCTGATCGAGGCGGTGACCTACCGCATCGACGCCCACACCAACGCCGACGACGCCACCCGCTACCGCGGCGACGCCGAGGTCGAGGCCTGGCGCGAGCACGACCCGATCCAGCTGCTGGAGCGGGAGCTGACCGGGCGCGGCCTGCTCGACGAGGACGGCGTCCGCGCCGCCCGCGAGGACGCCGAGGCGATGGCCGCGCGGCTGCGCGAGCGTATGAACCAGGACGCGCCGCTCGACCCCATGGACCTGTTCGCCCACGTGTACGCGGAGCCGACCCCGCAGCTGCGCGAGCAGCGCGACCAACTGGTCGCCGAGCTCCAGGCCGAGTCGGAGGAGGGTACGGCCCGATGACCACCGTCGCGCTCAAGCCGGCCACCATGGCCCAGGCCCTCACGCGCGCGCTGCGCGACGCGATGGCCGCCGACCCCGCCGTGCACGTCATGGGCGAGGACGTCGGCACCCTCGGCGGCGTCTTCCGCATCACCGACGGCCTCGCCAAGGAGTTCGGCGAGGACCGCTGCACGGACACCCCGCTGGCCGAGGCCGGCATCCTCGGCGCAGCCGTCGGCATGGCCATGTACGGGCTGCGCCCGGTGGTCGAGATGCAGTTCGACGCCTTCGCCTACCCGGCGTTCGAGCAACTGGCCAGCCATGTCGCGAAGATGCGCAACCGCACCCGCGGCAAAATGCCCCTGCCGATCACCATCCGCATCCCCTACGGCGGCGGCATCGGCGGTGTGGAGCACCACAGCGACTCCTCCGAGGCGTACTACATGGCGACTCCGGGGCTCCATGTCGTCACGCCCGCGACCGTGGCCGACGCCTACGGGCTGCTGCGGGCCGCCATCGACTCCGACGACCCGGTCGTCTTCCTGGAGCCCAAGCGGCTGTACTGGTCGAAGGACACCTGGAACCCGGACGACCCGCAGACCGTCGAGCCGGTGGGCCGCGCGGTGGTGCGGCGCACCGGCAGGAGCGCCACGCTGATCACGTACGGCCCGTCCGTGCCCGTCTGCCTCGAAGCCGCTGAGGCGGCGCGGGCCGAGGGCTGGGAGCTGGAGGTCGTCGACCTGCGCTCGCTGGTGCCGTTCGACGACGAGACGGTGTGCGCGTCGGTGCGGCGCACCGGACGTGCGGTCGTCGTGCATGAGTCGACCGGGTTCGGCGGCCCGGGCGGGGAGATCGCCGCCCGTGTCACGGAGCGCTGCTTCCACCACCTGGAGGCACCGGTGCTGCGCGTGGCCGGGTTCGACCTCCCCTACCCGCCGCCGATGCTGGAGCGGCACCACCTGCCCGGTGTCGACCGGATTCTGGACGCCGTGGCGCGTCTGCAGTGGGAGGCGGAGAGCTGATGGCACAGGTGCTGGAGTTCAGGCTCCCCGACCTCGGGGAGGGGCTCACCGAGGCGGAGGTCGTCCGCTGGCTGGTCGAGGTGGGTGACGTGGTCGCCATCGATCAGCCGGTCGTCGAGGTCGAGACGGCCAAGGCGATGGTCGAAGTGCCCTGCCCCTACGCCGGCGTGGTCACCGCCCGCTTCGGCGAGGAGGGCGCGGAACTGCCCGTGGGAGCGCCGCTGCTGACGGTGGCGGTCGGGGAGCAGGACGCCGGTGCCGCGGGTGACGCGGGTGACGCCACAGGGGGCTCCGGCAACGTCCTGGTCGGCTACGGCACGGGGGCGCCTCCGGCGCGCCGCCGCAGGGTGCGCCCGGCACCGATGGCGTCGGGCTCGCGCGACACGAGCGGCGCCGTGGAAGCGGCGGCGCCCGTCGCGGCCGCGGCACCGGCCGCCAGGTCAGCGCGTACGGCGGGCGTTCCGGCGGTGGCCCACGCGACCGCGGTGGCCGAGCGGCCCGCCGACGGTCCCGTTCCCGTGATCTCGCCGCTCGTGCGCCGCCTCGCGCGGGAGAACGGCGTGGACCTGCGGCAGCTGTCGGGCTCCGGGCCCGAGGGGCTGATCCTGCGCGCGGACGTCGAGGACGTGCTCAGGGCCGACGCGGCACGGGGCCGCGGCGCCGGCGCACCGGCCGCTCCCGCGACCGCGCCCACCGCCGGGCCGGCGCAGGCCTCCGGCTCCCGCGTTCCGCTCAAGGGGGTGCGCGGTGCCGTCGCCGACAAGCTGTCCCGCAGCCGCCGGGAGATTCCGGACGCGACCTGCTGGGTGGACGCCGACGCCACGGAGCTGATGCGCGCCCGGGCCGCCATGAACGCCGCCGGGGGACAGAAGATCTCCCTGCTCGCGCTGCTGGCCCGGATCTGCACGGCCGCGCTCGCCCGCCATCCCGAGCTCAACTCGCGGGTCGACATGGAGGCCAGGGAGATCATCCGGCTGGACGCCGTGCACCTCGGCTTCGCCGCGCAGACCGAACGCGGGCTCGTCGTCCCGGTCGTACGGGACGCGCACACGCGCGACGCGGAGTCGCTGACCGCCGAGTTCGCCCGGCTGACCGAGGCGGCCCGCGCCGGCACCCTCACCCCGGCCGAACTCACCGGCGGGACCTTCACGTTGAACAACTACGGAGTGTTCGGCGTCGACGGCTCCACACCGATCATCAACCACCCCGAGGCCGCCATGCTCGGCGTCGGCCGCATCGTCCCCAAGCCGTGGGTGCACGAGGGCGAGATGGCGGTGCGGCAGGTCGTCCAGCTCTCGCTCACCTTCGACCACCGGGTGTGCGACGGCGGAACGGCGGGCGGTTTCCTGCGGTATGTGGCCGACTGCGTGGAACAGCCGGCGGTGCTGCTGCGCACACTGTGACGGCAGTGTCCCGCCCGCGTTCCCCTTGATCGCGGGCGGGACGCATACTCGGGGGGTGACCTCCTACGAGCCCCTCGCCCACGACGCCGTCGTGCTCGCCGGAGGAGCCGCCCGGCGGCTCGGCGGCGCGGACAAGCCCGGCCTGCGCGTCGGCGGCCGCGCGCTGCTCGACCGCGTGCTCGCCGCCTGCGCCGACGCGGACAAGACGGTGGTGGTCGCCGACCCCCGTCCCACCGCTCGGCCCGTGCGCTGGGCACGCGAGGAACCGGCCGGCGCCGGTCCGCTCGCCGCGCTCGACGCCGGGCTGCGCCACACCACGGCGGACCATGTCGTCGTACTCTCCGCCGACCTGCCGTTCCTCGAACGCGACACGGTACGGCGGCTGTTGACGGCCCTGAGGGCCGGCCGGGCCGACGGCGTACTGCTCACCGACGCCGGCGGCCGCGACCAGCCGCTCGTGGCCGCCTATCGCGCGCAGGCGCTGCGCCGCGCGCTGGCCGCGCTCGCCCGCGCCGTGTCCGACGGCGGCTCCGCCCGGGACGGCGCCCTCACCGGGCTGCCGCTGCGCCGGCTCACCGCCGCGCTCGATCTCACCCGCGTCCCCGACGACGTCGCGTCCTTCGACTGCGACACCTGGGACGACATCGTCATCGCCAGAGCACGTATCAGGGAGCATGGGCACGTGTTGGATGAATGGATTTCCGCAGTCAAGGACGAGTTGGGCATCGATCTGGACGTCGACACCCGCGCGCTGCTCGACCTCGCCCGCGACGCCGCCCACGGCGTGGCCCGGCCGGCGGCACCCCTGACCACCTTCCTCGTCGGCTATGCGGCCGCGCAGGCCAAGGGCGGCCCCGAAGCCGTCGCCGAGGCCTCCCGCAAGGCCGCGGCCCTCGCCCAGCGCTGGGCGGACGAGACCGCCGCTGGCACCGGCACGCCCGACGTGGCGCCCGACGCCACGCCCGACACCCGCCCGGACGTCTGATGCCCGGCCGTGGCATGCGGGTCGGTGAAACCGCCGAAACCGCCGAGACCGCCGAAAACACCGAGAAGTCCAAGACCGCCGAGAACGCCGAGGACGCCGAGGACTTCGACGTGGAGGAGGCGCTCGCCCTGGTGAACGAAGGCAGCAGTCGGCGTGCCCCCGAGCCCGGCCGGGGCCGGGCGGGACGCGGCGGCACCCCCGGTTCCGGTTCCGCCTCCTTCGAGGACCACGGAAGCGCCGGGTCCGGTCACGGCACCCCGCACCCCGCGCACTCCCAGAAGGCCCGCCACCAGGCCATCGCCTGGCCGCAGGCCCGCGAGACCGCCGCCCGCGCGGCCCGTGCCGGTGCCCGCCGGGTCCCCGTGCCGGTGCCCCTCGAGGCCGCCCTGGGACTGGTCCTGGCCGCACCCCTGACCGCCCTGTGCGACCTGCCCTCCTTCGACACCTCCGCCATGGACGGCTGGGCGGTCGCCGGCCCCGGCCCCTGGGACGTACGCGACAAGGGCGTCCTGGCCGGGCACGACGAGCCCGCCCCGCTCACCGACGGCGAGGCGGTACGCGTCGCGACCGGCGCCCGCGTCCCGCAGGACACCACGGCCGTGCTGCGCAGCGAACACGGCCGCACCGACGCCAAGGGCCGGCTGCACGCCACCAAGGAGTCTTGGCACGGCAAGGACATCCGCCAGCGCGGGCAGGAGTGCCGCAGCGGCGACCAGTTGCTGCCCGTCGGCACCCTGGTGACCCCGGTGGTGCTCGGTCTGGCCGCGGCCGCCGGGTACGACACCCTCGCCACGGTCCCCCGTCCCCGCGTCGACGTCCTCGTGCTCGGCGACGAACTGCTCACCGAGGGCCTGCCGTACGACGGACGGATCCGGGACGCGCTCGGCCCGATGCTGCCGCCCTGGCTGCGCGCGCTGGGCGCCGAGGTCACCCGTGTGCGCCGGATCGGCGACGACGCCAAGGCCCTGCACAAGGCGGTCACCGGGTCGCAGGCCGACGTGATCGTCACCACCGGGGGAACCGCCGCCGGACCGGTCGACCACGTCCACCCCATCCTGCGTCGCATCGGCGCCGAACTGCTGGTGGACGGCGTCCAGGTGCGCCCCGGCCACCCCATGCTCCTGGCCCGCACCAAGGAGAACCAGCACCTCGTCGGCCTGCCCGGCAATCCGCTCGCGGCCGTCTCGGGTCTGCTGACGCTCGCCGAGCCGCTGCTGCGCACGCTGGCCGCGCGCCCGGCCCCGGAGCCGTACACGCTGCCGCTGACGGACGCGGTCCACGGGCACCCGGACGACACCCGGCTCGTGCCCGTGGTGCTGCGCGGCGACCGCGCTGTTCCGCTGCACTACAACGGCCCCGCCATGCTGCGCGGCGTCGCGGCGGCCGATGCCCTCGCTGTCGTACCACCGGGTGGCTCCCGGCCGGGTCAGGAGACCGAACTCCTCGACCTGCCCTGGGCCGCCGCCGGAATCGGGGTGTGTTTCACGTGAAACTTCCGGGCCATGACGCGATCGCCCGCCAGGCGGACGAGCATCTCGTGACCCATCGGGTGAAGCTCCCCCGAAAAGTCGTGGAGCGCCCGATACGTCAGGTCGGCAAACGACTGTTCCTGGCGGTTCTGGTGCTGCTCGTGACGGTTGTGATCGTCTACGCCGACCGCGAGGGATACCAGGACAGCGCCAAAGAAGCCCCGATGGACCTCATTGCCGCTGCGTACTACGCGACGGTGACCCTCTCCACGACCGGATACGGCGACGTCACCCCCGTCAGCGACAGCGCGCGTCTCACCAACATCTTCGTCATCACCCCGCTGCGTGTGATCTTCCTGATCATCCTGGTCGGCACCACACTCGAAGTCCTCACCGAGCGAACCCGTGAGGAATGGCGTCTGAATCGCTGGAGGTCCACTTTGCGCGATCACACCGTCGTCGTCGGATTCGGCACGAAGGGGAGGTCGGCGCTCCAGACCGTCTGTGCGGCCGGGCTGAAGAAGCAGCAGGTCGTCGTGGTCGACCCCAGCGCCAAGGTGGTCGACGCGGCCACGGCGGAGGGCTATGCGGGCGTGGTCGGAGACGCCACCCGCAGCGAGGTGCTCATGCGGGCAGAGGTGCAGCGGGCACGGCAGATCATCATCGCCACCCAGCGGGACGACACCGCCGTGCTGGTCACGCTGACCGCCCGGCAGATCAACCGGGCGGCGAAGATCGTCGCGGCGGTGCGGGAGGAGGAGAACGCGCCGCTGCTCAAGCAGTCCGGGGCCGACGCCGTCGTCACCAGCGCGAGTGCGGCGGGGCGGCTGCTCGGGCTGTCCGTGCTCAGTCCGGCCGCGAGCATGGTCCTAGAGGACCTCATCCAGCAGGGCAGCGGCCTGGACATCATAGAACGGCCCGTCATAAGGGCCGAGGTGGGCCAGGACCCGCGGGACATGGACGACCTGGTGGTGAGCGTGCTGCGCGGACACCGGGTGCTGGGCTACGACGACCCGTCCGTACGGGAACTGGAGCTGACCGACCGTCTGATCACCATCGTCCGGGCCACGCCGGGAACGAAGGTCACCCCTGACGCACGGCCGCTCCCCCAGGACTGACGACAGCACGGCGAAGCAGTAGCGTCGGGCCCATGCATGCGATCACGATTCCCGAACCCGGTGGGCCCGAGGCGTTGGTGTGGGACGAGGTACCGGATCCCGTGCCCGGCGAGGGGGAGGTGCTGGTCGAGGTGGCGGCGAGTGCCGTCAACCGGGCCGACATCCTGCAACGGCAGGGCTTCTACAACCCGCCGCCCGGTGCTTCCCCGTACCCCGGTCTGGAGTGCTCCGGGCGGATCGCCGCACTCGGTCCCGGGGTGTCCGGCTGGGCCGTCGGCGACGAGGTGTGCGCACTGCTGGCGGGCGGCGGTTACGCCGAGAAGGTCGCCGTTCCGGCCGGTCAGCTGCTGCCCGTGCCCGACGGTGTCGGCCTGGGGCAGGCCGCGGCGCTGCCGGAGGTGACCTGCACCGTCTGGTCCAACGTCTTCATGGTCGCCCAGCTGCGCCCCGGCGAGACGCTGCTCGTGCACGGCGGCTCCAGCGGCATCGGCACGATGGCGATCCAGCTCGCCCGGGCCGTGGGCGCGAAGGTCGCCGTGACCGCGGGCACCAAGGAGAAGCTCGAGCGCTGCGCCGAACTGGGCGCCGAGATCCTGATCAACTACCGCGAGCAGGACTTCGTCGAGGAGATCCGGCGGGCCACGGACGGGAACGGCGCCGACGTGATCCTCGACAACATGGGGGCCAAGTACCTGGACCGCAACGTCCAGGCCCTCGCCGTCAACGGCCGGCTCGCGATCATCGGCATGCAGGGCGGGGTCAAGGGCGAGCTGAACATCGGCACCCTGCTCGGCAAGCGGGCCGCGATCAGCGCGACCTCGCTGCGCGCCCGCCCGCTGAGCGAGAAGGCGGCCATCGTCGCCGCCGTACGCGAACACGTCTGGCCGCTGATCGCCGACGGGCACGTCCGGCCGGTGGTCGACCAGGAGCTCCCGATGAGCGACGCCGCGGCCGCCCACCGGATCCTGGAGGAGAGCGGCCACATCGGCAAGGTGCTCCTGGTGACGCCCTGATCCTCGCGCCTCCACCGCCGTACCGGTTGCGCCGGAGCTAGCTCCGGCGCAACCGCAGGGCGATGAACGCCAGGCCGAGGCCGAGGCCGATCAGGACGAGCCCGCTGCCCAGGGACAGGGACCGCAGCACGGGTCCGATCTCGGTCTGCGCGACGGGCAGGGCGCCGGGACTGTCCTGCGACCCGGACGGCACGGGAGCGGTCTCCTGACCTGAGGGCAAGGCGCTCGTCGCCTCCGGCGTCGCGCTCGCGCTCTCGAAGTCCTCGCTGCCGTCGTCGTGCTCCCTCTCCCTCTCCCACCAGTGCGGCCGCCCCGGCCGATGCCGTCCCCCACCGGGGCGGATCCCGGCCCGCGACGGGTCGGAGGACGACAATGACGGGGACGGCGATGAGGAAGAGGAGGAAGAGGAGGAAGGGGACGAGGCCGGGTGTGAGGCTGGGGACGGCGGGGGCCCGTGGACCGGCGAGGGGACGGCCATCCGGGGGGCAGACGTACCGGACGCAGAGGCGCCGGAGGCGTCCGCGACGGCCCTTGACGCGATGTCGTGCGGCGCGGCGGAGGCCGAGGGCGCCCGCGCGGCGCCGTACGCCGAGGCGGAGCCACCGGCCAGGACGGCCGCTACCAGGGCGATCAGCAGTCCCGTCACGCGCAGCAGAGCGCGCAGCCATGGAGTCACGTTGGGGACCCCCTCACGGTGCCCGGCCAGCGGATCAGATCATTTCTGTAACAACAGTCACATCACTGGACCAATCCGGCATTCCAGGATCGGCCACCGGGTCGAACCCACTGCACAATCCGGTTATGGCGATACGTCACGGACTGCTGGCGCTTCTGGCGGACGGCCCCCGCCACTGCTCCCGGCTGCGCGCCGAGTTCGAGGCGCGCACGGGGGCGGCCCGGCCGCTGGACATCGGCCGGGTCCGCGCCGCGCTCGGCCGCCTGGAGCACGACGGCCTGGTCACCCGGGAGGGCGTGGACGAGGCCGGCCGGGTGGTCTACGCACTGGCCGAGGCGGGCCGCGCCGAGCTGCGGGCCTGGTACGCGCGGCCGGTGAAGCGGACGGGTCCGCCGTGCGACGAACTGGCGATCAAGCTGGTGCTGGCGGTGGGGGCGCCCGGCGTCGATGTGCGCGAGGTCGTCGCGGCGCAGCGCCGCCATGTGTCCGAGGCGCTGCACGACTACGTGCGGCAGCGCGCCGAGGTCCTGGCCGGCCCGCTCGGGGGGCCGTGCGAGGTGGCCCGGCTGCTGGTCGTGGAGCAGCTGATCTGCTGTGCCGAGGCGGAGTCCCGCTGGCTGGACCACTGCGAGGCCCGTCTGCTCCGGCTGGGCCTCTCCAGGGTCGAAGACGCGGGGAAATGACGCGGTGGACCGCTTTCCGTGGGGGGCGCCACGGAAGTGGCATGTACGGGTGCGCGACAATGGCGGCATGGAGATGCCGAGGAACGAACGGTCGCCGGAGAATCCGCAGATCCTGGTCGTGGGCCAGGACGGAATGGCGCTCGGCGGTGGCGGGGGCGACGACTCCCGTGAGACCCCGGTGACGGAGCAGGTGGAGCAGCCCGCGAAGGTCATGCGGATCGGCAGCATGATCAAGCAGCTTCTCGAAGAGGTGCGCGCGGCTCCCCTGGACGAGGCCAGCCGGGTCCGGCTGAAGGAGATCCACGCGAGCTCGGTCAAGGAACTGGAGGACGGCCTGGCGCCGGAACTCGTCGAGGAGCTGGAGCGGCTCTCCCTGCCGTTCACCGACGAGGGAACCCCCAGCGATGCCGAACTGCGCATCGCACAGGCGCAGTTGGTGGGCTGGCTGGAGGGTCTCTTCCACGGGATCCAGACGACTCTGTTCGCCCAGCAGATGGCCGCCCGCGCCCAGTTGGAGCAGATGCGCCGTGCCCTGCCCCCGGGTATCGGGCACGACGGCGGCGACGACCCCCACACGGGCGGCCGCTCGGGCGGGCCGTACCTGTAGGCGCCCGTACGCGCAGGTGTCCTGCCCGCGGGCGCCGGGTCCGTGGGCCGTACGCCGCGCCCCTGCCCGCACGTGTCCTCGTAGCGCGGACGTGACAAGGCCCCGGCAGCCGTACTGCCGGGGCCTTCTTCTTACGGGACCGCGCTTCTCACGGGACCGCCCGCCGTGCTCGACGGGAGCCGGACGGGACGGCGACGGTCAGGACGACTCGGGGTTGCCGGTCGAGACGTAGAGCTGGATCACCGGCATGTTCTTCGGGTCGACGTCCGTGTCGGCCGCGGGGTACTGGTTCATGACCGTGTCCTGGCCGTACGTGTTCTCGTTGGTGTCGATCTTCTTCAGCTTCCAGCCGGCGGCCTGGAGGCACTCCTTGACCGAACCGAGGTTCTTGTACCGGAAGTCCGGCAGCCTGACCTTGTCCGGGTCGTTGTACGCCTCCCGCGGCTCCTTGCAGTCGTCGGAGTCGATCGTCTTCGAGGTGTCCGGCCCGCGGTGGCCCTCGACCACCGCGGCGGACGCGCTCGCGCTGCCGCCCCCGCCCTTGGCCTCGTCTCCGCCGCCGCCGATGTCCATGGCCAGCGCGACGATCAGGCCGAGCACCGCGATGGCGGCGACGGCGATCGACCCGATGACCACGGGCCTGGTGCTCCGGCCGCCGCCCGGCGGGGGCGTGTGCTGGGGCGAGGCGGCGTACGGCGGCGGGGTCGGCGCCTGCTGCTGCGCGTACGGCGACGCGACGGGCGTCTGGTAGCCGGGCTGCTGCGGGTAGCCGTAACTCGCGGGCGTGGGGGCGCCGGTGCTGTAGGGATTGGGTGTCGGGGCCGGCTGGTACGGCGTCTGCACGTGGCCCTGGGGGACCGGGGACGTCTGGTCGACGGGCGGGAAGACGGCCGAGCCGACGCCCGCGCCGCTCGGCGTGTGGGCGCCGGGGACGATGCTGGGCGCGGCCGCCTGGAAGGAGGCCGCCACACGCAGGCACTCGTCGCGCATGGACTCGGAGCTGGGGAAGCGCTCGTTGGGGTTCTTCTTCAGCGCGCGGGCGACCAGCGCGTCCACCGCCGGAGGAAGCGAGCGGTTGATCGAGGAGGGCGCCACCGGCTCCTCCTGCACATGCGCGTACGCGATGGCCAGGGGTGAGTCCGCGTCGAACGGCAGCCGCCCGGTGACGAGTTGGAACAGCATGATGCCGACCGAGTACAGGTCGGACCGCGCGTCCACGCCCCGGCCGAGCGCCTGTTCCGGCGAGAGGTACTGCGGGGTGCCGACGACCATGCCGGTCTGCGTCATCGACGTCACGCCGGACTGCATGGCGCGGGCGATGCCGAAGTCCATGACCTTGACCACGCCGCGCTTGGTCATCATCACGTTGCCCGGCTTGATGTCGCGGTGGACCAGGCCCATTTCGTGGCTGATCTCCAGCGCGGCGAGCACGTCCGCGGTGATCTTCAGGGCCTTGTCGGCGGGCATCGCGCCCTGCTGCCGGATGTCCTCCTCCAGCACCGAGCCGAGGGGGCGGCCCTCGACGTACTCCATGACGATGTACGGCGTCGTCATGCCGTCCACATCGTCCTCGCCGGTGTCGAAGACCGAGACGATGTTGGTGTGCGTGAGCTTGGCCACTGCCTGGGCCTCGCGGCGGAACCGCTCGCGGAAGGCCTGTTCGCGGCCGAGTTCGGTGTGGAGTGTCTTGATCGCGACCTGGCGGTCGAGCACGGAGTCGTAGGCGAGGTGCACCGAGGCCATGCCGCCCTCGCCGAGCAGGTCGCGCAGCTGGTAGCGGCCGCCGGCCAGTGCCCGTCCCGCGTACTGGCCGTGTGCGCCGTCCTGGCTCATGTCTCCGCGTCCCCCACTAGGCCGTCCGGCGCCCTCGTTGATCGAATGAGTCATTCCCGGCCAAGTCTGCCCCAGGGCACTGACACGTCAAGCTCGGTGCCCGTTCCGTGACCGTACGCGAAAGAAGCGTCGCGGAAGCGTTACAGCAGGCGTACGGCCGGTACACGGAATTTGCACCACGGCGCCCGCACGGGGTTTCATGGCCGGTCCGTCTCGGGCCGGTTCCGGCGGTGCTCGCCGCGACGATCCTGGACCGGCGGCCCCCGCGAAGCCTGTAGCGTGGCCGACGGAGACCGTGACAACACCGCGCGCACCGCGGGCAGAAACGACGGCGAGGACTGATGGCACAGCAGCATCGCGCCCAGGGCCCGTCCGACCCCGAGGCGAGTGGCGGCGGTATGTCGGACGCGCCGGAGATGTGGGGCAACGACGGCCTGGTCGGCGACGGTAGGTACCGGCTGACGCACAGACTCGGCCGGGGCGGCATGGCCGAGGTGTTCGCCGCCGAGGACGTGCGCCTCGGGCGGACCGTGGCGGTCAAGCTGCTCCGCGCCGACCTGGCCGAAGACCCCGTCTCCAAGGCCCGGTTCACACGTGAGGCCCAGTCGGTGGCCGGGCTCAACCACCACGCGATCGTCGCCGTGTACGACTCCGGCGAGGACCAGGCGGGCGGCCAGGCCGTGCCGTACATCGTGATGGAGCTGGTCGAGGGCCGCACCATCCGCGATCTGCTGCTCAACGCCGAGGCGCCCGGCCCGGAGCAGGCGCTGATCATCGTCTCCGGTGTCCTGGAGGCGCTGGCCTACTCGCACCAGCACGGCATCGTGCACCGCGACATCAAGCCGGCCAACGTCATCATCACCGACAACGGCGCCGTGAAGGTGATGGACTTCGGCATCGCCCGCGCCCTGCACGGGGCGTCCACGACGATGACGCAGACCGGCATGGTCATGGGCACTCCGCAGTACCTCTCCCCGGAACAGGCTCTCGGCAAGGCCGTCGACTACCGCTCCGACCTGTACGCCACGGGCTGCCTGCTGTACGAACTCCTCGCGCTGCGGCCTCCGTTCACCGGCGAGACCCCGCTGTCGGTGGTCTACCAGCACGTCCAGGACATGCCGGTGCCGCCGTCGCAGGTCCCCGGCGGCACCTGCCCGCCGGAGCTCGACGGCCTTGTCATGCGCTCGCTGGCCAAGGAGCCCGACGACCGTTTCCAGACCGCCGAGGAGATGCGCGGGCTGATCCAGTACGGGCTGCAGATGCTGTACGACCAGGGTGGCCACACCGGCACCTGGCACACCGGCCCGGTCGAGGCGCACGACGGCCGGCACACCCCGGCGGCCGGCTACGCGGGCACGACCGCGATGCCGCACCAGGCCGACCTCGGCTCCGGCACCACGCAGATCCCCCAGCCGATCCTGCCCGCCGGATACGGCAACTCCGACGACGGCGGCTTCGAGGGGCACGGCAACAAGGGCAGCGGCCGCGGCAAGCTGTGGATCCTGGCCGTCCTCGCGGTGATCGCCATCGCCGCGGGCGTGGCACTGGCGCTGCAGAAGACCGGCGGCGACACCGGCACCGGCGTCGACACCACCAAGTCGCCGTCGCACACGCAGTCCACCGACGACGCGCAGCCCAGCACCACCCCGAGCGACTCGTCGAACGAGCAGCCGTCGGACACCTCGACGGACCGGAACCACGGCTCCGGTGGGGGCGGCTGGAAGTACACGCCGTCGTACCGGCCGTCGTGGACCCCGTCGGAGCCGTCCGGCCAACAGCCCTCCAACGAGCAGTCCGACCCGCAGACCTCCAGCGAACCGGCCGACCCCCCGCCTGCGTCGACGCCCGCGGACACGAGCGGCGGTCCGGGCGACGGCTCCGGGGACGTTGGCGGTGCCACCGGTGGTGGCGCCGACGCCGGTGCCTCCGCGGGGACCGCCGGGAATGTCGGCGGAGGCGCCTGAGTCCCGCCGGGGACCGACCATCCTTCACGCGCGCGTGGGGCCGTACGGGTTCCACGCGCGCGTGGTGTTTCTCCGGCCTTCCCGGCGCGACCGCGCGCGTTATTCAGCGAACGCGCCGCACACCGTGCCGTACTCCCGCGTCCACCACACCGCGAGCGCCGAGGCGGCCGGGAACTGCGGGTCCGCGCGGGTGTCGCCGCGCTCGTAGTGCCAGCGCAGCATCCAGAAGTCGTTCAGGCGCTCCCACCACACGCGGTGCACGGCCGCCGCGAGTTCCGAGGGGCCGGCGCCGGCCGCCCGCCGGTACGCGCGCGCGTACGCCCTGACCTTCGGCAGGTCCAGGGTGCCGGCGGGCCGGACGAAGAAGATCGCGGCGGCGCGCACCGCCTCCTCCGCGCGGGGCTGCACACCGAGCCGGTCCCAGTCGACGATCGCGGCGGGGGCGTCCCCCTGGTAGAGCAGGTTGAAGGGGTGGAAGTCGCCGTGCACCCAGCCGACGGGCCCGCCGGGCGGCGGACGCCGGTCCGCGTGCTGTTCCAGGAGCGCGCGCCGCTCCAGGAGCCGGTGCCGGGCCAGTTCGTCGAAGGCGTCCGGGGGCCGGTGGCGGCGGACGTGCCCGAGCAGGTCGTCGATCAGTGTGAAGGTGTCGGCGGGATCGGCGCTCTCCACGGGGTGGGGACTCGCGGCGGGGCGGGTGCGGCCCTTGGGCGGCATCACCCGCTCCAGGCACGCGTGCACGGCACCCAGCAGCGCCCCCAGACGGGCGCACTGCCTGGTGGTGAGCTGCCCGCCGTGCCGGTGCCGGCCGTCGATCCAGGGGTGCAGGGCATAGGCGTGGCCGCCGACCACGGCGACCGTGCGCCCGTCGCGGCCGGTGAGCGGCGGCGCCACCGGGACGCCGAGGTCGGCCAGGCGCTGGGTGGCCCGGTGCTGGCGCGCGATGGCGGCGGGGTCGGCGGTGTCCGGATCGAAGTGGTGCTTGAGGAAATAACGGCCGCGGGTCGTGCACAGCCGGTAGCCGCGGTTGAGCAGGCCCTGGTCGACCGGCTCGCAGGTGAGGGCGGAACCGGCGGCGTACTGGCGCAGCAAGGCGCTCAGAGGGGGCGCGTGGGGCACGGGGGGTGGTACACATGGGCGCGGCACGCGCCAGATGCTAGGGCACCGGTGGAGGCCGTGAGCTGGGGCTTGTCACAGACAGTCGTCGATGGTCGCTTTCGGTCACATGAGGTCGCGATGTCGTCCCGACAGCCGCCCGCCGTGCGCCGGTACGCTCTCGGCGGCATTCCTCGTCACCGCCCTGAGGGTCCTGTTTCGCCGTCCCTCGTGCGGAGTCATCCATCAAGAGTAGTTCCGGCCATTCGCCGACCCTTCCCGACTCAGGGGTGGCCGGGATAACGTGCCGGTGTTCCGGCCCCCCTGCACGGCTGTGACCAGCGGCTGCCCCGACTGTCCGGCGAGGTACTTGGACGTCCAAGTGAAAATACTTGGAAATCCAAGGAAACGCCCAGGTCAGGAGGGGTTTCCCAGAAATGTGGAGCACTGGGTAACGTGACTGCTGCAGGGCGCTCGCCGGGGCACCTGTCACGCCTGTTCCCGGCCGAGCGGCACCCACCCCGTGCCCGGTGGTCCGGAACAGGTGAGCCGCACTGGCTACCGGCAACCCCGGGGCCGGACCGACGGAGGAGCACACGTGACCGTGGAGAGCACTGCCGCGCGCACATCGCGACGCAGCGCCGGAAGCAAGGCCGGCGCGACCGGCGCGAAAGCCGCCGGCACCGGGCGGCGTACCGGCGCCAAGAAGAGCGCCGACCCCGAACTCGTGCAGTTGCTGACGCCCGAGGGCAAGCGCGTCAAGAACGCCGAGTACGACAAGTACGTCGCCGGCATCACCGCCGAGGAGCTTCGCGGCCTGTACCGCGACATGGTGCTCACCCGCCGCTTCGACGCCGAGGCCACCGCCCTGCAGCGCCAGGGCGAACTGGGGCTGTGGGCCTCGCTGCTCGGCCAGGAGGCCGCCCAGATCGGCTCAGGCCGCGCCACCCGCGAGGACGACTACGTCTTCCCGACCTACCGTGAGCACGGCGTCGCCTGGTGCCGCGGGGTGGATCCGACCAACCTGCTCGGCATGTTCCGGGGTGTGAACAACGGCGGCTGGGACCCCAACGGCAACAACTTCCACCTCTACACGATCGTCATCGGCTCCCAGGCGCTGCACGCCACCGGCTACGCGATGGGCGTCGCCAAGGACGGCGCCGACTCCGCGGTCATCGCCTACTTCGGCGACGGTGCCTCCAGCCAGGGCGACGTGGCCGAGGCCTTCACCTTCTCCGCGGTCTACAACGCCCCCGTGGTGTTCTTCTGCCAGAACAACCAGTGGGCGATCTCCGAGCCGACCGAGAAGCAGACCCGCGTCCCGCTCTACCAGCGCGCGGCGGGCTTCGGCTTCCCCGGCGTCCGCGTCGACGGCAACGACGTGCTGGCCTGCCTCGCCGTCACCAAGTGGGCGCTGGAGCGCGCCCGCAACGGCGAGGGCCCCACCCTGGTCGAGGCGTACACCTACCGCATGGGCGCCCACACCACCTCCGACGACCCCACCCGCTACCGGGGCGACGAGGAGCGCCTGGCCTGGGAGGCGAAGGACCCGATCCTGCGCCTTCGCCGCCACCTGGAGGCCGCAAACCACGCGGACGAGGGATTCTTCGAGGAACTCGAGACCGAGAGCGAGGCGTTGGGCAAACGAGTGCGCGAAGTGGTCCGTGCCATGCCCGACCCGGACCTCTTCGCCATCTTCGAGAACGTGTACGCGGACGGGCACGCGCTCGTCGACGAGGAGCGCGCCCAGTTCGCCGCCTACCAGGCGTCGTTCGCGGACGCAGAGGGGGTCTGATCATGGCTGCTGAGAAGATGGCCCTGGCCAAGGCGATCAACGAGTCGCTGCGCCGTGCCCTGGACAACGACCCCAAGGTCCTCATCATGGGCGAGGACGTCGGCAAGCTCGGCGGCGTGTTCCGGGTGACGGACGGCCTCCAGAAGGACTTCGGCGAGAGCCGCGTCATCGACACCCCGCTCGCCGAGTCCGGCATCGTCGGCACCGCGATCGGCCTCGCCCTGCGCGGCTACCGCCCGGTGGTCGAGATCCAGTTCGACGGCTTCGTCTTCCCGGCGTACGACCAGATCGTCACGCAGCTCGCGAAGATGCACGCCCGCTCGCTGGGCAAGGTCAAGCTCCCGGTCGTCGTCCGCATCCCCTACGGCGGCGGCATCGGCGCGGTCGAGCACCACTCGGAGTCCCCCGAGGCGCTGTTCGCGCACGTGGCGGGCCTGAAGGTCGTCAGCCCCTCCAACGCGTCGGACGCGTACTGGATGATGCAGCAGGCCATCCAGAGCGACGACCCGGTGATCTACTTCGAGCCCAAGCGGCGCTACTGGGACAAGGCCGAGGTCAACACGGAGGCCATCCCGAACCCGCTGCACAAGGCGCAGGTCGTCCGCGAGGGCACGGACCTGACCCTGGCGGCCTACGGCCCGATGGTGAAGCTCTGCCAGGAGGTCGCCGCCGCGGCCGCCGAGGAGGGCAAGTCCCTGGAGGTCCTGGACCTGCGCTCGGTCTCCCCGATCGACTTCGACGCCATCCAGGCCTCGGTGGAGCGGACCCGCCGCCTCGTCGTCGTCCACGAGGCGCCGGTGTTCTTCGGTTCCGGCGCGGAGATCGCCGCCCGGATCACCGAGCGCTGCTTCTACCACCTGGAGGCCCCCGTGCTGCGGGTCGGCGGCTACCACGCCCCGTACCCGCCGGCCCGCCTGGAGGAGTCCTACCTGCCGGACCTGGACCGCGTGCTCGACGCCGTCGACCGCTCGCTGGCGTACTGAGGGAGAGGTTCGTGACGACGATGACCGATGGGTCCGTGCGTGAGTTCAAGATGCCGGATGTCGGCGAGGGTCTGACCGAGGCGGAGATCCTCAAGTGGTACGTCCAGCCCGGTGACACGGTCACCGACGGCCAGGTGGTCTGCGAGGTCGAGACCGCCAAGGCGGCCGTCGAACTGCCCATCCCCTACGACGGGGTGGTGCGCGAGCTGCACTTCGCCGAGGGCACCACGGTGGACGTGGGCACGTCCATCATCGCGGTGCAGGTGGCGGGCGCGGCGCCGGCCGAGGTCCCGGCGCAGGCCGCTCCGGTGGCAGAGCCGAAGACCGAGCCGAACACGGACGGGGAGGAGAAGCCACAGGGCCGCCAGCCGGTGCTCGTGGGCTACGGCGTCTCGGCGTCCTCCACCAAGCGCCGTCCGCGCAAGGGCCCGGAGGCCGCGGCCGCCCCGGCGGCGACGGCACCCCGGCCGGAGCTGAACGGCCACGGCGCCGCGGCCCCGGCGGCCGCCGCGGCCCCCACCGGGCCCCGCCCGCTGGCCAAGCCTCCGGTGCGCAAGCTGGCCAAGGACCTGGGCGTGGACCTCGCCGCGGTCGTGCCGTCCGGTCCGGACGGCATCATCACGCGCGAGGACGTGCACGCGGCGGTGGCGGCACCGGCCGAACCCACGGCCCCCAAGGCGCCGGCGGCGGTGGCCCCGGCGGTCGCGGCTCCGGCTCCCGCCGCGAGCTACGACGGGGCGCGCGAGACCCGTATCCCCGTCAAGGGCGTCCGCAAGGCGACGGCGGCGGCGATGGTCGGCTCGGCGTTCACGGCCCCGCACGTCACGGAGTTCGTGACGGTGGACGTGACGCGCACGATGAAGCTGGTCGAGGAGCTCAAGCAGGACAAGGAGATGCAGGGGCTGCGGGTCAACCCGCTGCTGCTGATCGCCAAGGCCCTGCTGGTCGCCATCAAGCGCAACCCGGAGATCAACGCGTCCTGGGACGAGGCGGCGCAGGAGATCGTCCAGAAGCACTACGTCAACCTGGGCATCGCGGCGGCGACCCCGCGCGGCCTGATCGTCCCGAACGTCAAGGACGCCCACGTCAAGACGCTGCCGCAGCTCGCGGAGGCCCTCGGCGAGCTGGTGTCCACGGCACGCGAGGGCAGGACGTCCCCGGCGGCCATGCAGGGCGGCACGGTGACGATCACCAACGTCGGCGTCTTCGGCGTCGACACCGGCACGCCGATCCTCAACCCCGGCGAGTCCGCGATCCTCGCCGTCGGCGCGATCAAGCTCCAGCCGTGGGTCCACAAGGGCAAGGTCAAGCCCCGCCAGGTCACCACGCTGGCGCTCAGCTTCGACCACCGCCTGGTCGACGGCGAACTCGGCTCCAAGGTCCTGGCCGACGTGGCCGCGATCCTGGAACAGCCGAAGCGACTGATCACCTGGGCCTAGCGGCCTAGCTAGCGGCCTAGCGGCCTACGGCGAAAACGGGGCGGCGCACCTCTCACGGAGGTGCGCCGCCCCGGCGTTTGCGGTGGTGTCAGCTCGGCTGGCGGGTGCGCAGTGCGTTCAGGAGGGCGGCGCCGCGTTCGGCGTCGTCCACGCTGACCGCGAAGTCGCTCCGGCTGCCCCGGGCCCGGATCACCAGGCACTCCCCGGCCCGCAGCATGACCGTGGTGCCCAGGCCGCTGAAGCGGTAGCCCCAGCCGCCGACCTGCGCGGGCGTACGGTTCTCGGCGCGGGCGGACTCGATCGCGTCGGGCGCCCAGCGCCGTACCGGCCAGCCGAGCGGGCCGAAGGCCACCTCCAGGCCCCGCCGGGACACACGCGTCTGGACCGAGGCGCAGCCGGCCCCCGCGAGGGAGGCGACCGCGCACGAGGCGAACAGCGACCACCCCGCGCCGGGCCCGGCGAGTCCGGCGACGAGCGCGACCAGGGCGGCCACCGCCACCACTCCGGTCACGGCCGCGACGAGGTGCAGCCAGAGGTTGGTGGTGCGCGAGAACCACACCACCCGCTGCCCCTCGGGGATCTCCAGCGTGGGCCCGTCGGTGTTCCGTCCCGGGGACGCCGGACCAGAGACCTGTCTCCGCGTGCCCACCAGCCAGCCGGCGATCCCGGCGAGCACCGCCGCGACCAGTGAGACGACGATGCCCGCGATCGGCAGCCGCACCTGGTGCCAGTCCGTGTGATCGAGGTTCGCCCGCACGACGGAGAGCTGGCCACCGACGATGAGTACACCGGCCGACAGCAGCCCGGCCAGGGCCCGCGGCCGCGTCACCGCCAGGCCGTCCTCCCCGGCCCGCCGCCGCAGCACCTCCATGCCCACGCCCAGCACGAGCCAGACCAGCGCGGGGACGAGGGAGGCCGCCCACAGCGGCATCGAGCCGTCGGCCGCGGATGCCTGCCAGTGGGTCGCCAACCGGTCCGGCAGCCGGTCGCTCGCGGCCCAGGGCAGCGCGGCGATCAGGACCGCGACACCGGCCGTCCAGACGGCGGCTCCCCAGCGCGTCCCGTTTCCGTGCCTGCTCGAGTTGTTCACCGCGTCCCCCTGATCATCTCGATGAGGTCGTTCGGGCTGTAGCCCAGGCGGCCCGCCTCGGCCACCAGTTCGTGCACCCGGATCCGCAGCCCCGAGTGCCGGTCCGCGCCCTCCGCCACGGTCACCCCTCGTCCCCGGCGGAACTCCAGCAGTCCCTCGTCCCGCAGGCCGCGCAGGCCGCGCAGGACGGTGTTGATGTTGATGTCGAGCATCTGCGAGAGATCGCGCGCCGACGGCAGCCGGTCGCCCGGGCGGCATTCCCCCTCGGCGATGGCGCGCCGGACGGCGCCGGCGACCTGCTCGTGCAGAGGCCGGGTGTCCCTCTTGTCCAATCGCAGCAACATGATGCTAATGATGCTAGCACCATTCATACGCGCGGGCGCAGGAAAAGGGCCCGCCGCTGAGGTCAGCGGCGGGCCCTTCGGCCTGGTGGGCGGGTGTCAGACCTTCTTGGCGAACCCGTAGTTCAGGAGCTTCGTGGCGTCCGTCGCGCGCTGCGCGTACGTGGTGGAGGCCAGAACCGTGCCGATGACGGTCCTGCCGTTCCTGGTGGCGGCGAAGACGAGGCAGGCGCCGGCCTGGGGACCGGAGCCCGTCTTCACGCCGATCGCGCCGCTGTAGCTGTTGAGCAGCGTGTTCGTGTTCGTCCACGTGCCCATCGTGCGGGTGCTGCCCGTCTTGGTGACGGTCTTGGCCGTGTACGTCTTCGTCTTCACGATCGTGCGGAACGTGGAGTTCTTCATCGCGCTGCGCGCCAGCTGCGTCAGGTCGCGCGGCGTGGAGTAGTTGTTGCCGTTGCCGATGCCGTCGAACGAGTCGAAGCGCGTGTTCGTCATGCCGAGGCTCTTGGCACTGCTGTTCATCTTGCCGATGAAGGACTTCACGCGCGCGTCCCGCGTCGTGCCCGAACCGTACTTGTCGGCCAGCGCGTACGCGGCGTCGCAGCCCGAGGGCAGCATCAGGCCGTACAGCAGCTGGCGGACGGTCACCTTGTCGCCGACGATCAGGTGGGCCTGGGAGGCGTTGTTCTTGACGACGTAGTCGCTGTACGCCTTCTGGATGGTGACCTTGGCGTCGAGGTTCAGATTCGGCTGGGCCAGCACGACCTTGGCGGTCATGATCTTCGTGGTGGAGCCCGTGGAGCGCTTGGTGTCCGCGGCCTTGGCGTAGAGGGACTTGCCGGTCGCGTCGTCCATCACGTAGCCGCCCTTGGCCACGATCGACGGCGCGGTGACGGCCTGCGCGGGTGCCGCGGTGAGGGCCCCGGCGGCGAGCACGGCGCTCGTTGTCACGACGACTGCGGCGGCTCTGCGGATACGGATGCCCTGGATGCCGGTTTTCAAGTGAAGTACCCCGATTATGTTGAATTCCTCTGCGGTGCGGCAGAGTTGAGAGCCCACAAAGTGGGGCCGCACCTGTCTGACTCACGGCTGGGGCGGATGGTTGCGCGGCTTCCGGGGCGGATTCGGCCGGCGGGCCGGATGGTCCGCATGCTGGATGGGGCGGGCCTTGGGTACGTGTTGTATCTATGCTGTGGACATGAGCCTGGCCGTGAAACAGCCCCCCGCCGCCGATCGCGTGTACGCACACGTCAAGCAAGCCGTCCTGGATCGCCGTTACGAGGGCGGCACCCTGCTGACCGAGGGGGAGCTGGCCGAGGCTGTCGGGGTCTCGCGCACGCCCGTGCGCGAGGCGCTGCTGCGGCTGGAGGTCGAGGGGCTCATCAAGCTCTACCCGAAGAAGGGGGCCCTGGTCCTGCCGGTCTCCGCGCAGGAGATCGCCGACGTGGTCGAGACCCGGCAACTGGTCGAGGAGCACGCGGCCCGGAAGGCCGTACCCGCGCCGCCGGGGCTCATCGAGCGGCTCGAGGAACTGCTCCAGAAGCAGAAGAAGCAGGCAGCCGCCGGTGACTTCGCCGCGGCCGCCGTCACCGACCGCTGCTTCCACGCCGAGATCGTCCGCAGCGGCGGCAACGAGATCCTGTCCCGGCTCTACGACCAGTTGCGCGACCGTCAGCTGCGCATGGGCGTCGCCGTCATGCACTCCCACCCCGACCGGCTCGCCAAGACCCTCGCCGAGCACGAGGAGATCCTGGACGCGCTGCGCTCGGGGAACGCGGAGGCGGCCGTCGACATCGTGCACCGGCACGTCAACTGGTTCTCCCACCTCGCCCGGGGGGAGGTCCGGTGAGCTCGTCGTCCTCGTCGTCCTCGCCGGCCTCCCTGCCCGGTGATCCGCCCGGCGGCCGGCGCGCCGTCGCCGTCTGGAGCATCGGCGTCGCCGTCTACTTCGTCGCCGTCATCTTCCGCACCTCCCTGGGCGTCGCCGGACTCGACGCCGCCGACCGCTTCCACGTGGGCGCCTCGGCGCTGTCGACGTTCTCGATCCTCCAACTCCTCGTCTACGCCGGCATGCAGATACCGGTCGGCCTGCTCGTCGACCGGCTCGGCACCAAGAAGGTGCTGGCCATCGGCGCCGTGCTCTTCACGGCCGGCCAGCTCGGCTTCGCGTTCTCCCCGTCGTACGGCACCGCGCTCGCCTCGCGCGCGCTGCTCGGCTGCGGGGACGCCATGACGTTCATCAGCGTGCTGCGGCTGGGTACCCGGTGGTTCCCCGCCCGGCGCGGGCCGCTGGTCGCCCAGCTGGCCGGGCTGGCCGGAATGGCGGGCAACCTGGTGTCCACGCTGGTGCTGGCCCGGCTGCTGCACGGCGTGGGCTGGACGGCGGCCTTCGCGGGCAGCGCGCTGGCCGGAGCCGTGGTGCTGGTGCTGCTGGTGCTGTTCCTCAAGGACCACCCGGAGGGCCACGAACCGGAGCCGCTGCCCCACCTGGGCGCCGCGTACGTACGCCGGCAGATCGCCGCGGCCTGGCGGGAGCCCGGGACGCGGCTCGGGCTGTGGGTGCACTTCACCACGCAGTTCCCGGCGATGGTGTTCCTGCTGCTGTGGGGGCTGCCGTTCCTGGTCGAGGCCCAGGGCCTGTCGCGGGCGGACGCGGGTGAACTGCTCACGCTCGTCGTGGTGTCCAACATGGCCGTCGGGCTCGTGTACGGGCAGATCGTCGCCCGGCACCACGCGGCGCGGCTGCCGCTCGCGCTCGGCACGGTGGCGGCGACCTCGGGCATGTGGGCGGTGACGCTGGCGTATCCGGGCGGGCGGGTGCCGATGTGGCTGCTGGTCGTGCTGTGCCTGGTGCTCGGCGCGTGCGGTCCGGCCTCGATGATCGGGTTCGACTTCGCGCGGCCGGCGAATCCGGCGGAGCGTCAGGGGACGGCGTCGGGCATCACCAACATGGGCGGCTTCGTGGCCTCGATGACGACGCTGTTCGCGATCGGCGTGCTGCTGGACGCGACCGGGGACGACTACCGGATCGCCTTCTCGGCGGTGTTCGTGCTCCAGGCGCTGGGCGTGAGCCAGATCCTGCGGCTGCGGAAGCGGGCGGCCCGGCGGGAGCGGGAGCGGCTGGTCGCCAGCCGGGTGGAGACGGTGCACGTGCCGGCGTGACGGCGCCCTCCACCGCCGCGAGGCGGGGCCGGGGCCGGTGCGCTCGCCGCGGGCCGGGAGGCGCCTCCCCCCGGCTCCTGGAGCAGGGGGGATCCGGCTCGTCCCCGGGGAGGCACGTCTGTCCGTGGCCACGGTCCTAGCGCCCCGACAGGCAACGTTCACCCCGTCGCGACGCCCGGCACTAGGCCGTCACGACGAAGTTCCGCAGGATCGCCGCCGCCAGGTCCAGGTCGCCCTCGGTCTTCACACGGTCCGCGACCGCTTCCGGGGTGACCCGGCCGCAGGCCAGGCGGACGTAGGTCTCCCAGTCGAGCGCGAGGGTCGCCGCCGGGCCGAGGGCCGGGGCCGTCTCCAGGGTGCCGCGGCCCTGGATGTCGACGCGGATCGTGCGCAGGAACTCCACCGGGCCGTGCACGTCGAAGACGATCGCCGAGCTGCGCGGGGCGTCCGCCTTGACCGCGACCACGTCCGGCAGGGCGGCCAGCAGGTAGTCCCGGGCGACATGGGCGCCGGGCGAGTCGAGCTCGGCGGGGCGGCCGAGGGCCGCGCGCAGGTCCTGCTCGTGTACCCAGATGTCGAAGGCGCGGTAGCGCATGGCCTCTTCGAGGGTGATCTCCGCGCCGAGCGGGCCGCGCACCTTGGTGCCGGGGTCGCGGGACTCGTTCCGCAGCTGGCGGCTGCGGCGGATGATCGTGTACTCCAGCTCGGAGGTCATCTCCGGCGACGTGTGGTGGCGGCGGACGTCGACCTGCATCTCCATGTAGCGCTGGTGCTCGTTGGTGACGTGGAACAGGTCGCGCGGGAGCGCGTGGATGGGCCGCGGGTCGCCCAGCATCTCGCAGTCCATGCCGATGATGTGCGAGACGATGTCGCGGACCGACCAGCCCGGGCACGGGGTGCGCCGGTTCCAATCGGCCTCCACCAGGGGCTGCATCAGCTCCGATATCGCCTCGACGGAGTGGGTCCAGGCATCGGCGTAGGGCTGGAGGGTGGGATGCAGACTCACGGAACGGGACCCCTCGGCGGTCGGTACACGGGCGGATGTGATGGCATTGCCAGTGGGAGGTGGCAGCGGTCGGCGGGTGTCTTGGAACGCTAAGTTACGCTGCCGTGAGGCAGCCCGGCAGTGCTTTCGTGTGACGATCGTAGGCCTGTCCGGACGACTCGAGTGCCAGGACGGTGGTAGTGTGCGCGCCTCGCTGATCCAGATTGCCGTGAACGAGGGTGAATCGGTCGATTCGCGGCGTCGGCGGGCGGCCGCGCTGGTGTGCGAGCAGGCCGGGGCCGACCTGGTGGTGCTGCCGGAGTTGTGGACCACCGGGGCCTTCGCCTTCGAGGAGTTCGAACGCGAGGCCGAACCGCTGGAGGGTCCCACCTACGAGGCGATGGCCAAGGCGGCGAGCGACGCGGGCGTGTGGCTGCATGCCGGCTCGATCCCCGAACGCGCCGCGTCCGACGGCCACTCGGCCGCGGACTCCCTCTACAACACCTCCCTGGTCTTCTCCCCCTCCGGCGAGTTGGCCGCCGTCTACCGCAAGATCCACCGCTTCGGCTTCGACAAGGGCGAGGCCGTGCTGATGAGCGCGGGGCGGGAACTGGTGACGGTCCCTCTGCCGGACACCACCCTGGGCCTCGCGACCTGTTACGACCTCCGTTTCCCCGAACTCTTCCGCGGGCTCGTCGACGCCGGGGCGCAGACCCTGGTGGTCCCGGCGGGCTGGCCCGAGCGCCGGCGCGCACACTGGACGCTGCTGGCCCGAGCGCGGGCGGTGGAGGACCAGGCGTTCGTGCTCGCCTGTGGAACGGCCGGGACGCACGCCGGAGTTCCGCAGGCGGGTCACTCGATCGTGGTGGACCCCTGGGGCGAGGTGCTGGCCGAGGCCGGCCCCGGCGAGGAGGTCCTCACGGTCGACTTCGACCCGGCGAGGGTGCCGGCCACCCGGGACCAGTTCCCGGCCCTGAAGGACCGGGTCCTCGGCCTGGATCCGCCGCGCCGCCAGGACGCCTCCTAGCGCCCACCGCTCCTCTCCCGGCGCCTACCGCTCCTCGCGTTCCTTCTCCGCCAGGTGGATCACGCACACCGCCACCGCGATCACCAGCGCGGGGTCGGCGTCCTCGCGCACGACGTCGACGCCGTAGGTCTCCACGACGCTCAGCCATCGCCGGGAGATCACCGCGAGCAGTTCGCCGTCGTACTCGACGGCGAACTCCCGGTCGAGGATCTTGCCGCTGACGTCGAGCTCGGTGCCGTCCACCATGGACACCCGGTAGTGGTTGCGCAGCAGCGACAGCCGCTTGCGCCTGATCTTCGCCAGGGCCTCCCCGTCCCGCTCGATCACCATCGTGTCCCGCAACGCGAGCATCTTCTGGTGGATGTTGATCAGAACCCGGCCGTGGGTGTCCTTCAGCTCGAAGGTGTCCCGCAGCCGCATCGCCTTGCCGTCGACGAGGAAGACCTTGCGGCCGTGCTCGTCCTCGATCCAGTAGTCGTCACCGATGCCGAAAATCCGGTCGCGTACGAGGAATCTCATGTCCTCACCGCTTCCCCGGCTCCGCCCCGGCGACGCCGCCGGTGGTCCGACGGGCCCAGTACGGCACCGCGCCGGGCGGGCCGCCGCCGGCGGGTGGCACCCTTGGTCCCATGAACGACACGGCACCCCGACGCGCCCGCGTACGCGCCCCCGAGCTGATCGGCAAGGGCGGCTGGCTCAACACTGGTGGGAAGAACCTCACGCTCGCCGACCTGCGAGGCAAGTGCGTCGTGGTGGATTTCTGGACGTTCTGCTGCGTGAACTGCCTGCACGTCCTGGACGAGCTGCGGGAGCTGGAGGAGAAGCACCGGGACACGGTCGTGGTCGTCGGGGTGCACTCGCCGAAGTTCGTGCACGAGGCGGAGCACCAGGCGGTGGTCGACGCGGTGGAGCGGTACGGGGTGGAGCATCCGGTGCTCGACGACCCGGAGCTCGCCACCTGGAAGCAGTACGCGGTAAGGGCCTGGCCGACGCTGGTCGTCATCGACCCGGAGGGCTACATCGTCGCGCAGCACGCCGGCGAGGGTCACGCGCACGCGATCGAGCGGCTGGTGGAGGAGCTGGAGGCCGAGCACGAGGCGAAGGGCACCCTGCGCCGCGGCGACGGGCCGTACGTGCCGCCGGAGCCGGAGCCCACCACCCTGCGCTTCCCGGGCAAGGCGGTGCTGCTGCCGTCCGGGAACTTCCTGGTCAGCGACACCACCCGGCACCAGCTGGTGGAGCTGGCGGAGGACGGCGAGACCGTGGTGCGGCGGATCGGCCAGGGCGGCCGGGGGATGACCGACGGCGGCCCGGACCGGGCCGGGTTCCAGGAGCCGCAGGGGCTCGCACTCCTGCCGGACGGCAGCGTCGTGGTCGCCGACACGGTCAACCACGCCCTGCGGCGCTTCGACCCGGAGACGGGTGAGACCACGACCCTGGCCGGTACCGGACACCAGTGGATGCAGGGCGAGGCCACGTCCGGTCCCGCGCTGGACGTGAAGCTGTCCTCGCCCTGGGACGTGGCCTGGTGGAACGGCAAGGTGTGGATCGCCATGGCGGGCGTGCACCAGCTGTGGGCCTACGACCCGGCCGGGGGTACCGTCGCCGTCACCGCCGGGACCACGAACGAGGGGCTCGTCGACGGGCCCGGCGCGGAGGCCTGGTTCGCGCAGCCCTCCGGGCTCGCGGCGACGCCCGACCGGCTGTGGCTCGCCGACTCCGAGACGTCCGCCCTGCGCTGGGTGGATCTCGACGGCGCCGTCCACACGGCGGTCGGCACCGGGCTGTTCGACTTCGGGCACCGGGACGGAGCCGCCGGACAGGCGCTGCTCCAGCACCCGCTGGGCGTGACCGCGCTGCCGGACGGCTCGGTCGCCGTCAGCGACACCTACAACCACGCCCTGCGCCGCTACGACCCGGCGACCGGCGAGGTCACGACCCTCGCCACCGACCTGCGTGAGCCCAGCGACGCCGTGCTGGCAGGTGAGGACATCGTGGTCGTGGAGTCGGCCAGGCACCGGCTGACCCGGCTGCGGCTGCCGGAGGAGGCGGTACGGGTCGAGGCCGTCGCCCACCGCACCCGGCGCGCGGCGACGGAGGTCGCCCCCGGCCGCCTGAGCCTGGACGTGATCTTCCAGGCCCCGGCCGGTCAGAAGCTCGACACCCGGTACGGCCCGTCGACCCGGCTGCTGGTCTCCTCGACCCCGCCCGAGCTGCTGCTGAAGGGCGAGGGCGCGGACACCGACCTGTGCCGCGAACTGGAGCTGAACCCCGCCGTCCCGGAGGGTGTCCTGCACGTCTCCGCGATGGCGGCCTCGTGCGACGACGACCCCGCGAACGAGTACCCCGCCTGCCATGTGCACCAGCAGGACTGGGGCGTTCCGGTCCGTCTCACCGAGGGCGCGACGGACCGGCTGCCGCTCGTCCTGGCCGGGATGGACGAGACCGCGGCAGGCTGATCGCCCGAGCGGCCCTGGGACTAGCGGCGCCGCGGGCGCGGCGCCAGCTTGAACAGGGCCACTCCCGCGGCCACCAGGGTGCTGGCCGCGACCATCATGGCCATGCTGTTCATCCACACGCCGGTGGCGGCCAGCGTGGCGCCTCCGGCGCCGGTGGTGCCGGCGCCGACGACTCGTCCGTACATGTCGTTCTCCTTGCTCTGGTGCGGGTGTGAAGAGGACGCGCCGCGGGTGCGGCACGGGATGAGGGGGTCAGGTGGCCACCCACTTCTCCTCGCTGCGGCGCAGCAGGCCCCACAGGGAGGAGAAGTAGACGGCGTGCTGGAAGAGGTCGTAGAGCATCTCCGGGATCATCAGCAGCGCCACCAGCATCGGCAGGGGGCCGGCGCGACGTACGGAGACGACCTTCTCGACGACGAAGATCAGGCCGATCGAGGTCCACACCGGTGACAGGCCCGGCGGGCCGTACAGGGCGATGGACGTGGTCATGAAGGTCAGGTAGACGAGGAAGGACAGCGCGCCGAACCCCATGAGGAACTGCTGGAGGAAGTAGCGGGCGGTGACGCGGGTCCAGCCGTAGTCGCGGAGGTTCTCCAGGGCGCCGCGCTGCCAGCGCAGCCGCTGGTGCCACAGCTTGCCCAGGGTCGGCATGACCTCGGTGGTGACCGCGCAGCCGGCCGGTGACATGGCGCGGTAGCCGAGGGTCTTGACCGCCTTGGTCATCTCGTCGTCCTCGGTGAGGGAGGCGAGGCTGTAGTAACCGTTGCCTCCGCCGATGACACCGGCGCGGCGGGCCGCCCGCACCTCGCGCAGCACCCGGGCCCGGAACATGGTGCCGGTGCCGGTGAGCACCTGCGCCTTGCCCCCGGTGCGCTCCAGCTCCCAGGCGTAGCGGTGGAACTCCATGCGCTGGAGCAGACCGAGCAGGCCGCCGCCCTCCTCGCCGTAGAAGACTCCGCCGACGGCGCCGACCTTGCGGTTGAAGGTGGCCAGGGCGGTCTCGGCGAACCACGGGTTGAGCACGGTGTCGGCGTCCTGCACCAGCAGCAGGTCCCGGTCGTCGAGGTGGGGCAGCACCCAGGCGATGGCCTGGTTGAGCGCGCCCGCCTTCTTGTGCGTGTTGCCCTGGGTGTGGAAGACCTGCGCGCCGTGCGCGACGGCGATGTGGGCGGTGTCGTCGGTGCAGTTGTCGGCGACGACCACGATCAGGTCCGGCCGCCGGCTCTGCCGCCACAGGCCCTCGATCGCGGCGGCGACGCGGTCCTGCTCGTTGTGGGCGGGGATCAGGACCGCGAGCCGGGGTCTGCCGGGCGGTTCCTCCTCGGCGGCGTGCGCGCGGCGGGCGGCGTGCCGGCCCGCGGGTCGTGGCCGAGCTGTCGGCGCAGCATCCAAGGCGCCGCCGCGTGCGGCGAAGTCGAGCACGGCAGAGTCCCCCGTCGTGATGGTCGCTTGGCGCCCGGTTTCTCCCCTACGGGCTCAAGGGCGCCAAGTCTTCACGATATTCACACAACACGACAAGGAGGTGCGAGTAACGGAATGCTCAAGCTTGTGGCCGACTGTCCGTCATGTTCCGTTGCTGCGGAACCGGCTCGGCACGTGCTCAGATGCCGTCGCCGTAGCCGTCGCGTGCGTGGTGGTGGCGGTCCTCTTCGACGACCGTGGTGGGGGGAACCATGACGCGGCGGCGCCGGTAGATGCTGCTGAACGTCGTGACGCCGATCAGGCCGACGATCATCAGGATGACGCCGACCACGTGCAGGTCGACCCCCTGCATGTGCCAGTCGGTCGCGAACGTGAGAATGGCTCCCACGGCGATGAGGATGATGCAGCCGCCGAGGCCCATGAGTGTCGCCTCCCTGTCCGGTGTCGGGTCCGGTGGTTCCGGACGGTTCCGGTCCCTTCCGGTCAACTCCGGGTACCCGCAAGCCGGGTGACCATGCGGAGGCGGCCGCTCATGGGCCATGGGGGTCCCTCTGCTCGAGCGAAGCCGAGAGCTTGGGGGAGGCCGCGCCGCTCAGCCCTCCAGGAACGCCACCAGCGCGTTCGCCAGCAGGAACGGGTCGTCGGCGGCGCACAGTTCACGGGCGCTGTGCATCGACAGGATGGCCACGCCGATGTCGACGGTGCGGATGCCGTGCCGGGCCGCGGTGATCGGGCCGATGGTCGTGCCGCACGGCATCGAGTTGTTGGAGACGAAGGACTGGAAGGGGACGCCGGCCTTCTCGCAGGCCGCCGCCCATACCGCGCGCCCCGAACCGTCCGTCGCGTAGCGGTTGTTGACGTTGACCTTGAGGATCGGACCGCCGCCCGCGCGCGGGTGGTGGGTCGGGTCGTGCCGCTCGGCGTAGTTGGGGTGGACGGCGTGGCCGGTGTCGGAGGACAGGCAGACCGTGCCGGCGAAGGCGCGCGCCCGGTCCTCGAACGATCCACCGCGCGCGAACACCGAGCGCTCCAGCACCGATCCGAGCAGCGGGCCGTCCGCGCCGGTGTCCGACTGGGAGCCGTTCTCCTCGTGGTCGAAGGCGGCCAGCACCGGGATGTACGGCAACTCCGGCGCCCCCGCCGTGACGGCCGCGAGCGCCGCCGCGGCGGCGTGCACCGACAGCAGGTTGTCCATCCGGGGGCCGGCCAGCAGCTCCCGGTCCCGGCCCAGGTAGGCGGGGGGCTCCACGGAGTGCGTCATCAGGTCCCAGCCGGCCACCTCGCCCGCGGCGAGCCCCGCTTCCGCCTCGAGGAAGGCGATCAGGTCGCCGTCGCGGACGTCGTCGCCCAGGCCCCACACCGGTTGCAGGTGTCGCTGCTTGTCCAGCTTGAGGCCCTCCGCAGAGACCTGGCGGTCCAGGTGGATCGCCAGCTGGGGGACGCGCAGCAGCGGGCGGTCGACGTTGACCAGGCGGGTGGAGCCGTCGCGCAGCGTGAGCCGGCCGGCCAGGCCCAGGTCGCGGTCGAGCCAGGAGTTCATCAGCGGGCCGCCGTAGATCTCCACGGCGACCTGGCGCCAGCCGTGCGCCCCGGTGTCGGGCAGCGGCTTGACCCGCAGGTTGGGGGAGTCGGTGTGCGCGCCCGCGATGCGGAAGGGAGTGTGCGGCGCGGCACCCTCGGGGACGTACCAGGCCACGATCGCCCCGCCGCGCAGCACGTACTTTCCGCCTGCCGTGCCGTCCCACGCGTCCGTCTCGCAGACCTGGCGGAAGCCGGCCTTCTCCAGCCGCTCGGCTGTGTTCGCCACGGCGTGGTACGGCGACGGGCTCGCCGTCAGGAAGGACATCAGGTCGTCGGTGTGGCCGCGGTCGAAGCGCTGGCTTGTACTCATGGGTTCACCTTAACGACGTCACGAGGGTCCGCTCCCGGTGTCGGAAGCGGACCCTCGTGTGTGGGGGGTCGGGAGAGGCGCAGGTGGGGGGTGGGGCGGGCGCCGGGGCCGGGGCCGTCCTAGAAGGCGGCCTCGTCCAGCTCCATCAGGTCCAGGTCCACGTTCTCGGCGACCTTGCGGGCCAGGGTGACGCCCGGCAGGACGTTGGCCGCGAAGAACTTCGCCGCCGCGATCTTGCCCTGGTAGAACGCCCGGTCCTTCGAGGAGGCCGTCTCCAGCTTTTCGGCGGCGATCGCGGCGCCCTTGAGCAGCAGGTGGCCGACGATCACGTCACCGGAGGCGAGCAGCAGGCGGGTGGTGTTCAGGCCCACCTTGTAGATGCTCTTGACGTCCTTCTCGGTGGCGGCGAGGTCGGTCAGCATCAGGCCGACGAGGGCCTCCAGTTCGGCGGCGGCCCTGGCGAGGTGCTCGCGGGCGCCGGCCAGGTCCTCCCCGCCGGTGCCGAGGGCCAGGAACTCCTTGATGTCCTCGGCGACCGAGTTCAGCGCGGCGCCCTGGTTGCGGACGATCTTCCGGAAGAAGAAGTCCTGGCCCTGGATGGCCGTGGTGCCCTCGTACAGGGTGTCGATCTTGGCGTCCCGGATGTACTGCTCGACCGGGTACTCCTGGAGGAAGCCGGAGCCGCCGAAGGTCTGCAGCGACTGCGCGAGCTGCTCGTACCCCTTCTCCGAGCCGTAGCCCTTGACGATGGGCAGGAGCAGGTCGTTGAGCGCGTGGTCGGCCGAGGCGTCCTCGCCGCCCGCCTCCTTGACCGCGATCGTGTCCTGGACCGCGGCGGTGTGCAGGACGAGGGCGCGCATGCCCTCCGCGTACGCCTTCTGCGTCATCAGCGAGCGGCGCACGTCGGGGTGGTGCGTGATGGTGACCTTGGGCGCGGACTTGTCCATGAAGTTCGCCAGGTCGGGACCCTGGACGCGCTCCTTGGCGTACTCCAGCGCGTTCAGGTAGCCGGTGGACAGCGTGGAGATCGCCTTCGTGCCGACCATCATGCGGGCGAACTCGATGATGCGGAACATCTGGCGGATGCCGTCGTGCTTGTCGCCGATCAGCCAGCCCTTGGCGGGGTGGCGGTCGCCGAAGGTCATCTCGCAGGTGTTGGAGGCCTTCAGGCCCATCTTGTGCTCGACGTTGGTGGCGTAGACGCCGTTGCGCTCGCCCAGCTCGCCGGTCTCCCAGTCGAACAGGTACTTCGGCACGAGGAAGAGGGACAGGCCCTTGGTGCCGGGGCCGGCGCCCTCGGGGCGGGCGAGGACGTAGTGGAGGATGTTCTCCTCCATGTCGTGCTCGCCGGAGGTGATGAAGCGCTTCACGCCCTCGATGTGCCAGGAGCCGTCCTCCTGCTGGACCGCCTTCGTGCGGCCGGCACCGACGTCCGAGCCGGCGTCGGGCTCGGTGAGCACCATGGTGGAGCCCCAGGTCTTCTCGACCGCGATCGAGGCGATCCTCCGCTGCTCCTCGGTGCCCTCCTCGAAGAGGATGCGGGCGAACGCCGGGCCGGAGGAGTACATCCAGATCGCCGGGTTGGCGCCGAGGATCAGCTCCGCGTAGGCCCAGATCAGGGACGGGGGAGCGGTGGTGCCGCCGATCTCCTCGGGCAGGCCCAGGCGCCAGTACTCGGAGTCCATGAAGGCCTTGTAGCTCTTCTTGAAGGTTTCCGGCACCGGCGCGGTGTTCGTCTCGGGGTCGAACACCGGCGGGTTGCGGTCGGCGTCGACGAAGGACTCCGCCAGCTCGTTCTCCGCCAGGCGGGTCAGCTCCTCCAGGACGCTCCTGGCGGTGTCGGCGTCCATCTCCTCGAACGGACCGGTGCCGTACAGCTTGTCGCGCCCGAGCACTTCGAAGAGGTTGAACTCGATGTCGCGGAGGTTCGACTTGTAGTGCCCCATGGCCACGGCTCCCGTCGAGGACTCGGCGAGGCACTGGCTCCTCGCATCTGGTTCACGTACCAACTAGTAGCTCCGATGATGCTACCCGTCGGTAATAAGAAGCAACCCCGATCCCGCCATGTGTGACCGAGCCCTCGTGCGGGTCAGTACGCTGTGGCTCATGTACGGATACGGCCAGCCGATGGACAGCGGGGCGGCACAGCAGGGGTACGTCCCTCCGCAGCAGCAGATGCCCGGCGGTGTCGGCGGGTACGGCCAGCAGGCTCCGGCCTATCCCGAGCCCTCGCCGCCCTCGCTCGCGGACGCGGTGCGCGCCTTCACCACGGGGCAGCTGGCCGCCGAGGACTTCCAGCAGGTGTTCGCGACCTCCAAGGTGTACTGCCCGCGCGGCGACAACCCCGGGTTCCTGGCGCTGCACAACACCCAGCAGCCGGTGATCCCGATGTTCACCTCGCTCAAGGAGCTGCGCCGGTACGCGGGCAAGGAGTCCAAGTACTTCGTGATCACCGGTGCTGAGGTGATCGACCTGCTGCCGACCGGCTACGGCTTCGTGCTCGACATGGAGGGCGAGCACCGGATGGTGTTCGACGCCAAGGCGGTCGAGCAGATGGTCGACTTCGCGATGCGCCGGATGTACGGCTAGGACCAGTGGACGCCGCCGCCCGGAGCCCGGAGGGAATTCCCTCCGGGCTTCTTCTGTTGGGGGTGGCAGAAAGTTCAATGCTCAACTAAAGTGGTCGCACAAGGAGGAACCGACATGCCTGCAGTGACCGTCGAGAACCCGTTGACGCTGCCCCGTGTGGCCGCGCCCGCCGATGCCGTGGCACGTCCCGTGCTCACCGTCACGACCGCGCCCAGCGGATTCGAGGGCGAGGGCTTCCCGGTGCGCCGGGCGTTCGCGGGGATCAACTACCGCCATCTCGACCCGTTCATCATGATGGACCAGATGGGTGAGGTGGAGTACGCGCCGGGCGAGCCCAAGGGCACCCCCTGGCACCCCCACCGTGGCTTCGAGACCGTCACGTACATCATCGACGGAGTCTTCGACCACCAGGACTCCAACGGTGGTGGCGGCACCATCACCAATGGCGACACCCAGTGGATGACGGCGGGCAGCGGCCTGCTGCACATCGAGGCCCCGCCGGAGTCGCTGGTCGTGTCCGGCGGCCTCTTCCACGGCCTCCAGCTGTGGGTGAACCTGCCGGCCAAGGACAAGATGATGGCGCCGCGCTACCAGGACATCCGCGGCGGCAGCGTCCAGCTGCTCACCTCCCCCGACGGCGGCGCGCTGCTGCGGGTCATCGCCGGTGAGCTGGACGGTCACGCCGGCCCCGGCATCACGCACACGCCGATCACGATGATCCACGCGACGGTGGCGCCGGGCGCGGAGGTCACCCTGCCCTGGCGGGAGGACTTCAACGGCTTGGCGTACGTGATGGCGGGACGCGGCACCGTGGGCGCCGAGCGCCGGCCGATCCACCTCGGCCAGACCGCGGTCTTCGGCGCCGGTTCCTCGCTGACCGTCCGCGCGGACGAGAAGCAGGACGCGCACACGCCCGACCTGGAGGTCGTCCTCCTCGGCGGGCAGCCGATCCGCGAGCCGATGGCTCACTACGGCCCCTTCGTCATGAACACCCGGGACGAGCTCATGCAGGCGTTCGAGGACTTCAAGAAGGGCCGCCTCGGCACCATCCCGGCGGTTCACGGGATGACCGAGGACGGGCTGTAGGCCTTCCCGGTCGCTGGGAGCGAGGGCCCCGTCCGCTCGAGGACAGGGCCCTTCCGCGTTCCTGCCGGGCCCGGTGCGGGACGCGGACCGCGCCACCGGCCGGACCGCCGGTGGCCGGCGCCGTGTCACCCGGGTGGGCCGTCCGCGCGGGACAGGCCGTCCGGCGTGTGATCGTCTGGAGGCGTGCAGGCCCCCGCCCCGCTGCTGCCCGAGCCCGTCCGGCGTCTCGCCGCCTGGTGCGCCGCCGTTCTGCTGGTGTCCGGGGTGGTGTGGATCGGGGCCCAGCTGTGCGTGGTGTTCCGGACCGCGGTGATCCCGGTGCTGCTGGCGCTGTTGGGGACGGCTCTGCTGCAGCCGCTCTTCCGGCGTCTCGTGGAGACGGGGGTGAACCGGTCGCTCGCCGCCGGGATCACCTGTGTGGCGGTCGTCGTGGTCGTCGGCGGTGCGGTGTACATCGTGGTGGCCGCCCTGATCGACAGCGGGGAGCAGATCATCGCCTCGCTCAAGAAGGCCGCGCGGTCGCTCGCCACCCACTTCGGGGCGGCCGGGACCTCGCTGGACGATCTCGCCTCCAACGGCAGGCGGCTGCTGGAGAAGTTCGGCGGGACGGCCGCCTCCAACGTCATCAGCGGGGTCAGCGTGGTCGGAGAGGCGCTCGCCATGGCCGTCCTGGCCCTGCTGCTCGTGTTCTTCTTCCTGCGCGACTCGCACAAGGCCGCCGCCACCCTGCGCACACTCTCCCCGCGCGGGACCGGCGACACCGCGGAGGCCATGGCCCGGCGGGCCTTCGCGGCCGTGGAGGGCTTCATGCGTGGCACGACGCTCATCGCGCTGATCGACGCCGGTTGCATCACCGTCGGCCTGCTGGTGCTGAAGGTGCCCGGCGCGGTCGGGCTCGGCGCGCTGGTCTTCGTCGGCGCCTACATCCCCTACCTGGGCGCCTTCCTCTCCGGGGCGGTCGCCGTACTGGTCGCGCTCGCCGACCGCGGGTTCGTCATCGCGCTGTGGGCGCTCGGGGTGGTGCTGGCGGTACAGGTGCTGGAGGGGCATGTGCTCCAGCCGGTGATCCAGAGCCGGACCGTGCAGATGCACCCGGCCGTCGTGATGCTGGCGATCACCGGGGGCGCGTCGGTCGCCGGGATCGTGGGGATGCTGCTGGCGGTGCCGCTGACCGCGGCGGCCTTCGGGACCGCGCACGAGCTGCGGGACCGGTACGCGGCTTCGCCGTAGGGCTCACGCGGCGGAGCGGCTCACCTGGTCGGCGAGGCCTCGTACAGCTCGAACCAGATGCTCTTGCCCTGGCCCCGCGGCACGACGCCCCACGCGTCCGCGAGCAGTTCGATCAGCACCAGTCCGCGCCCGGAGGAGGCGAGTTCGCCGGGCCGGCGCTTGTGCGGCAGATCGTCGCCGGCGTCGGTGACCTCCACCCGCAGACGCCGCTCGCCCCTTTCTCCGCTGACCTCGGCCAGCACCAGTGCGTCGACGTCGGTGTGCAGCAGGACGTTGGCGAGGGTCTCCGACAGCAGCAGCACCGCCGAGTCCACGTGCTCTTCGCTCGACCAGTCGTGCAGCAGCTCCCGCAGTTGCCGGCGGGCCACGGAGACCCGCTCGGGCTCGGCCTGCGCGACCGTCATCAGGGTATGCCGCAGCCTGGGGCGGACCGCCCGGCCGTCGCGGCGCCGGCTCAGCAGCAGCACGGCGATGTCGTCCTCGCGGCGGTCGGCCAGGGGCCCGGTGGTGTGGTGCGAGGAGGGTCCGTGCACCGCCTGCACCAGCGCGTCGGCGAGTTCCTCGGTTTCGCCGTCGTGCCGCTCCAGGATCGTACGGATCCGCTGCCAGCCGGTGTGCAGGTCGTGGCCGCCGGTCTCGATCAGGCCGTCCGTGCAGATCATCATCGTCTCGCCCGGCTCCAGGGTGAACCGGGTGGTCGGGTAGTCGGAGTCCGGGTCGATGCCGAGCGGCAGTCCGCCGGCCGTCGGGCGTTGCAGCACCGTGCCGTCCGCCATCCGGATCACCGGGTCCGGGTGCCCCGCGCGGGCCACCTCCAGGACCCCGGTGCGGGGGTCGACCTCGGCATACAGGCAGGTCGCGAAGCGCAGGTCGGCGACCTCGTCAGCGTCCTCGCCGCCCTCGCCGCCCTCGCCGCCCTCGCCGTCGGCACCGGCGGCGAGGATGCCGTGCAGGAAACGGGAGGCGCGGGAGAGCACCGCGTCCGGGCGGTGCCCCTCGCAGGCGTAGGCGCGCAGGGCGATGCGCAGCTGGCCCATCAGCCCCGCGGCACGCACGTCGTGGCCCTGGACGTCCCCGATGACCATGGCGAAGCGTCCGGACCCGGAGGACGTCCGGGACCGCGAGGTGGCGCCGGGCAGCGGGATCATGTCGTACCAGTCGCCGCCGACCTGGAGGCCGCCGCCGGTGGGTACGTAGCGGGCGGCCATGTCCATGCCGGGGACCTCGGGGCCCAGCGTCGGCATCATCGAGCGCTGGAGGCCCTCGCTCAGCTCCCGCTCGGTCTCCGCGGTCCCGGCCCGGGACAGGGCCTGGGCGAGCATGCGGGCCACCGTGGTCAGCACCGAGCGCTCGTCGGGAGTGAAGGCCACCGGGTAGGTGAAGGCGGCCATCCAGGCGCCCATCGTGCGGCCCGCGACGGTCAGCGGCAGGAACGCCCAGGAGTGGCGGTGGAAGCGCTCGGCGAGCGGCCAGGTGAGCGGATAGCGGGACTTGTACTGTCCCGGTGAGGAGAGGTAGACGGCCCGCCCGGTACGGACCACCTCGGCGGCCGGGTAGTCCGTCTCCAGCGCCATGTGCACGAAGGGGCCCTCGTCGCCGGGCCGCTGCCCGTGGTGGCCGATGATCGTCAGCCGGTCGGCCTGGACGCCGAAGACCGCCAGCCCGTCCGGCGAGAATCCCGGCATCGACAGGCCGGCCGCCACCCGCAGCACCTCCGCGGTGGAGCGGGCCTCGGCCAGCGCCCGGCCGGCGTCGAGCAGGAAGGCCTCCCGCGAGCGCCGCCAGTCCCCGGTGACCGCTCTTCGCCCGGCGGGCGAACCGGGCGCCGGCTCGGCGACCTCCTGAAGGGTGCCGATCAGCTTGTACGCCTTCTTGCGGGCGTCGAAGGTCGGTTTGGAGCGGCTGCGCACGACGCGGATGATCCGGTTGCGCTCGTCCATGATGCGGATGCGCACCTCGGCGAGGGTGCCCTCGGCGACAGCCAGCTGCACCACGCCGGTTATCTCGTTCCAGTCGACCGGGTGGAGCCGGGCGCGCACCTGGGCTTCCCTGAGTGTGGCCTCCCGGGCGGGCAGCCCGAGCAGTCTGGCCGCCTCGGCGTCGACCGAGACCAGGCCGGTGGCCGTGTCCCAGTGCCACATCCCGGTCGCGAGGGAGGCGAGTACGTCCCCCACGGCGGGCAGGGGCTCACCAGTGCACATTGCCCCACTGTAAGAAGAGGCGATCGAACACTGCCACCGAAGGTGCACGGCCGTGCGGACCTCGGTGCTGCCCCGTTACCGCCCGGGACCTCTCTCAATGGGGGGGAGCCGATCTTGAGGTGCCCGGTACGCTTGGTAGGTCCGGGCCGTGCCCGCCCGGTGATCCCCGATCCGCGAAGACTGGATGAACGACGATGCATCGGTACAGGTCCCACACCTGCGGCGAGCTCCGCGCCTCTGACGTCGGCACCGACGTCCGGCTGAGTGGCTGGCTGCACAATCGGCGCGACCTGGGCGGCATCCTCTTCATCGATCTGCGCGACCACTACGGCATCACGCAGCTCGTCGCCCGCCCCGGCACGCCCGCGTACGAGGCGCTCGACAAGCTCTCGAAGGAGACCGTCGTCCGCGCCGACGGCAAGGTCGTCTCCCGCGGAGCCGACAACGTCAACGCCGAGCTGCCCACCGGCGAGATCGAGATCGAGGTCGGCGAGGTCGAGGTGCTGGGCGCGGCGGCCCCGCTCCCCTTCACCATCAACACCGAGGACGGGGTCAACGAGGAGCGGCGCCTGGAGTACCGCTTCCTGGACCTGCGCCGTGAGCGCATGCACCGCAACATCCTGCTGCGCACGGCGGTCATCTCCGCCATCCGCCACAAGATGTCGGCGATGGGCTTCAACGAGATGGCGACGCCGATCCTGTCCGCCACCTCCCCCGAGGGCGCCCGCGACTACGTGGTCCCCTCCCGTGTGCACCCGGGCAGGTTCTACGCCCTCCCGCAGGCCCCCCAGCAGTTCAAGCAGCTGCTGATGATCTCGGGCTTCGACCGCTACTTCCAGATCGCGCCCTGCTTCCGTGACGAGGACGCCCGCGCGGACCGCTCGCCGGGCGAGTTCTACCAGCTCGACGTCGAGATGAGCTTCGTCGAGCAGGAGGACGTCTTCCAGCCGATCGAGAAGCTCATGACGGAGCTCTTCGAGGAGTTCGGCGGCGGCCGCCACGTCACCTCCCCCTTCCCGCGGATCCCGTTCCGCGAGGCGATGCTGAAGTACGGCTCCGACAAGCCGGACCTGCGCGGCAAGCTGGAACTCGTCGACATCACCGACATCTTCGCGGGCTCGGAGTTCAAGGCGTTCGCGGGCAAGCACGTCCGCGCGCTGCCGGTGCCGGACACCGCCGGCCAGCCCCGCAAGTTCTTCGACCAGCTCGGCGAGTACGCGGTGGAGCAGGGCGCGAAGGGCCTGGCGTGGGTGCGGGTCGGCGAGGACGGCGCGCTGACCGGTCCGATCGCGAAGTTCCTGACCGAGGAGGACGTCGCGGAGCTGACCAAGCGGCTGTCGCTCGCCCCCGGTCACGCCGTGTTCTTCGGCGCGGGCGACTTCGACGAGGTCTCGAAGATCATGGGCGCGGTGCGGGTGGAGGCCGCCAAGCGCGCCGGCCAGTTCGAGGAGAACGTCTTCCGCTTCTGCTGGATCGTCGACTTCCCGATGTACGAGCGGGACGAGGAGACGGGCGGGATCGACTTCTCCCACAACCCGTTCTCGATGCCGCAGGGCGGCCTGGAGGCCCTGGAGACCCAGGACCCGCTGGACATCCTGGGCTGGCAGTACGACATCGTGTGCAACGGTGTCGAGCTGTCCTCCGGCGCCATCCGCAACCACGAGCCGGACATCATGCTCAAGGCCTTCGAGATCGCGGGCTACGACCGTGAGACCGTCGAGGAGAAGTTCGCCGGCATGCTCCGCGCGTTCCGCTTCGGCGCCCCGCCGCACGGCGGCATCGCGCCGGGCGTCGACCGCATCGTCATGCTGCTCGCGGACGAGCCCAACATCCGCGAGACCATCGCCTTCCCGCTCAACGGCAACGCCCAGGACCTGATGATGGGCGCCCCGACCGAGCTGGACGAGTCCCGCCTGCGGGAACTGCACCTGTCGGTGCGCAAGCCGCAGCCGAAGTAGTCCCCCGCGGACGCGCGAGAGGCCCGGAACCCCCTCGGGGTTCCGGGCCTTGTCGTATGAGCAGACGGAGGGGCGGGTTCGTTTCCGGGGGCAGAGCTCTCAGAACCCCAGGTAAGTGATCTGAACGACGTAGACACGTTCACTGCGTACGACGACCTGATACGTGAATGTCCCGCCGGCCACGATCAGCTGACGGGTGCGGTGCGGTTTGCTCCGCACCGAAGGCGTACTCCCACTTCCAGCTCAACCGCGTACTGCTTCCATGGCTTCGTCCAGGACGGCGCTCAACTCGCGCAGCGCCTCCTCAGCGGTGGCAGGGTCCTCGTGTTCCAACCTGCTCTGCGCGTGAGCGAGGCGGGAGGACAGGTCGGGGCGCCGGGCGATCTCGATGTCCCTGGCCCAGGTGAGCGTGATGGAAGAGGCACCTCTGCGCCGACAGGTCGGGGGCACAATGGTGTGGCAGCGCCAGCTCGAACGTCTGTTGGAGGTGGGGCGGTTGAACCACGTCACGCTTCAGGTCATGCCGACGAACACGGATGCTCACCCAGGAGTGGACGGCAAGGAGAAACTGCTGGGGGAAACATGATCCGCAAGGCCTCCGCCAGCGACGCCTCCGAACTGGCGTGGTTCAAGAGCAGCCACAGCAGCGGCACGGATGGCAACTCCTGCGTTGAGCTCGCCGTCACCCCCGGCACCGTGCACGTTCGCGATTCCAAGAACATAGGAGGCCCTCAGCTTGCGCTCACGCCCGACGCGTGGAAGGGCTTCGTGAGCCACACCTCGGAACGCTGACTCGGCAGGACCGTGCGAAGGGGCCCGGGAACAAGTCGTTCCCGGCCCCCTGTGTGCAAGCGGTGAGTCCTACTCGTCCGAGCCGCCGAAGCGCTCCTTGTACGTCTCCAGGTCGTCGTCCGTGAGCTTGGCGAAGAGGACCGGGGGGACCGTGAACGGCGTACCGGCGGGGACGCTGGTCAGGGAGGTCGCCTCGGCGGGGGTCACCCAGGTCGCCGTGTCGCCGTCCAGGGAGAACGCCGCGCGCATGGCCGCCGACGAGGTGGGGATGAACGGCTCCGAGACCACCGCGTAGAGGTGGATCAGGTTCATCGCGGTGCGCAGGGTGAGGGCCGCGCCGTCCTTGTCGGTCTTGATCTCCAGCCAGGGGGACTTCTCCTCCAGGTAGGAGTTGCCCGCCGACCACAGGGCGCGCAGGGAGGCCGCCGCCTTGCGGAACTGGATGGCCTCCATGTGCTCCTCGTACTCGGCGAGGAGACGGGCGATCTCCTCCCCGAGCCGCGCCTCGGCCTCGCCCGGCTCGCCGCCCTCCGGTACCGCGTCGCCGAAGCGCTTGCGGGAGAAGGACAGCACCCGGTTGACGAAGTTGCCCAGCGTGTCCGCCAGGTCCTTGTTCACCGTGGCCGTGAAGTGCTCCCAGGTGAAGGACGAGTCGTCGGACTCCGGCGCGTTCGCCATCATGAAGTAGCGCCAGTAGTCGGCCGGGAGGATCTCCAGCGCGTCGTGCGTGAAGACACCGCGCCGCTGCGACGTGGAGAACTTGCCGCCGTAGTAGTTGAGCCAGTTGAAGGCCTTGATGACGTCGACCTTCTTCCACGGCGCGCGGGTGCCCAGCAGGGTCGCCGGGAACATCACGCTGTGGAAGGGCACGTTGTCCTTGCCCATGAACTGGGTGTAGTGGACGTCCGCGTCCGACTCCCACCACCACGAGCGCCAGTCCCGGTTCTCCGGGTCCTGGTCCGCCCACTCCTTCGTGGCGCCGATGTACTCGATCGGGGCGTCGAACCAGACGTAGAAGACCTTGCCCTCGGCGGCCAGCTCCGGCCAGGTGTCGGCCGGGACCGGGACGCCCCAGTCCAGGTCGCGGGTGATCGCACGGTCGTGCAGGCCCTCGGTGAGCCACTTGCGGGCGATCGAGGAGGCCAGCACCGGCCAGTCGTCGGCGCGCTCGTCGACCCATGCCTCGACCTCGCCGGCCAGCACGGACTGGAGGAGGAAGAGGTGCTTGGTCTCGCGGACCTCCAGGTCGCTGCTGCCGCTGATCGCGGAGCGCGGCTCGATCAGGTCGGTCGGGTCCAGGACCCGCGTGCAGTTCTCGCACTGGTCGCCGCGCGCCTTGTCGTAGCCGCAGTGCGGGCAGGTGCCGATGATGTACCGGTCGGGCAGGAAGCGGCCGTCGGCGTTGGAGTACACCTGGCGGATGGCCCGCTCCTCGATGAACCCGTTCGCCTTGAGCTCGCGGGCGATCTCCTGCGTGATCTCGTGGTTCTGGGGGGACGAGCTGCGGCCGAAGTAGTCGAAGGCCAGCGAGAAGCCGTCGTAGACGGCCTTCTGCGCGTCGTGCGCCTGCGCGCAGAACTCGTCGACCGGGAGGCCCTGCTCCTTGGCCGCGAGCTCCGCCGGGGTGCCGTGCTCGTCCGTCGCGCAGATGTACAGGACGTCGTGGCCGCGCTGGCGCAGATAGCGCGAGTACACGTCCGCCGGGAGCATGGACCCCACCATGTTGCCCAGGTGCTTGATCCCGTTGATGTACGGAAGGGCGCTGGTGATGAGGTGTCGAGCCATCGCGGGCTGCTCCCAAGTCGCTACGTGGGGTGACGATCTCGTCGGGTGCGGGTCGTCTACGGAACCTTGAAATCGTAGCCGACATGGGTGGGCCGCCCGCTTCCCGTTTTGAGGGGTGGGAAGGGGCGGCCCTGGTACGGCGTGGTTACGGGCGCGTGGTCCCGTGGGTCACGGGCGCCAGTTCGCCAGTACGCCCTCGTAGAGTTCCTGGTCCGTGAGCTCGCGGGGGGTGGGGCCGGCGTGGAAGAAGGACGCGGTGTCGGTCTTCAGTTTGCGGAGGTAGTCGAAGGCCTTGTTGTCGTGCTCGCCGAAGGCGACGAAGGAGAAGAAGACGGAGGGGTGCTTCTTCGCCGCGTCGGTGAGGGACTGGGTGGCCGGGGTCTTGGCGTCCGGGGCGCCGTCCGTCTGGAAGATCACCAGGGTGGGGGTCGCCGGGTCGTCGGCCGACTCCGCGCGGTGGGCCAGTACGGCGTCCACGGCGGCATGGTAGCTGGTGCGGCCCATGCGGCCGAGGGAGCCGTGCAGGTCGTCGACGCGGTTCTCGTGTTCGGCGAGGGTCAGCTCGCCGGTGCCGTCCACCTCCGTGGAGAAGAACGTGACGTGGACCGTCGCCTCGGGGTCGAGGTGGGCCGCGAGGGCGAGGGTCTGCTCGCCGAGGGCCTGGGCGGAGCCGTCCTTGTAGTACGGGCGCATGGAGGCGGAGCGGTCGAGGACGAGGTAGACCTTGGCGCGGGTGCCGGTGAGGTCGTACTTCGCCAGGGCGGATGCGGCGGACTGGTAGGCGGTGGTGAGGGCGGGGGCGTGCGAGTGGATGTGGGCGAGGGGGGTGGCGGGCTCGGTGCCCGTGTTGTCCGCCTTGGTTTCGGCGTCCGGCTCCGGCTCGGACTGGGCGTCCGGCTCAGTGTCGGTTTCGGCGTCCGGCTCCCGCTTGGTTTCGGCGTCGGTGTCGGCGTCGGCCTCGGCTTCGCCTTCGGCCGGTGAGGGCGACTGCTCAGCCGCGGGCTCCGGTTCCGGCTCCGGTTCCGTGGTCGGCTGTTCGGCTGCCGGTTCGGGGGTGGGCTCGGCCTCGGCTTCGCCTTCGGCCGGTTCGTTCCCACCCGCACCACCCGTGCGGCCTTCGTCGTCGGGTGCGAGTGGCCCCTGTGGGGCTTCTTCGCCGTCGGCGGCCTGCGGCGTGTCGGCCTCCGGCTCCGCCTCGGTCTCGGTCTCTGCCTCGGCCTGCGGTTCGGGGGTCGGCTCGGGCTCCGGCGTCGGCTCCTCGGCCACCGGTTCCGGGGTTGTCTCCGGCTCCGGCTCCGTGGCTGCCGGGGTCGGCTCCTCGGCCACCGGTTCGGGCGTTGCCTCGGGCTCCGACTCCGGTTCCGCAGCTGCCGGTTCGGGGGTCGAGGTGGGGTCCTCCGTCGTCAAGTCGGCCGGGTCCACGGGGGTGGCCGGCTTGGGGACGGTGATGTTGTCGAAGGCGGCTGAGACCAGATCGTGTTCGTCGCCGGTGGAGGGCCGGGGGTCCGGGACGTGGACGGCGGCGGGGGGCTCGGGTGCGGACTCGGCCGCCGGGGCGGGGACCTTCGGCTCCGGCTGCTGGGCAGCGGTGGGGGTCGGCTCCTGGGTTGGAGTCTGCTCCGCACCCTCTGCCTCAGCCGTACGCCCCTTGCGCGATCGGCCGAACGCGTTCCGCAGGAGAGTGAGAATGCCCATGTGCGCAACCCTTCGTGAGTTGATGCCCGTCAATCCCTGGCCAGGACGGACACGTAAGGTTAGCGGCCCCGAGTAGTGATCTTGGGCAGGGGCGAGTACCGGCAGGCGGGCCGTGTCAATGCGATCCTCGGCCGTCGTGCAGCGTGACGTCGACGAGCAGCGCGCGGTGGTCGGTGTCGGCCAGGGCGAGGAAGCGGGCGCCGGTCGCGGAGAAGTCCGGTGAGACGAGCACGTGGTCGATCTGGGCGCCGAGGGCGGGCGCGGTACGGGCCGGCCAGCTGGGGGCGCGCTCGGCGCCGGCCAGGCGGGCGGCGTCGTGCAGTCCGGCGTCGATGATGCGGCGGAAGGCCGCGTGGTCCTGGGAGGCGTTGAAGTCGCCGGCCAGCACGGTCGGGATCGTACGGTCCGCCGTTGCGAAGGCGCGCAGCCGGGCGAGTTCCCGGTGCCAGAGCGCGACCTGGCCGGGCAGCGGCGGCATCGGGTGCGCGAGCTGGAGGCGTACCGCGTGCCCGCGGACGTCGGCGACCGCGCCCGGCATGCCCATCGTGCCGCGGACTCCGGCGGTGCCGCGCAGGGCGTAGCGGCTGAGGATCAGGGACCCCTGCGAACCACCCGCCCGGACCGCCCGCCGGTACGGGTAGTCGCCGCCGACCTCCCGGTCCAGCGTCGCCTGGCAGGTGTACTCGCACTCCTCGACGAAGACGATGTCGGGCCGCTCGTGGCGGATGACCGGGACGAGGGCCGGGGCACCGCGCCCGAACTGCACGTTCGAGGTCAGCACCCGCACCCCGGCCACGGCATGGCCGGCCGGCGCGGAGACCCTGCCGTACGGCTCGATGAACCACGCCAGCAGCCCCAGCAGCGCCACGCCCCACACCGCCCCCGCCCACCAGCGTCCGCGCAGCGTGAACGCCAGGCCCAGTCCGGTGGGCACGAGCAGCCACGGCAGGAAGGCGAGGAGCTGCGGTACGGGCGTGATGCCGTCGCTGTCGGCCAGCCGGCACCCGACGACGACGCTCACCCCCGCGAACATCAGCCCGGCGCACCAGCTCGCGAACCGTCCCCCCTGCTTGGTCACGACGACGAGCCTACGGGGTCGCCACGGACCCCGGGCATCCCGCGTGCGGGGTCAGACGCGCACGCGCGGCGGCGGCTGCTGGGGGCGGGTCCGGGTGGTGGGGGCCTCGGCCGCCCGGCGGCGGCGGAAGGGCCGGCGCGGGCGGCGGGAGAGCCAGGTCAGGGCGGCCACCGTCAGACCGAGCGCGACCAGGATCCACGAGGTGGTGCGCAGGGTGGCCGTGAGGGCGTCGTAGACGGCGCCGACGGCCGGCTGGGAGACCTCGGCGGGCAGGTCGGCGAGGGTCAGGCTGCGGCCGATGGCGACGGCGAGGGCGAGCAGCGCGCCGCCGAGGGCGGTGCCGAGCGCGGTGGCGGTCAGCGCACGGCGGCGGCGGGCGGCCAGGGCGAGCCCGGCGACGGCGAACACGACGGCCGCGACCGGCAGCCAGAAACCGGCGAGTTCGAGCACGTGGAACCCCTTCCGCAGGCGGCCCAGTTGCTGGGCCGGAAGCAGATCGACCTCGGTGTGCTGGACGGGGATGCGGTTCGCGAGCGGTACGTGGTCCTGGGCGAGCTGGGCCTTGACCTGGGCGGTGACGGGCGTGAGGTCGACGGTGACCGGGCGTTCGAGGAAGTCGCGTTCGTCGCGCAGGGCCCGCAGCACGGCGTCGTGGGCGGCCCGGTTGCTCTCGTTCCACGCCGTGCGGAAGGCCTCGGTCTGGGTGAACGAGCGGACCGCGTCGTGCACGAAGGGGGTGATGGTGCCGGGGCGCACGCGGGCGTCCAGCCCGTGCCCGATCTCCTGCACGATCCCGTCCCCGACGGTGTCCGCGATCGCGTCGCGGACGTCCGGGTCGTCGGCGAGCGGCGCCATCGTGGTGACGTAGCGACCGGTGTCGGAGAGCCCGTACGCCGCCCAGGCCGACAGCACGCCGAACGGCACGAGCAGGCACGAGAGCGCGATGAGCACGGCCGACAGACCGCTTCGCATACGTCGGGACACGTTCTCAGCCAAGGCCGTCGCCCGCCCCTCCGCGAGCGGAGGGGCGGCATTCGGGTGACCGGCGGGAGAGCGGTTCGGTCGGTCCGGGTCGACCGACGTGGGTCAGTGGGTCAACTCACGCGACGGCCCGCCGCGTCCTCGTGCGTGTAGAACCAGTAGAAGCAGAAGAGGCCCGCGACGATCCCTATCCCCAGCGACAGGCCGACCGTCGGCACGATCGCGTGGCCGCTCTGGCTGTAGAGGAAGCCGAACGCCACGCCGATGAAGGCGAACCACAGCGCGGCGTGCTGCTCCCGCCGCAGCCGGGGGCCGACCATGAGGACGCCCGTCAGGACCACCGCGAACACGATCGTGGTCACGAAGCCGAACAGCACGTTCCAGCCCGTGATCGGTCCGCCGTAGCGCCGGTCGGCCGCGGCCCAGTAGCCGTAGACGAGCCCCAGTGCGAGCGGTCCCGCCCACCGGCCGATGGCATGGGCCCGGTCGCTGAACAGGTTGGGTGGGCGGGTGGTGCGGGTGGTGATACCGGACACGGGTGCCGCTTGAGCCATGAGAGCGCTCCTCTCTCTCCTCGCCCCCGCCTACCAGAGCACACCGGGGAAGGAGCCCTGGCAAGTCGGTGGAGCGGTTAACGTGCTGACGTACGCGACCGACCGGATCACGACACGGGGGGGACGATGCCCGGAACCGTGCTGCTGCTCGCGGCCGCGCCCGTGGGCAGGGGGCGTCTGGTGGACGCCGCGTCCGTGCTGCCGGTGCTGGCCGCCGTGGCGCCCTCCGTGCTGTCCGGCACGGACACCGCGACCGTGGTGGAGCTCGCCGACCCGCTGGAGCCGCAGGCCGTGCTCACCCGGCTGCGCGCGGCCGCGGCGGCGCCCGGCCCGCTCACCGTGTTCCTCACCGGCCAGCTCCAGCTGGACCGCCGCCAGCGCCTGCCCCACCTGGCGCTCGCCCGCACCACCCCGGCGACCGTCCGCTACACGGCCCTGCCCTGGCACTGGCTGCGCGAGGAACTGCGGCTGCGCCCGGACGGCACGACCACGGTCGTGGCCGACCTGCACGCGGACGCGGAGAGCTGGGAACTGCTGCGCGGGCGCCCCTTGGACCGCGGGCACAACATCGCCCTGTACGGCCGGATCGCACCGCCGCCGGCCCGGCGCACGGTGGCGGCACCGGCGTACATGAGAGCGGTGGCGACGATCCTGCGCAGCGGGCACCGGCCGCTCCCGGCGGAGCTGCACGAGCAGGCGCTGTCGCGGCTGACCGGGGAGGACGGCGGCCCCGGCCTCGTGCTCACCGCGCCCGGGGCTGGGCCGGCCGACCCGCACACGGCCATCACCGCCTGCGTGCGGGCCGGCCGGCACGGCGACGCCGACGCGCTCGCCGCCCGTTGGGAGCGGACCGCCGCCCTCGCCCACGGAGCGGCCTCCGAGGACGCGCTGCACTGGGCCGAGGTCCGCGCGGACCTGGCGATGTTCGCGGGCGACGCCGCCCGCAGCTGCCGGGCGTGGCTGACCGTGGCCACCACCCGCCTGGCCATGGGCCAGGCCGCCGACGCCGTGGCCGTCGAGACCGCCGTCGACCGCGCCCACCACCAGTGGGGGCTGATCCACGACCCCGAACGGGCCCGCGAACTCGGCTCGGTGCTCGCGGAGTTGCGCGGCCGGGTGCCGGGCCGGCGAGAGGGCGCGCTGGACCATGTGCGCCGTCAGCTGAACCAGCTGCAGACGCAGGCCTGAGGCGGGCCTGACGTGGATCTGGCCCAGGTCCGAGGCGGGTCTGACGCAGGTCCGGTGCGGGTCCGGTGCAGATTTGGCCCGGGTTTCCCGAGTCCCGTACGGGTCCGGTGTGGCCGAAATGCGCCCTCCCGGAGAGTTGTGTCGCGGTGCCAGGATGGTGAGTTATGGCTGAGGGGGATGGCGTGGCCGGCCGAGGTGTACGGGTCCGGCTGGACGGAAGTGCGAGCAACAAGGACGTCGGCGCGCTGAAGGCGTGGCTGGAGCGGGAGAAACCGCTGGAGGAGCTGGTCAGCGGGGGACGGCTGCGGATTGTCGAGCAGCCGCGTTCGGACGTGCCGCCCGGTCGCATGGGCGCCGGCATGGAGATCCTGCTGTTCCTGCTCGGCGCGGGAGCCGAAGCCGTGTTCGACGAGCTGGTGGCGCAGACCAGGCGGGCGGTGGCGGCCTGGCTGGAGAACCGCCGCCGGGTGGAGTCCGGCGACTCACCCCAGACCCACGTCGATCCGGTGCACCACGACGAGGGGTAGCCCCGTGGACCGCTTCGACCCGCGCGGGCGGGTGAACCGGGCGCTGCTGGTCGGTGTTGGGGAGTACGAGCACACGCAGCCGGACGATCCGGAGGGCGTTCCCGGCCATCTGCCCGCCGTCCGGCACAACCTGGAGCGGCTGGAGGACGTGCTGCGCCGGGGCGGGATCTTCGGCGGGCGGGAGGAGACCGGGGAGCGGGAGTCTGCCGTCGGGCGGGAGGCCACCACTGGGCGGGAGGACACAGACGGCCAGGAGGGCGCCGGCGGGCAGGAGGCCGGCGGACCGGGCGCCGTCGGGCAGGAGGAGGTCACCGTCCTGCGCTCGCCGTCCCTGGACCAGTTCAGCGAGGCGCTGCGCACCGCCGCCCAGGACGCCGACGGCCTGCTGCTGTGCTACTTCGCCGGGCACGGCGCCGTGCCGAGCGCGGGCGACGAGCTGTTCCTTCAGATGCGCAACGCGCGCGTGGTCGCCGGCGGCCGGGCAGTGTTCCCGGGCGCCGAGGCGTTCACCGGGATGCTCACCGTGCTCGCCGGGAGCCGCGCCGAGCGGATCGTGGTGATCCTCGACTGCTGCTACGCGGGTAACGCCGCCAAGGTGTGGCACGACTTCGCCGACCGTCGGCGGATCCTGCTGCTGATGAGCGTGCAGGCCAACCGGCTCATCGACTCCGGCGACGGCACGAGAGCCACCCCGTTCACCGAAGAACTCGTACAACTCCTCGACTCAAGCGGGGAGTTGTCCTTTCTGAAGCTCTTCGACCGGCTGCGCGGGCAGATGGTCGGGGCGGGCCGCAGGACCCCGCTCGGGGACCTGTGGGAGCCGCAGTTCGCCGGTGAGCCGGGCACGGACGTGCTGCTGGCGGCGCGGGAGGGCGAGCCGGTGCGGAAGGGCGAGCCGGAGGAGCCGAGCACACCCGCACCGGACCCGGGGCAGTCGTCCGAGGAGCCCGCGCCCTCGGCGCAGTCCTCCGCACAGCCGCCGCGCACCGAGTCACCGGGCAGGCAGGCGGGCACCGGGCCGAGGACCGGCACCGGCGGCCCGGTCCGTCTCCTGGTGGCCCTGTTCGCCGTGTCGCGTGCCTGGGCGCGTGCCGTGATCGACTGGTTCGTCGGGCTGCGCACCAGGGCCCGGGTCGTGGTGAGCGCGCTGCTGGTGCTCGCGCTCGCCGCGCTCGGTGCCGGCGGCTACGAACTCGTCGGCCCCGGCGGCGGCCACTCCTGCGCGCCGCCGCTCGAACTGCGCCTGCTGACCGACCCCGACCTGGAGCCGACGGTCCGCGCCGCCGCCGACGCCTATCTGACCTCGCGGGCCAACACCACAGGGCACGGCTGCCGCCGCAGCGGCCTCACCGTCTACAGCGCGGGCGCGACCGCCGCGGTCTCCGCGCTGCGCCGGCAGAGCGACGCCTGGCAGGAACCCCGCGTGGAGGACACCAACCCGCAGCGGGACGTCGGGCCGCAGCCGGACGTGTGGATCCCCGCCTCGGGCACCGACGCGGCCCGGGTCACCACCGACTGGACCACCCGTAGTTACGTCGAACTCCGCCCGGACGAGGAGCCGTTCGCGTACTCGCCCGTCGTGCTGGCCGTACCGCAGAACCTCGCCGGGGCCGGACTGGACGAGCGCGTCGGGCTGCCGCTGTCCGGGCTGATCGCGAACCTGAGGAAGCAGGACGCGAACGCCAGGGTGCTGCGGCCCGACCCGGAGTTCACCGACTCCGCCCTGCTGGCGAGCATCGGCCTGTACGGCGGCACCGCCGACTCGCGCGCCGCCGAGCAGGCCGTACGCCCCGCGGGACCGCCCTCGCCGACCGCCGCCGAGCTGCTGTGCGCGCTGCCGGCCGACCGCGCCGCGGACGGCCGTACCGCCGCGCTCGTCCCGGAGTTCCTGCTCAGGAGCGGGGTGGGCTGCGCGCGGACGACACGTGTGCCGCGGATCGCCGAGTACCCCGCCGACGTACCGGCGCTGACGCCCACCTTCGTGCGGGTCCGCTGGGAGGGCGGCGACCGGGACGCGGCGGCGCGGGACGACGCCGTCGACCGCTTCCGCACCTGGCTCATCGGAGAGGAGGGCCTGGCCGCGTTCGCCGCCGACGGCTTCCGGTCGGCGACGGAATCCGGCCACCGACTGCTCGACGCGGACCACGCCGGTGTGGGCGTGCTGCGCGGCCCCAGCCCGCTGCCGGGCGCGGCCCGCCGGACGGCGATGGAGGAGGCCCTCACGCGGTACCGCAGCGCCCACGGACCCGGCCGGGTCCTCTACCTCCTCGACAGCTCCGGTTCGATGAGCACGCGGTGGCCGGGGCCCAGTGGCGGCCCCGGCATCCTGAAGCAGTCCCTGGGCGGGCTCGGCGCCCAGGACGACTACGGGGTGTGGGCGGTCTACGGCAGCTCCGGCGACCAGCCCTACCAGCAGTTGCTCCCCTTCGGGCACCACCGCCGCGCCGACGCCGAGCACGTCGTCGACGCCGAGGCGCGGGTGCGCGACGCCGAGGCCGACCCGCACGCGGCGCTGCTCGCCGCGCTGGACGACATGGCCGGCCGCGGCACCGACGACCAGCGGCCGCAGCTGATCGTCTACATCACCGACGACGAGGACAGCGACCGGCTGACCGGGAAGAACCTGGACGAGGTACTGGCCCGGGCGCGGAAGGCGAAGGTGCCGGTGGACATGGTGTCCCTGATCAGCGGCTCCTGCGACACGGGCCGGCCGGACGCCCGGATCGCCGAGGCGAGCGGCGGCCGCTGCCTGGACGCGGGCGACGATCCCGGCAGGGGCCTGCGCGACGAGGTCGCCCGAGTGGGGACGGGGGAGCACTGATGGCACGACGACCGGCCGCGACGCTCGCCCGCCTGCTGGTGCTGCCGCTGCTCGCGGCCACCGCCTGCACGGGGGGCGGGCCACGGGACGGGCAGACGCCCGCCGCCGACGTGCCCGGGGACATCGTGGTGGCCAGCGGCCGGGACGTGACCGGCAAGAACGGCGTCCGCCAGCAGCTCATCGACGCCTGGAACCGGCAGCAGGAGCAGCAGGACTCCGGCTACCACGCCCGCCTGGTGGAACTGCCGGGCTCCGCCGACCAGCAGCGCAGCCAGCTGCTGGGCGCGCTCCAGTCGGGCAGTGCCCACTACGACGTGGTCAACCTGGACGTCACCTGGGTACCGGAGTTCGCCGAGGCGGACCTGATCGGGCGGCTGCCCGACGAGGCCGTCGACGACGATGTCATCGCGTCCGTGGCCGACACCGCCCGCTGGAAGGACCAGGTGTACGCGGTGCCGTTCAACAGCGACGTCGGTCTGCTCTACTACCGGCGCGACTATCTGAGCCGGGCGGGCGTCCAGCGCACCGGCCCGGACGCGATCCGCACCTGGCAGGACCTGCGCGGCCTCGGCGACACCCTCGACGCCCGCCCGCCCAAGGGGTACGAGAAGCTCTGGACCACGCAACTGGCCGCCTACGAGGGCCGTACGGTCAACGCCGTGGAGGCGTTCGCCTCGGCGACCGACGACTTCGCACTCACCGACGACTCCGGCCGCTACACCGCCGATCTGCGGGAGCTGACCGACGGCATCGCGGAGCTGCGCCGGCGCACCGACAAGCCGTACACCCTGGACAGCGCCGTCAGCTCCGACGAGGCGTCCTCGCTCAGCGACTTCGAGGACGGCCGCACCGCCTTCCTGCGGCAGTGGCCGTACGCCTACGGCACGCTCCACCGGAGTTTCACCGAGCAGCGGCTCGGCGTGGCCCCGCTGCCCGGCCGGGCGGTGCTCGGCGGGCAGAACCTGGCGGTGACCCGGTCCTCGCAGCGGGCCGGGAAGGCGGCCGAGCTGATCACGTTCCTCACCAGCCCCCAGAGCGAACGCTGCCTGCTGGACGCGGGCTTCGCCGCGACCCGTACGTCGGCGTACACCGACGACCGCGTCCGCTGCACGTCCGTGCCGGCCTCCGGCGGCTCGCCGTCGGCGTCGCCCACCGGCGAGAGCACCGACCGCATGCCCCGCGACGCGGCCGGCCGTCCCGGTTACGCCCGCGGCATCCTGCTGCCCGCCCTCCAGCGGGCGGTCTCCCGACCGCGCACCCCGCTCTACGGGGCGTTCACCCAGACCTTCACCGCTCAGCTGGGTGCCCTGTTCTCCGACAACCCGCCCAGCGACGCGGTGCTGGCCGGCCGGCTGGACGAGGCGCTGCGCCGGGCGCTGCCGGGCTGAGCGCGAGCGCGACGGGGCGCCGACGCGCGGTACCGGCTGGCTGTCGGGTCACAAGTGCTGTGGCCGGAAAGGTTTGCCGGGCGTCGCGAGCCGGTGAACCTTTCCGGTCGCGGCACTAGCGGCTCTGGACCGCCCGCGGGGCGGGGACCGGGTCTGCCGAGGGCACCGGTCCGGCGTTGGCCGCCGCGACCAGGGCGGCCACGGCTATGACGGCCGCGCCGAATCCTCTGACGCAACGTGCGGAGAAGTGTCCTTGGCGCGCGACAGTGCGTCCGAGCACGGCAACCGACCTCGCAACGACAGTGATGGATTAAGCGCGTTTAACGCACCCTCCAACGTAGGGGGTGAGGAGGTCGAACGAAAAGGGCACCAGGGCGAGTTGGGGCCCGCTGGGCGTAAGGTCCGGTGCTGACCTCCGGTCAGTCGAGGCGGCTCACCGCAACTCGGCTTACTGGCATGATGAACCGCATGGCGAAGCGGGACGACCCGGAGACCATCGGGCGCAGGGTGCAGCGGCTACGGCGGGAACGGGGCCTGACTCAGCGTCAGCTGGCGGAGCCGGCGTACACCCCCGCGTATATCTCCACGCTCGAGGCGGGACGGGTCCGGCCCTCCGACGAGGCGCTCAGGCACCTCGCCGAGCGGCTCGGGGTCGCCTTCGACGAACTCGCCACCGGACGCCCCGCCCATCTCGCCACCGACCTGCGCCTCAGGCTGACCGAGGCCCGGCGCACGCTCGCCACCGGGGAGTCCGTGAAGGCGGCCGAGCAGTATACCCGGCTGCTGGCGGAGGCCGAGGAGCACGAACTCGTCGACGTCCAGGCCGAGGCGCTGCTGGGGCTCGGCGAATGCGCCCTGGAGACCGGCGAGCTGGAGAGCGGCCGGCAGTTCTTCGAACGGTCCGAGCGGGCCCTCGCCGACGCGCCGCTGCCCGCCCGGGTCCCCGCGCTGCGCGGCCGCGCCGTCTCCCACTACCTGGCGGGGGAGCTGCGGTACGCCGTCTACCTGCTGGAGTCCACCCTCGACGAGCTCAACCGGGGCGGGCTGCACGACCCGGACGCGCTGCTGCTGCTCTACGCCGGCGTCATCGGGCCGTACATGGACATGGGGGCGCATGCGCGGGCGGCCCAGGCGGCCGAGTTCGCGCTCGCGCTGGCCCCGCAGGCGGGCGATCCCGCGCTGGTGGCCCGGATGCACCGGTCGGTGGCCCGCACCCTGCTGGCCGAGGGCCGGATCGCCGAGGCCGACGCCTCACTCGCCAAGGCCGCCGAGCTCTACCGCGCCCTCCAGTTGCGCACCGAACTCGCCAACTGCCACTGGATGCGCGGCTACGTCTGCGCCCAGAACGGCGAACTTGAGCGCGCCGAGGAAGAGTTGAGGTCCGCTCAGGCCATGCTGTCCGCCCAGCGGGCCGCGCTCTACACCAGCCAGGTCGCGGTCGAGCTGGCCGACGTCCTGCACCGGCGCGGCAAGTCCGAGGAGGCCGGCGACCTGCTGCGGAACGTCCTGGGCGACCTCTCCCCCGAGCGGGGCGCCGTGCACGCCGCCGCCGCGCACCGCCTGCTCGGCATCATCGCCGAGGACGCCCGCGACACGGAGGCCGCCGAGGAGCACTACGTGCGTGCGCTGAGCCTGCTGGAGCGGGCGGGCGCGGTCGGCGACCTGGCCGACCTGTGCCGCCTCCTCGGTGATCTGCTGCGCCGCACCGGCCGCGTGGAGGCGGCCCTGGACGCCTACCGCACCGGCCTCGGCCACCGCACCGCCCCCGGCACCACGACCCTGGGCCCGGCCCCGGCACAGCCGCCGCTGTGACGGCCGTCCGCCGCGGCGGCGGCGCGCGGCTCCTGGGGGCGGATTCCGTGGCTTCCGGGATGGTTTCCGGGGCGGTTTCCCGGGGTGCGCCGGGGGTACCCGCCGCGTGCCCCGGGCCGGGGACTCGCTTTCGTGCGGTTCTCCTCGTTCGGCGCGTGCGGGTGCGTCTGGTCCCGGGGTGCGCGGACGGGCGACGACGGCCGCGCCGATGACGTGAGGAGGCGGTGGCCGTGCGGTCCAGGGACGACGGCCGCGACGTCCCGGGCGAGGAACCCGACCGGGAGGGCCGGCCGGGCCGCGGGGGCGAGGGTCACCGGGGCGAAGGCCGCGGGGGCGAGGGTTGTCGGGAGCGGGCGGGTGGGATGGCGCGCGGGCGGGACCGGGTACGCGGCCCGTTGGACGCCGCCGACGTGATCGCCGAGGGTGTGCGGGGCGTACCGGCCGCCGAGGTCCCAGGCCGGTTGTGCGCGGTCGCGGTGGAACTGCTGCCGGTGACCGGCGCCAGCGTCTCGCTGCGCGGCAACGGCATGCCTGTGCGGATGGGTGCCAGCGACGCGGTGGCCGCCCGCCTGGCCGAGATCCAGGCCACCCTGGGCGACGGGCCGTCGATGTACGCGGCGGAGGCCGGCGCGCCCGTGCTGGCGTCCGACCTGACCGCGGGCCGCGACGCCCGGCGCTGGCCGGTGTTCGCCCAGCAGGCGGCGGAGGCCGGCGTGCGGGCCGTGTACTCCGTTCCGCTGGGCGACGACGCCGTCTGCGTGGGCACGCTCGACCTGTACGGCGACGCCCCGCACGAACTCAGCGGGCGAGAGCTGCACACCGCGCGGCTGATGGCCGGTGTGATGACGCTGGCCCTGATGTCCCTGCCCCTGGACGAGAACGACGAGAACGACGCAGCCTACAAGGCCGACGTGACCGGCGGCGGCGTCGGAGAGGCGTCCTGGCTGCGCGCCGTCGCCGCGGAGCAGGACGAGGTCTACCAGGCCATCGGCATGATCATGGCCCAGCTCGGAGTCGGCGCCGACGAGGCACTGGCACTGCTGCGCGCCCACGCCTTCGCCGAGAGCCGCACGGCACTCGACGTGGCACACGAGGTGATCACCCACAGGAAGAGGTTCGACCGCGACTAGAACCTCGCGAACCGTTCATTGGGACCGAAAGCCGTGCGTACGCACGGCGGTTGCGGGTGCGGCTCACGCGTGACCGGCGACGGCGGCCGACCGGGGCTCAGGCCCGGGTCCCTGCCTTGTGCGCTGCCGTCAGGCGGTCCACGGCGTGCTGGACCGCCTGTTCGGTGGTGTCCCGCAGCGGGGCGCCCAGGATGCCGGTGGTGAGGACGATCGCGTCGTCGCCGACGCGAACCGTGGCGAGGTCCAGGGTGAGGGTGGTCAGGGTGTCGTCGTACGACTCGGCGGTGAAGGTGAGGCGCAGGCCCTGGCGGGCGTCGCCGGCGCTCGGCAGGGCGAGATCCGCGACCCGTACGTCCAGGAAGTCGGAGTTCGTGGCCGAGGCGGTGAAGTTTGCGCAGGTCTGCGGCATGTTCTTGAGCCAGGCGAGGGTCCGGTCCACGTCCGGGGCGCGCAGCGCGAGCACCTGGTGGCGCAGTTGGGCCCCGTCGTCGCCGTCGTCGTAGGCGGCCACCGCGTGCGTGCCCGAGGGCGTGCCGAACGGTTCCTCGGTGTAGAGGGCGTCGAGGAGGCGCCCGCACTCGGTGGTGTCGGCCCGGGCCTTGAGCACGCCGTCCCGCCAGGTCGCCGCGCCCTGGGTCGGCGCCCACCGTGCTCCGAGGTCGGCCTCGGTCAGCAACGCGGTCCGCGCCTGGTCCGGCGTGAGCGCGGCGTCCGGCACCGCGGCGGCGGCGCCGGACCGGCGGGTGGCCGCCGGCGCGGAGGCGTGGACGGTCCGGCCGGACTGCCCGGCGGTGCAGGCGGCCTCGGTCAGCAGGACGGCCGCGCAGAGCGCGGAGGCGGCCAGGACACGGGCCGGGGTACGGGACATGCATGCCTCCAGACGGACGGAACGCGCGCCGCGGACCTGGCGTCCGGACGGCGGCGCTCCTCCCACGGCACCACCGGGCGGCCCCGCCCACCAGCGCGCCGGTCCGTCCGGGTGAGCGCCGTGGAGCGGGGAAGGCCGGCGGACGGGCGCGCGCGGCACCGGGCCGGGCAAGTGACGATGGTGATGGCCCCGTACACGGCACCCGAACGCGGCACCCGTACGGCGGAACCCCTCACGACGGAGCCCGTACGACGGAAGGAGCGCCCTGTGACCTCGCGGCCCACTCCTGTGATCATCGACTGCGACACCGGCGTCGACGACGCGCTCGCGCTGCTGTTCGCCGTCCGCCACCCGGGCCTCGACCTGCGCGCGGTCTCCTGTGTGGCCGGGAACGCGGACGTGGACCAGGTGGTACGGAACACGCTGACCGTTCTGGAGCAGGCGTGCGCTCCCGCCGTCCCGGTCGCGCGGGGCGCCGAGCGGCCGCTGCTCGAACCCCTGCGCACCGCCCTTCATGTGCACGGCAGGGACGGCATGGGCGACCTCGGGCTGCCCGCGCCGGCCCGCCGTCCCGTCGAGGTGGACGCGGTGACCCTGCTCCGCCACGCGATCCTGGACTGCGATCGCCCGGTCACCCTGATTCCCACCGCGCCGCTGACGAACATCGCCCTGCTGCTGCGCACTCACCCCGAGGTCACCCGCAACATCGAGCGGATCGTGTTCATGGGCGGGGCGGTCGCCACCGGAAACGCCACGCCCGTCGCCGAGTTCAACGTCTGGCACGATCCGGAGGCCGCGGCGGTCCTGCTCACCGCGGGCGTGCCGATCACGATGTACGGGCTCGACGTGTTCCAGCGGGTGCTCGTGCCGGAGGCGGACGTACGGCGGCTGTGCGGGCGCGACGAGCCCGGCGCCCGGCTGGCCGGACTGCTGCTGTCCCGCCCCGACCCGGCCGCAGGCGAGGACGCCTCGCACGGCGTCCTCGGCGACGCGGGCGCGGTGTGCTCGGTGGCCGACCCGGACGGGCTGACGACCCACCGGCTGCCGGTGGAGGTGAACCTCGCGCCGGGCCCGGCCCGCGGGCAGACGGTCGTCGACCGCCGCCCGCGTCCGGGCGAGGCGGAACTGCACGGAGAGGCCCGCGAACAGGCCCTGGCGGACGTGGCGTTGGACATCGACGCCGAGCGGTACGTCCGGCTGTACCTGACCACCGTCGAGGGCACCGGGGACAGCGCTGCGGGCCAATACACCTAGTGCTGTGACCGGAAAGGTTTGCCGCGAGCCGGTGAACCTTTCCGGTCGCAGCACTAGGCCCTGGGGCAACGCCCCAGGTGCCGGCCGCCGTCGGTGACCCGTGGCGGCCGGCACCCCGCCAGCCGTTCCGCGGGTCAGGAGGCCTGCTTCGCCGCCCGGCGCCGCGTGGTGACGACGAGCGCCGCGCCGCCCGCCAGCAGCACCGCCGCGCCGGCGGCGACGAGGCCGGTGCCGCTGCCGCCGCCGGTCTCGGCGAGGTCGCCGCTGCCGCCGTTCGGGGCCGGGGCGGGTGCGGTGGTGGACTCGGAGGCGGACGGGGCCGGGGCCTCGCTCGGCGGCGTCGCCGGGGCCGATGACGGGCTCTCCGTCTCGGCGGGGCTCTTCGTGGCCGGGAGCGTCGGCTCCTCGGCCGGGGCCGACGACTCAGGAGCGGACGGGGCCGGCGGCGTGGCCGGGGGCTGCTCCTCGGTGGCCGTGCAGTCCTTGGTGCCGCCGTTCCAGGCCGCGATCAGCTTGTCCTTGATGACCGGGCGGTCCGGGCCCTTGGGCAGGTCGCCGTGCTCGAAGCCGTCGTCCGCGTCCGTCCTGCCGTCGAACTTGACCGCGCCGCGGTACAGGTCGACCTGGGCGAAGCAGCCCGCGTCCGGGACGGCGATGTCGAGGGAGCCGGTCTCGCCCCGCTTGACCGTCACCGTGTCGAAGTCGACGAACACCTGCTCGCCGGAGCTGGCGAAGGTCGCGCCATGGGCGAGGTAGGAGGCCAGGGAGGCGGTGCAGGTCGTGGCGTCGTGGGCGGTGCGGACCGTGATGTGGACCTTGCCGTCCTCGGTGGGCCGCAGGTTCTGGTCGTCGACCTTGACGGCGTCGTAGAAGTTCTTGCCGTCGAGCGAGAACTGGCAGCGGTCGCTCTCGGTGACCGTGCCGGCGCCCGTGCCGGGCTGGTAGCGGCCGCCGCCCTTCCAGCCCTCGCCGCCTGGCGCGCCGTGGGCCCAGGCACCGGAGGCGGCGGCGACGGAGGCGGCACACAGGGCGAGCGTCGCGGCGCCCGTTCCCAGCAGGCGGGCGGCGGAGACACGACTGGCTATGGACATACGGATCCCATCTTGCTTGTGCGCGGGGTGGCTGGTCGCGGGGCAACGGCACGGACCAGGACGGGCCGACGGAAGGTCGAGGAGAACAACGGGCCCATCGGTCACATGCGCCACAGTGTGAGGTCATGGTCGTGTGTGCGGCTGAGCCTGTCAATTTGCCGGCACACAAAGGGACTTCACGCCTTCATCACGCTTGTGACACATAGGGAGCGACTCGCTCCGTCACGGGGTCGGTGTTCACTTTTCGGGCGATGTGGACAGAGTTCTCGTGTCGGCCGTAGCCATCCGTACGTCCGCCGTACGCACCGAAGAGGAGACCGCGTGACCGATCCCGCCCCCACGTACGACTCCCCGCAGGACACCGCGCCCGACCTGTCGTCCAGGAACCCGGACTGGTGGCGGCAGGCCGTCGTCTACCAGGTCTACCCCCGCAGCTTCGCCGACTCCGACGGCGACGGGCTCGGCGACCTGCGCGGCATCACCGGGCGGCTGGCGCACCTCGCCGCCCTCGGCGTGGACGCCGTGTGGCTCAGCCCCTTCTACCCCTCCGAACTGGCCGACGGCGGCTACGACGTCGCCGACCACCGGGACGTCGACCCGCGCCTGGGCACCCTGGACGACTTCGCCGCCCTGACCGCCGAGGCGCACCGCCTGGGCCTGAAGGTGATCGTGGACCTCGTCCCCAACCACACCTCCCACCGGCACCCCTGGTTCCAGGAGGCGCTGCGGGCCGGCCCCGGCTCCCCCGCCCGCGACTGCTACGTGTTTCGCGACGGCCGCGGCGCGCACGGCGAACTTCCTCCCACCGACTGGCAGTCCGTCTTCGGCGGCAGCGCCTGGCGGCGGGTGTCGGACGGGCAGTGGTACCTGCATCTGTTCGCGTCCGAGCAGCCGGACCTGAACTGGGGGAGCGAGGAGGTGCGCGCCGACTTCCGCACCACGCTGCGGTTCTGGGCCGACCGCGGCGTGGACGGCTTCCGTGTCGACGTGGCGCACGCCCTGGCCAAGGACCTCGACGAGCCGCTGCGGGACGTCGGGGACATCGGCGCCACCGGCGAGGGCGCGCTGCCGCTCGTGCCGCCCGGCAGCCATCCGTACTACGACCGGGACGAGGTGCACGAGATCTACCGCGACTGGCGGCGGATCCTCGACTCCTACTCCCCGCCGCGCTCGGCGGTCGCCGAGGCCTGGGTGCCGGGAGCCCGGCGTGCGATGTACGCCCGGCCCGACGAACTGGGCCAGGCCTTCAACTTCGAATACCTGCAGACCGGATGGGACGCCGGCCGACTGCGGCAGGTCATCACCGAGTCGCTGGCCACGGCGCGGGCCGCGGGGGCGTCGGCCACCTGGGTGCTGTCCAACCACGACGTCGTACGGCACGCCTCGCGTCTGATGCTCCCGCCCGGCACCGACGAGAACGCCTGGCTGCTGTCCGGCGGCCGCGCCCCGGCCGTCGACGAGGCCGCGGGGCTGCGCCGCGCCCGCGCGGCGACGCTGCTGATGCTGGCCCTGCCCGGCTCGGCCTACCTCTACCAGGGCGAGGAGCTGGGCCTGCCGGAGGTGGCCGACCTGCCCGCCGAGGTCCTCCAGGACCCGGTGTGGGAGCAGACCGGCCGTGCCCGCAAGGGGCGCGACGGTTGCCGGGTGCCGCTGCCGTGGACCACCACCGGGGCGTCGTACGGCTTCGGTCCGGGCGCCGCCTGGCTGCCGCAGCCGCCGTGCTTCGCCGCGTACGCCGTCCAGGCGCAGGACGGAGTGGAGGGCTCGGCCCTGGAGCTGTACCGCTCGGCGCTGCGGCTGCGCCGCAAGCTGCTGGAGGGCGAGTCGCTGACCTGGGTGGAGGACGGCCCGGCCGGGGTGCTGGCGTTCGCCCGCTCCGGCGGCCGGCGGTGCGTCACCAACCTGTCGGGCCGGGCCGTGCCGTTGCCGCCGGGGGAGGTGCTGCTGAGCAGTTCGCCCCTGACGGAGCGCCGGCTGGACCCGGACACCACCGTGTGGCTCGCGTAGTTGCCCGCGCGCGGGCTCCTTGCCGCGCGGGGGTTCCGCCTCAGCCCGCCGCCGGGCTGGGGCTCGGGTCGCCGGGCAGCACCAGCGGGCTCGACGTGGCGTTCGGCGGCGGGGTGAGCACGACCTCGGGCTGCCCGCCGGAGGGGGGCGGCGGGGTCAGGTCCGAGTCGGGCAGCTTGGGCGGGGTCGTCTGCATGAAGAGCACCTGGTCGAAGTTGACCAGGCCCGTCTCCTCCATGACCGTGATGTGGTCCAGGACGGTGGCGTTGGCCTGGTTCGCGAGCTCGCGGACCAGGCTGTTCTTGGTGGTGGAGCGGATCTTCGCGATGGTGTTGAAGATCGAGCCGTGCGTCACGCGCAGGATGTTGGCCATGTCGGAGTCGAACTGCTTGCCGGTGTCCCCGGCGAGTTGGGTGACGAAGCCCTGCTGCTGGGGACTGGCCACGTTCGGCAGCGTGATGTTGAGCATGGGCGCGATCCTGCGGCAGCTCACGTCCAGTTGCGCGTGCCCGTCGATCAGGTGCCTGCCCGCCTTGACGACCTCCTTGGTGGTCCCCTTGCTCACCGCCATCTCGCCGACGGGGTACTCCCACAGCCCGGCCGCGCGCACCTTGACCACGAAGTCCCGGTCCGCCTCCGTCAGCGGCCCCCACTGGGTCTGGGCGATGATCCGGGAGCCGTCGCTGGAGACCTTCTCGAGGCCGAGCATGCTGGGGTAGGCGAGCGCGACCAGGGTCAGGCTGAGGGCACCGCCCACGAAAAGAGTTCCCGTCGCGTTCCGCGAAAAGCGCACCGTGCCTCCTGCCCGGTCATGGTCCCGCCTTGGGCGGTTCGGACATCCACATGTACGGGCCGGGAAGCGTAAAGAACCTTTTGATTTGGTAAAAAGAACCGGACGTGATGTGAGGCTGCTCACACCCGCGGGCAGTTGGGTCCCCTTCGCGGTCTCCGTGTTCAAGTTCCCTGCGCAGCAGCAAGGTTGACGCAACGTTGACCGGCTCTGGGGTGAGCCCTGGGGATGCCCGCCCTGCATTCGGCCGCATGCCCCCCACAGCCCCGCGGTGTTCGGTGCGCCGCCCGGGGCGCGCGGCGCGGCGGGTCAGTACCGCAGCGCGGTGCCCACCTCCGCCCTGACGGGGGCGGACAGCTTGCGGACGCTGCGGGCGGTGGCCGTGGCGGTCTTCCCGGCCGGTACGTCGGGGACGGTGACGACCACCGTGTCGAGCAGGTTGCCGCCGCTGTCCTTGAAGTCGACCTGTACGGCGAAGGACTTGGCGGAGCCCGCACTGTTCTCCACCCTGACCGCGACGGTGGCGTGCCCGTCCGAGGCGGTGGCCGGGGCGCCCAGGGCCACGGCGCTCCGGGCGTCGATGCCGTTCTTCACCTCGTCCAGCCTGCGGCCCGCCTCCGCGGTGGCCGAGGAGAGCATCTCGTCGGCCTGCGAGGCGAGCGAGGAGACCGCGGACGCCGCGTCGCTCGCGCTGCCGGAGGGGGCGCTGCCGCCGCCGGAGCAGCCGGTCGTACCGAGGGCCACGGCCACCGCGAGCGCCGCGCCCGTCGTCCAGCGTGCCCGGTGACCGGCCGTGTCGCCTCCCACTGCCCGTTCGCCCGCCCCTCGCGCGGAGGAGGGACCGGCCGCCCCTCAAGTGAACCGCCGGGCACGGGTACCCGCACCTTCGTGTCACCCGTGCGGCCCCGTGGCCGAGCCGCTTCGCCGGACACAGGGCCCGGGGCCCGCGCGATACTCACCGCATCGATCAGGAGGAGGACGACATGACCGACATCCGTACCGTGGGCGTCCTGGGCGCCGGGATCATGGGCGGCGCGATGGCCCGCAACCTCGCGAAGGCCGGGCACACCGTCCGGGTGTGGAACCGCACCCGGGCCAAGGCCGAGCCGCTGGCCGCCGACGGCGCGCACGTCGTGGACACCCCCGCCGAGGCGGTGCGCGGCGCCGATGTGGTCCTGACGATGCTCTACGACGGCGGCACGGTGCTGGAGGTCATGCGCGAGGCCGCCCCCGCGCTGCGTACGGGCACGGTCTGGGCGCAGTCGACCACGGTCGGCCTGGAGGCGGCCGGTGAGCTGGCCGCCCTCGCCCGTGAGCACGGACTGATCCTCTACGACGCCCCGGTGCTCGGTACCCGGCAGCCCGCCGAGGCCGGCCGGCTGACCGTGCTGGCGGCGGGGCCGGCCGAGGGCCGGGAGACGGTGACGCCGGTGTTCGAGGCGGTCGGCGCCCACACGGTGTGGACGGGTGAGGACGCCGCGGCGGCCACCGCCACCCGGCTGAAGCTGGTGGCCAACAGCTGGGTCATCGCGGCCACCGCGGCGACCGGGGAGGCACTGGCCCTGGCCAAGGGGCTCGGCGTGGACCCCCAGGGCTTCTTCGACCTGATCGCCGACGGCCCGCTCGACATGGGCTACCTGCATGCCAAGGCCGGCGTCATCCTCGACGGCGCCTACCTGCCCCCGAGCTTCGCGGTGGCCACCGCGGAGAAGGACGCCCGCCTGATCGTCCAGGCCGGCGAGGCCCACGGCGTCCGCCTCGACGTGGCCGCCGCGAGCGCCGAACGCTTCGCTCGCGCCGCCGCGGGCGGCCATGCGGACGAGGACATGGCCGCGGCGTACTTCGCCAGCTTCGCAGACGACTCCGGCGGGCCCGGCGAGTCCGCCGGACCCGCCGGGCCCTGACCGTTCAGCCGCCCGCACCTGCGGGCCGGGTGGTCAGCCGAGGCAGATCACCAGCAGGCAGAGGTGGGACGGCGACGTGGGCGTGTCCGTGGGGCTCGTCTGCGGGGTCTGCTGGGCGTTGCCGTCGGACGAGCCGGACCCGGGCGCGGTCCGCTGGGTCGCCGTCGAGGACGACCGGGACGCCGACTGGCCCGACTGGCCCGCCGGGACCGGCTGGGCGGACGGGGCCGACTGGCCCGGCCGGGCGGTAGAGCTGGAGCCGCCGGTGGCCGGCGCCGTGTTGTCCGGCCGCGGTGCGGACAGCACCGTCCGCATCGGCGCCTCGTGCGCGCCGGCGGGCGCGGACGGGGCCTGCGCGGTACGGGCAGCGGCGGCGTCCGGGCGTACGTCCTGCGGCGTGGTGCCCCGCGGCGCCGACCGCTGGTGCGGCACACCGGCCGCGGGCGGGGACTGCCGGGCGCCGGAGGGCGGCGAGGACGGGTCACCGTGCTGCGCCGGCCGGCTGTCCCCCACGGTGCCCGTGTGCGGGGCCTCCGGTGCCGGGGCCGCCTGCGTGCGGTCGGTGGAGTGCCGGTCCATAGAGGCGACGGTCAGACCTCCCCCGACGAGAGCGACGGCGGTCGCCACCAGAGCCCTGCGCTGGGTCTTCTTCCAGCGGGCCAGCTGACGGCGCCGGGCCGCACGCCCGGGCCGCGGTGGCGGCGCGTCCGTCGCGTCTGCGGCGAGGCCGGCGGGGACATCGGCGGGTATGTCGCCGAGGGCGAGGCCCGCGGCCCCGCCCGCCGAGAGGCCGGTCGTGCGGGCCGTCGCGGAATCGGTCGCGGTATCGGTCGTGAGGGGCGCCGTGACGTCCGGTGCTATGTCCGGTGCGTACGCACCGCAACCGGGGCACACCAGGGCGCCGTTGAGGTGCCTACGGCACGTGGAGCAGTAGTCCATCCGGTCTTCCTGACTAGGCCTGCCGAGCGGCCAGTCACGCTAACAAGGCTCGCGGGGGACTGTGTGCAGCCTCTGTGACGCTCCTGCGCGGATTCCCGGCACCCGGGCCCGAGCATGTACGTCCACTCGTGCCCGGCCGGACCGTCAGGCGCGGTCGGTCAGCTCGTCGGCGTACACCTGCGACAGCGGCTGAGGACCCACGTACTGCTGGCAGTTGCACTGCCCCGGCTCGAAGCGCAGCGGCTTCTTGTTCTCGTCCCAGGCCGTCGGCACCTCGACGCGCTCGTGGCACCGGCCGTTCTTGTCGTGCTTGGCCAGATGGTGGGTGCATCCGCACACCGGCTCCGGCGGCTTGTGCGCCGTCTCGACCGCCAGCCGCTCGGCCTTCGCCGCCTCCATCAGTTCGAGCTTGCGCTCATGCCGGTTGCGCAGCGCGGTGCGGACGTTGTCGGCGACCCAGGCGAAACCGCCGGTCCAGAAAATGATCGCCACCCACCAGAACCAGTGCATCGGCCCTCACCCTTCCCCCTGCGGAGTCCATCGTGATTTTAGGAGGAGTCCCGGACGTTCGCGCCCGGCAGGGCCGGGTGACGTCGCGGACGCTGCGGCCGGTGGTGCGGATGCGGGCCCGTCGGGGTACTCACCGGGGTCGGAGCCCGCCGCCACTTGGCCAGTACGGCCGCCCGGCCCGGCAGCCGTCTCGGGCCGCGGCCGTGGAAGAGCGCGAGGACGATCGCCGCGGCCACCGCGATGAGGTGCTCGCGGCCGGCCAGGTTGGGCCTGACCACCGACTCCACCACCATCGAGCCGCCGGTCAGGAAGAACACCACCGGGGCGCGCCGCACCACGGACAGGTAGGTGAACAGGCCCACCACTGCGGCGGACGGCCCGGTGTCGAGGATCCGGCCGGCCTCGGGCGGCAGCCCCAGCCCCCACCAGCCGGGCCCGATCGCGATCATCGCCCGCACGGTGAGGGTGCCGGCCAGGGTGGTCGCGTAAGAGATGAACAGCGTCCGGCCCCGGCCCAGGGTGAGTTCGGCCAGCGCGAACGCGAGGAACAGCTGGGTGATGCCGGCCCACACCGGCAGGTCGAGCGCCGGGACGTACAGCGACACCGGGGTGCGCAGCAGGGTCAGCCACAGCGGCAGGTCGGCCTTGACGCCGCCGAGGATCCGTACCGCCGCCTCCCCGGCCGGCCGCTGTGCCACCTCGTGGAAGAGGATCACGCCGAAGGCCGCCACGAAGGCCAGCACCAGCCCGGACAGCCCCCGGCGCGCCAATTGCCGTACGGGGTCGACGACGATGCCGTGCCACTCCGCGCGCAGTGTCCGCCCGGTGAACCGGGCGAACCGCGCGGCCGCGTCACGCACCCGCACCCGCACCGGTCCGCCGTCCTCCGGTCCGCCGTCCTCCGGTCCGCCGTCCTCCGGTCCGCCGTCCTCCGGTCCGCCGTCCTCCGGTCCGCCGTCCTCCGGTCCGCCGTCCGGTGACCGGCCGGTCCGCTGTTCGCGGCCCCGCCACTCGTCGTCCGCCGGTCCCCCCGGCTCCCCCGGCTCCCCCGGCTCCCCCGGCTCCCCCGGCTCCCCCGTCCATGGCTTCGTACCGCTGTGCCGCTGCACCGCCGTTCGGCTCCTTAGCAGTTCCCCCACCCCATCGTGCGCACAACCGTATGGACCGCAATCGGGCCCGCCGCGTTCCGCCGGGGGCGGCGTCACAGCGGCGGCAGGGGCCGCGGCGGGCTCAGGGCGGGATGGCGCAGGACCGAGTGCAGGGCTTCGACGGCGCCGCGCACCGCGGCGGTCTGCGGCCGCGGCACCGCCCGGACGTGGGTGTGCAGCCGCGCGGAGAGCCGGTAGGCCAACTCGGGGCGCAGTGCGCCGCCGCCGACGAGGAGGGGGCCGCGGTCGAGAGCGTCGACGAGCGCGGGCCGGGGATCGTCCCGCAGCAGCCCGGTGACCAATGTGGTGACGGCGGTGCCCAGTTCGGCGAGGGCGCCGGCGCGCACGTCGTCGGTGCCCAGGGTGGCCCGGCGGGCGGCGACCACCCGGCCGTCCGTGAGCAGGGCCACCTCGCTGAGCTGGGCGCCGACGTCGATGACGAGCAGCGCGGCGGACAGGTCGGCGCCGGCGCCCAGTGCGGCGGCGCGGACGCTGTCGATGGTCAGTACGGCCCGCGGCCGCAGGACCTGAAGGAAGCCGACGGCGGTGGCATGGGGCCGTGGCCCGCTCAGGACCGGGGTGGTGAGGACGACGACGGGCCGGGCGTCGTGCGGGACGCGGTCGGCCAGCAGCCGGGAGACGAGCCGGGTCGCGCCGGCCGGGTCGACGACGGCGCCGCGCCGGACGGGTCGGGCGGCGGCGGAGCCCTGGTGGGTGACGGTGGGCACGTCGAGGATGCCGCCGAGGCCCTCCGCCCAGACCCGGGTCCGGGCACTGCCCAGGTCCAGGGCGATGCCCGGACCGTGCCCGCGGACCGGCCCGGTGGGCCTGCGGCCCCCCGGGGCGGCGGTCGCCGTGCTGTCGCCGAGGATCACCGGTCGGCCTCCTTCACCTCGGGCAGGGGACGCGGACACGGGCTGCGCCACGCGGCGGCGCCGTCGGGCGCGGGGGCCGGATCAGCCGGCGCGCTGCTGGCAGGGCACGCAGCAGCGCGCGTACGGAAGGATCTCCAGGCGCTCCACCGGGATGGGCTTGGCGCAGTCCTCGCAGTTCCCGTAGGAGCCGTCGTCCAGCCGGGCGAAGGCGGCCTCGATGTCCTTCAGCGCCCGCTGCAGGGCGTTCTTCTGCGCGGTCAGAAGGTCGTCGGCCTCCTGACCGCCGTCCTCGCTCTCCTGGACGGCCCGCAGCTGGGCGAGGCGGGAGTTGCGCTCGTGTTCGAGGCGCTGCCGGGCATCGTGCGCGCTCAGGCGCTCGGCCGCGGAGGCACTGCTGGTGGTCTCCCACGACATCGGCGATACGGTCCCTTCTGGCAAAAGAGCCGGTGACGAGGGGGGCCGCGGTGACGTACGGCCCCCCTCCTGACCCTCCAGCGTGGCCGCGCGCGCGAGATGCGGCCATCGGTCGCAGTACCCATTTCCGGTGGGCGGCGGGGTGCACCGCCGCCCACCGTCAGGGCCTCAGACCCGCGCCGGTGCGCTCCGGCGGGCGGGCTCGCCGCCGCCCGCGCCGCCGCCCGAGCCACGGCGCCGGCCACCGCGCTGGTGGCGGTGCAGCTCGATGGCGAGCGGGGAGGCGGTGAACACCGAGGAGTAGGTGCCGACCACGAGACCGATGAGCAGCGCGAGCGCGAAGTCGGTCAGCGAGTCCCCGCCGAAGAGCGTCAGGGAGATCAGGATCAGCACCGCGCCCATGCCCGTGTTGATCGTGCGGGGCAGCGTCTGCAGGATTCCCTTGTTGGTGATCTGCTCCAGCGGTGTCTTGCGGTCGCGTCCGAGCAGTTCCCGGATGCGGTCGAACAGGACCACCGAGTCGTTGACCGAGTAGCCGATGACGGTGAGCAGCGAGGCCAGGAACACACCGTCGATGGGTTTGCCGAGCCACGCGAAGACGCCGACGAGGATGACGACGTCGTGCGCGAGCGCGGCGACCGCCGCGGTGCCGAACAGCCATCGGAAGCGGGCCGCGAGGTACAGCAACTGGGCGCCGAGGGCGACGCCGAGTGCGATGAGCGCGTTGCGGCGCAGCTCCTCGCCCAGGCTCGGGCCGATCAGCTCGTCGCGGATCTTCTCCGTCTTGCCGCCGAGTTCGCTGATGGTCCCGGTGACCTTGGTGGCCTCGGCGTCGGTCAGGTCCTCGGTGCGCACGGTCAGGCCGTTGTCGTTGGACGACTGCACGAGCGCGCCGGGGAAGCCCGCGTCGGCGAGGGCGGTGCGGGCCCGGTCGGGGTTCACGGGGGTCGCGGTGGTGTACTCGATCAGCCGGCCGCCGGTGAACTCCAGGCCGAAGTTCAGGCCCCGGGCCGCGACGCCCGAAGCGGCGAGCACGAGCAGGACCGCGGAGGCGGCCAGCCAGCGACGCGGGTGGCGCATCAGATCCGGGTTGCGGCGCACGAGCAGATCGCGGACCCGTCCGGTGGTCGCCAGACCCGTGAGCAGGTGGCGGCGGCGCACCCAGGTGCGGTCCACGGCGAACTCGGCGAGCACCCGGGTGATCACCAGCGCGCTGATCATGGACGCGACGACACCGATGGCGAGGGTGACGGCGAAGCCGCGCACCGGACCGGTGGACAGGAAGAACAGCAGTCCCGCCGCGATCAGCGTGGTGATGTTGGAGTCGGCGATCGCGCTGAAGGCGTTGCGGAATCCGGCGGTGAGGGCCGAGCGCGGGCTCGGCCGGTGCATACCGGCGTACTCCTCACGTGCTCGTTCGAAGACGAGCACGTTGGCGTCCACGGCCATGCCGATCGCCAGGACGAAACCGGCCAGGCCCGGCAGGGTCAGGGTCGCGCCGAGGACGGCCAGGGCGGCGTAGGAGATCACTCCGTAGCAGAGCAGGGCCACCGCCGCGAGGAAGCCGGTGAGGCGGTAGACGGTGATGATGAACAGGATCGTCAGGGCGGTGCCGATCATCGCGGCCCAGGCGGTGGCCTCGATGGCGCTGGCGCCGAGGGTGGGGCCGATGGTGTGCTGCTCGACCGTCTCGACCGGCACGGGCAGGGCGCCGCCGTTGATGAGCAGCGCCAGCTCGCGGGCCTGGGCGTCGTCGAAGGAGCCGGTGATCTGCGTGGAGCCGTCCGCGATGCCCGTGCCGCAGGCGACGGACGGGGCGACCTGCGGGGAGGAGATGACCCGGTCGTCGAGCACGATGGCGACCCGGCGCGCGGGGTCGCCCACCTGGCGGCAGGCGGCCTCACTGGTCAGCTTGGCCCACGCGGCCCGGCCCGCCTTGTCGAAGTCGACGGTGACGGTCCAGCCGGCGCCCGTCTCCTGCTCGAAGCGGGCCTGGGCGCCCTTGACGTCCTTGCCGGTCATGGCGCTGTCCTGAAGGCGCAGCTTCTGCCCCGACTCGTCGGGCAGGACGAGTTCCTTGGACGCGCCGGGTTCCTTCGAAGCGCCGGGTTCCTTGGGTTCCTTGGGGTCCTTGGACGCCTCGGGCTTGGACGTGGCGGGGTCCTCGGTGCCGTCGGCGACGCCGACCACCGGGTGGAAGGTCAGCTGGGCGGTACGGCCGAGCACGTCGGCCGCCTTCTTGGGGTCCTGCACGCCGGGCAGCTCGACGATGATCCGGTTGCTGCCCGAGCGGACGAGGGTCGGTTCGGCGACGCCGAGCGCGTCGACCCGGCCGCGCAGCACTTCCAGGGCGCGGTCGGTGGCCTCGCGGTCGGCCTTGGTGGTCGGGGTGGAGCGGGTCTCCAGGACGATCTGGGTGCCGCCCCGCAGGTCGAGTCCGAGACGGACGGGGATGGTGGCGGTGATGTACACGGACAGGGCGATCACGGCGAGGGCGAACAGCGCTCTCACCCGGGAAGTACTGCGTTTCGTACGTTTCAACGGAGGCCTCCGGCAGGCACGCCGCGACTGCGGCCGACGCGGTCACGGCGGTCGAGGGGCGAACGGGGGACGTCAGATGCCGAAGGCCCGCGGCGGCGCCCGACCGCCGTCCTGCACCACATGCACCGTGCGGGCGGCGACGGTCACCGGGACCGGTCGCGTTCGCCCGGGTGCGGGGAGGGGGACGTCCGTGGCGTCCTCGGTGGCGGCGAACTGCCCGTGCGCGACGGGCCGGTCCCCGTGGAACTCCTGCCGGGTGCCGTCCTGCCCGGAGCAGACGACGGTGCACCCCTGCCCGGCGTGCGGGGCGTCCGTGGGACGCTCGTCGGTCCCGGAGTGGCCGCCGCCGGGCGCGGAGCCGGAGTGCGGTCCGGGCGCGAGGTCCGCGACGGATGCCGCCGCGGTGGCGGGTGCGGGCAGCGGCGGGGGGCTGCCGGTGGTGAAGACCGCCAGCAGGGTGAGCAGCGCGGCCGTCAGGAGGGCCAGGGCACGGGACGTGAGGGCGGTGCTCGGCGCTGGGTGCATGCACCGTCCCCTTCCGTGTTTCGTGGTGGCGCTCGTGGCGGACGCGGGTGTCGTACCCGGGATCCCGGCCGGGGAGTGGGCAGCCGGGACCCCAGGCGGTCGTGGGGCGGGCGGTCAGGGTTCGATCAGACCGGCCCGGATGGCGTAGCGGGTGAGTTCGAGCCGGTCGCGCAGACCGAGCTTCTGGAGCAGGTTGGCGCGGTGCCGCTGGACGGTCTTGATGCTGATGAAGAGGATCTCGCCGATCTCCTTCGAGGAGTGCCCCTCCGCGACCAGTTTCAGGACCTCCTCCTCGCGGGGCGTCAGGACCTGGTCCGGGGTCTCCTCGCCGTGGCGGACCCGCTCCAGGTAGTTGCGGATGAGCGCGGTCACCGCGCCCGGGTACAGGAACGGCTCGTCCCGCATCGCCGCCCGGCACGCGGCGACCAGGTCCTGGTCGGCGACGGACTTCAGCACGTACCCGCTGGCACCGGCCTTGAGGGCCTGGAAGAAGTACTGCTCGTTGTCGTGCATGGTGAGCATCAGGATCCGCAGGTCCGGCTTGAGCGCGACCAGCTCGCGGGTGGCCTGGAGCCCGGTCAGCCGGGGCATCGCGATGTCCAGCACGGCGAGGTCGATGTCGTGGGTGCGGGCCATCTCGATGGCCTCCGCGCCGTCACCGGCCTCGGCGACCACTTCCAGGTCCGGTTCCTGGTCGAGGATGAGCCGCACCCCCCGTCGTACCAGCGCGTGGTCGTCGGCGAGCAGGATGCGGATCGTGGTCGGCTCGGACATGGTCAGGTCTGCTTCCTGGGGACGACGGGCGCGGTCAGCCGGACCTCGGTTCCGGCCGCGGGGGCGGGGGCGATGTCGAGGCCGGCCCCGATGAGCAGGGCCCGCTCGCGCATGCCGCGGATGCCGGCGCCTTCGTGCGCCGCCTTGATGCCGCGCCCGTCGTCGGTGATGGCCAGTTCCACGGCGCCGTCGGTGTGCCGCAGGCTGACCTCGATCCGTTCGGCGTCCGCGTGCCGGGCCACGTTGGTCAGGCTCTCCTGGGCGACACGGTAGAGGACCAGTTCCGTCTCCGGCTCCAGGGCGGGCAGGTCGGTGTCGAAGCGGCGCACCACCTGCAGCCCGGTGTGGGTGGCGAAGTCGGTGGTGAGCGAGGTCAGCGCGGCGACCAGACCGAGGTCGTCCAGGACCCCGGGCCGCAGCCGGCGCACCAGCCGGCGGACCTCGTCCAGGCTTCCCCGGGTGATCTCCTGCGCCTGGAGCAGTTCGTCGCGCAGCGGCGCGTCCGCCTCGTCCGCCGCCCGCTTGAGCGCGAGCAGGATCGCGGTCATGCTCTGGCCCACCTCGTCGTGCAGCTCCTGCGCGATACGGCGCCGCTCGGCCTCCTGGGCGAGCAGGACCCGGGCACTGCTCGTGGCCCGCTCGTTCTCCAGCCGGTCGAGCATGGCGTTGAATGTGCGGATCAGCTCCGCGACCTCGCCGCCGCCCTGCTCGGGCAGCCGCTGTCCTGGGCGCAGCAGGTCGACGGTGGTCATCAGCTTCGTCACCCGGTCCACCGGGGCCAGCCCCCAGCGCAGCAGGGCGGCGTTGGCGACCAGCATGACGGCGAGACCGCCCACCAGGATGACGGCCTCGGTCAGCACGACCGGCACCGAGACGGTCACCGGGGCCCACAGCAGCAGCGCGGTGGCCGTGCCCAGCACCACTGCGTTGAGCCCGAAGATCCGCCAGAACAGGGACACCAGGGTTGAGCCTCCTTGCGTGATGCGTTCTGCTCTCTACTGTCGGGCATCGCGCATCCTGGACGAGCCGCGGCCCCTGGTCCCGACCGGGCCTGCCGTCAGTCTGCCTTCCGCCGGCCGCCGGGAGCGATGGGGCACGGTCCCCATTTCGCCGGGTGCGGCCTACCCATGCGCGTGTCGAGTGGATCCCCCGACCGGCCGCAAATGGGCTCTGGACCCGATGGGAAACCGCGGCGGGTTCGACCAGGGTTGATGTGACCGACCCCCGTCCCCCGTTGCAGAAAGAAGGGCACTGACGATGTCGCTCGACGCCGCCCGGACCGAACCCCGCGAGCGCCTGTCCGCTCAGGAGGCCCGCCGGCGCCTTGAACACGCCCGCGGGACCCGGCTGGTCCAGCTGGAAGCCCTCGGCGAGACCGGGCAGACGGCGGACGACCACCTGATGTCCTCCCAGCGCGAGGCCATCCAGCGGGTGCTGAAGGAGATCGACGAGGCGTTCGCCCGTATCGAGGACGGCACCTACGGGACCTGCCTGGAATGCGGCAAGCCGGTCCCGGCGGAGCGCCTGGAGATCCTGCCGTACACGGGGCACTGCGTCGCCTGCCGGCGCCGTACTGCCTGACCCCGCCCCGTCCGTCCTGCCTTCGTCTTCCGCCCTGCCCAAGGGGTGAAACGGTGAACAACCAGATCATCGGCGACCGCGACACGTATCTGACGGCCGAGGACCTCGCCGCGCTCCGCGCGAACCTCGACGAGCAGCGCATGTTCCGCCAGGAGCAGCTGGAGCAGATCTCGGCCTCCGCGACGTCCCGCGCGGACGCCCTGCTCCAGCAGCAGGCCGCCTCGCAGGTGGAGGTACGCGTGAAACTCGCGGCCTCCGCCCGCATGGTCCTCGCCGATGTCGAGGCGGCCCTGGCACGCATGGACGAGGGCGGCTACGGCACCTGCCACCTGTGCCGGCGTCCCATCGCGCGGGAGCGGCTGGAGATCGTGCCGCAGGCCCGCTACTGCGCGCGCTGCCAGCAGGTCAGGGAGGCCGGACGGTGACCGTCACCCAGCGTTCGCGTGCCGCCGCGGCCACCCGGCACCGGCCGTGGCCGCTGGGCCGGCAGGGCTGGGGCATCGCCCTCGACATGGGCAGCGCCCGCACCCGCGCCTGGGTCGCCGGGCGGGGGCTGGTCCTGGACGTCCCCACGGTGACGTTCCCCGGCTCCGGGGCGGTGTATCCGATCCAGCGCGGCACGATCATCGACACCGCGGGCACGGCCCGGATGCTCGACCGCCTGCTCGGCAACCGCCTGCCCCGCTTCACCCGCCCCCTGGTCGTCCTCACCGCCCCCGTCCTGGACGGGGTGGCCTTCCGCAACGAGGCCCGTACGGCGGTGGAGGTGCTGCGGCCGCGCGGCGTGCTGACCATTCCCAGCGCGCGGGCCGTCGCCCTGGCCGCGGGCGCGGACCTGTCCCGCCCGCTGCTCGTGGTGGACATCGGCGCGCATCTGACCGAGGTGGTGCTGCTGTCGGAGGGCGCCGTCGTCGACGCGCGCCGCACCGCGCTGGGCACCAGCGACCTCGACTCCGCCTCGCCGGTGCAGATCTGCGAGGCGGTGGCCACGATGGTGACCGCGATGCTGCGGCAGGACCGAACGTCGCTCACCGTGGACGCGCTGCGCCGGGGCGCGCTGCTGGCCGGGGGCGGAGCCCTGCGCCCGGAGATCACCTACCACCTCACCGGCAGGCTGCACGCGCCCCTCAAGGCGGTGGCGGCGCCGCACACCGCCGCCGTCCGCGGCGCCGCCACCCTGCTGCGTTCCGCGCACGACCACCCCGAGGGTCCGGCGGGAGAGCCCTCCGAGCCGCCCGCCCCGTAGACCAACCCCCGTCCCCACAGCGCACGGAAAAAGAGGACCACCAGAACCACCAGAACCACGAGGACACAGAAGGAGGGCCGCACCATGGCCGGCGGCATCCCTCGGGCCCAGCCGCCCCCCGAAGGGCTGTTCCCCGACGACCCGCTCCCCGACGAACTCCCCACCCGCGTGCTCTGGCGCCTTCGGCGCAACCCGATGCGCCGCCCCAGCGACCTGCTCCAGGCGTGGATCGGCCTCGGCATCCTGCTGGCCGTGCTGGCCGGCACGCCCGTGGCCATGTTCTTCGTCGGCAAGAACGCCCTGCGCCACTACGAGCAGGCGGCCGAGCACCAGGAGAAGACGCGGCGGCAGACCACCGCGGTCCTCCTGCACGCCGCTCCCCGCCATCCCGAGCCGGGCTCCGAGGAGGCGAAGAAGACCCGCTACCCGGTACCGGTGCGCTTCACCGACCCGGGCGGGCTCGCCCGCACCGACAGGACCGACGTCGAGCCCGGCCTGCCCGCCGGCAGCTCCGTCGACATATGGGCCGACACCGACGGGCGCATCACCGAGCCGCCCCTGACCACCGCCCAGGTCCGCAGCCACAGCACGGGCTGGGCGATCCTCGCCGCGCTGGCCGTCCCGGTCGCCGGCGCCGCGGCGTACGGCGCCGCCGGCCTGCTGCTCCGCCGCCGCAACCTGGCCGCCTGGGACAGTGCCTGGGCCCGCACGGCCCCCCGCTGGCCGCCATCCCCGTGACCGCGGGGTGCCGGCGGCCGCGGGCCGCGCCGTGCCGTGTCCGATACCGCCCGTGAAGACGGCGGCGCTTTCCGAACTTTCCGAGCCCGACTTTCCGAGCCCGGTTTCCCGATCTTGATGCTGCACTGTCAGGTCACCGGCAGGAAGTACCGCCGAACACTGCCGGAGACCGGCAATGTGCGAGGTGGGCCCGGTCGGGCATCATGTTGCGAGGGGAGCACCGCGGACGGTTCCGGTGCCGGACACCGGCAGATGTCCGGTGCCGGGGCCGGCAGGGGGGAAGTACCGCCGCCCGGTGCGTCGCAGGAGGAAGAGGGGGCTCGACGATTCCGCGGCGCACCCGCCGCCCGCCGCCCGGCGCCTCAGCCGCCGGGACACGGCGGGGGCCGGACCCGGCCACCCGGTCTCTCCCTTACTCACCGTTCCTTACCGTCAAGGACGTATGCCATGGATGTCATCGGCGCCCTCGTCGCGGCCTGCCTGCTCCTCGTACTCCTCGTGCTGTTCACCTTCTCCCGGCTGTTCCGGAAGGTGGAGCAGGGCAAGGCCCTGATCGTCTCCAAGATGCGCAAGGTCGACGTGACCTTCACCGGCCAGGTCGTCCTGCCGGTGCTGCACAAGGCCGAGGTCATGGACATCTCGGTGAAGGCCATCGAGATCACGCGCACCGGCCGCGAGGGGCTCATCTGCCGGGACAACATCCGCGCCGACATCCGCATCACGTTCTTCGTACGGGTCAACAAGACCGTCGAGGACGTCGTCAGGGTCGCCCAGGCCGTCGGCACCGCCCGCGCCAGCGACCGGGACACGCTGCAGGAGCTGTTCCACGCCAAGTTCTCCGAGGCGCTGAAGACCGTCGGCAAGCAGATGGACTTCACCGACCTCTACACCAAGCGTGAGGAACTGCGGTTCCAGATCATCGAGGTCATCGGTGTCGACCTGAACGGCTACCACCTCGAGGACGCGGCGATCGACTACCTGGAGCAGACGCCGCTGACCCAGCTCGACCCGGGCAACGTCCTCGACGCCCAGGGCATCCGGAAGATCACCGAGCTGACGGCCGTGGAGCACGTGCGCACCAACGAGGCGCAGCGCACCGAGCAGAAGGAGATCACCCGGCAGAACGTCGACGCGCGCGAGGCCATCCTGGAGCTGGAGCGCCGCCAGGCCGACGCCGAGATCAAGCAGAAGCGGGAGATCGAGACCTCCCGCGCCCGCGAGGAGGCCGAGACCGCCCGCGTGGTGGAGGAGGAGCGGCTGCGCGCGCAGAGCGCCTTCCTGCACACCGAGGAGGAGCTCGGCGTCCAGCGCGAGAACCAGGCCCGTGAGGTCGCGGTCGCCGCGAAGAACCGCGAGCGGGTCATCGCCATCGAGAACGAGCGCATCGAGAAGGACCGCCTCCTGGAGGTCATCGCCCGGGAGCGGGAGACCCAGCTCACCCGGATCGCCGCCGACAAGGAGGTCGAGGCGGAGAAGCGGGAGATCGCCGAGGTCGTCCGCGAGCGGGTCGCGGTGGACCGTACGGTCGCCGAGCAGGAGGAGTCCATCAAGAAGCTGCGCGCCGTGGAGGAGGCGGAGCGCGAGCGCCAGGCCGTGATCATCGCCGCCGAGGCGGAGGCGCAGGAGAAGCTGGTCAAGGACATCAAGGCCGCCGAGGCCGCCGAGCAGGCCGCCACGCACCGCGCGGCCGAGGAACTCACCCTGGCCGAGGCCCGGTTGAAGACCGCCGACCTCGACGCGCGCGCCAAGCTCCGCCTGGCGGAGGCCGTCAAGGCCGAGGCCGCCGCGGAGGGACTGGCCGCGATCCAGGTCCGCGAGCAGGAGGCCGAGGTCATCGAGAAGGCCGGCCGCGCCGAGGCCGAGGCCTTGCAGGCCAAGGCGCTGGCCGAGGCCCAGGGCACAGAGGCACGGCTGCGCGCGGAGGCCGAGGGCGCCCAGGCCAAGGCGCTCGCCGAGGCCGCCGCGATCGGCGAGAAGCTGAAGGCCGAGGCGGCGGGCCTGACCGAGAAGGCGGCCGCGATGGCCGCCCTGGACGAGGCCTCCCGCGAGCACGAGGAGTACCGGCTGCGGCTCCAGGCGGAGAAGGAGATCCGGCTGGCCGGCCTGGAGGCGCAGCGGCAGGTCGCCGAGGCGCAGGCCACGGTCATCGCGACCGGCCTGGAGCACGCCGACATCGACATCGTCGGCGGCGAGTCGGTCTTCTTCGACCGTCTGATGAGTGCCATCTCGTTCGGCAAGGGCGTCGACGGCTTCGTGGAGAACTCCCGTACGGCGCAGGCCCTGGCGGCGCCCTGGCTGGACGGCTCGTCGAGCTTCCCCGACGACCTCGCCCGGATCCTCGGCCAGGTCAACTCGGCCGACGTCAAGAACCTGACGGTCTCCGCGCTGCTGATGAAGATGATGCAGTCGGGCGGCACGAACGCCGGTCAGCTCCAGCAACTCCTCGACCGCGCCGGTGAGCTGGGCCTCGCCGACACCCCGCTCACCGCCCTCAACGGCACCGCCCGAGTCTGACGACCCGCAGGACGGGCCCCAAGCCGCCGTCATGGGGCGGCGGTTGGGGGCCCGCCCCGCCGATCACGCCGGAATCACGGGGCCGGGACGCCCCGCCGGCGGGAGCCGGCCTGATCCGCCGGACAGGCCGGGCCCCGGGCCCGCACCTCTTCGCGAAGGGACGCACCACCCATGGCCACCGCCCTGGAGACGGGTTCGTACGACTCCGTGGACACCGGAACGTACGAGGTGCTGCGCGACCGGCTGACCGCGCAGGCCGCCGAGCTCGCCCGCGGTGCCGAGCGACTCAACGCCCGACGGGCCGAGGAGTTCGGCGCCACGCGCCTGGACCTCACCGGTACCGGCCGGCTGCGCACCGAGCACCCCAGCGTGCCCCGCGACGTCGTGGCCGTCGGCGACCGTCTGCTGTTCGGATACAACGGCAACCGACCCGAACCCGAGGTCGGCGACGTCCTCGCGCTGTACGACCGGGAACTGAACCGGCTGTCCGAGGACGCGGTGCCCGGACTCCTCGACGACCCCGCCTTCGTGCGGGAGTTCGGGGCCCTGCACCGCTACTACCGGCAGGCCCGGCTGCTGAGCCTGCGCCGCGTGGAGGGCCGGCTGCTGGCCGTCTTCCGGACCGGCGAGAAGGCCGGCGACATCCGGGTCCTGCGCTGGACGCTCACCGCCGACGGCCGGGCGGCGTTCGTGGACGGGCGCGGCGAACGCGACCATGTGCCGCCGTCGTCCCACGACTTCGAGTGGACCGCGACCGGCCGCGGGGACCATGTCCTGGGCCGCCACCCGCACGTCTCCGTGCGTGGCGAGATCTTCGTCTCCACCGTCGGCGGCCACCTCACCGTCAAGACGGAGGATGACACCGAGACCGACGAGGGCATCCACAGCGAGCCGGTCGACGAGCCGCTGCAGGCCCTCGCCGACGCGGACATCGCGCACGCGAGCGTGGGCCCGCTGATCCTGCTGCGGATCCGCCCCTACAAGGAGCAGGCCCACCGCTACCTCGTCTTCCACACCCTCACCAGGGCCGTGGTCCGCCTCGACGGCATCGGGCAGGCCTGCCGCCGCCTGCCCGACGACCAGGGCATCGTGTTCCCCGGGGGCTACTGCCTGGCCACCGGCGCCCACAAGGCCTACGAACTGGACAGCGCGGGCCTGGAGTTCGAGCGCGAGGTGCGTTCGCCCTACGGCGAGGACGTGCTGTACGCCTTCCACGCGCCCGCCGAGGGACGCAGCCTGCTGCTGTCCTACAACACCATCCGCGAGGAGGTCGCCACCCCGCTGTCCTGCCACGGCTGGGCGCTGTTCGACGACGGCACGCTGATGGCGCTGCGCACGGACCCCTCGGCCGGCCCCGACGAGCCGGGCCGCGTGCACCCCCTCCAGCTGTGGAGCTCCCCCTACGTCTCCGACACCCACGCGGGATCCACGGGCACCGGACCGCTCGGCCGGGTCGGCAACGCCGACCTGGTACGCGGCATCTCCGACTGCCTGTCCATCAGCCGCGCCGTCGCCGAGACCACGCCGACCACCGAGGTGTACGAGGCGCTGGCCGCAGCCTGCGTCCGCGCCCTCGACAGCCACCACTGGCTGGGCGAGGAGGAGCTGGGGGACCTGCGCACCCCGCTGGACGCCGTACGGGCCACCGCCGAGCAGGTGCTGGAGGAGTTCCGTACCGTACAGGCGCTGACCCGGCAGGCCGCCGACGCGCTCGAAGCGGCCGCCGGCCGGCTCGCCGCGGTGGTGCGCCGGCTGCGCGGCGAGGCACCGCGCGGGGCTGCCGCCTGGGTCGGCGGCCTGAGCGAACTGAGACAGTCCCAGGGCCACTTGCTGACCCTGAAGGAGATGCAGTACGCCGACACCGCCCGCATCGACGAGCTGGCCGCCGAGGCGGAGGCCGACCTCGCCACGTTCGGGCAGCGGGCGGTCGCCTTCCTGGCCCGCGAGGACGCCTTCGCCGACCACCACGAGGAGGTCGAACGCTTCGCCGTCGACGCCGAGTCGATCGGCAGCGTCGCCGAGGCGGCACCGGTCGCCGGCCGGCTCGACGACCTCGCCGGCTCGCTGCGCGTGGTCACCGAGGTCGTCGCCGGCCTCGACATCGGCGACGCCACCGTGCGCACCTCCGTCCTGGAACGCATCGCCGAGGTGCTGGGCGGGGCCAACCGCGCCCGCGCCCTGCTCGACGCCCGCCGCCGCGAACTGCGCGACCAGGAGGGACGGGCCGAGTTCGCGGCCGAGTTCGCGCTGCTCGGCCAGGCCGTCACCGGCGCGCTGGCGTCCGCGGACGATCCGGAGTCCTGTGACGAGCAACTCGCCTCCATGCTGGTGCGGCTGGAGAACCTGGAGTCCCGTTTCGCGGAGTTCGACGACTTCCTCGGCGAGCTGACCGACAAGCGCACCGAGATCTACGAGGCCTTCTCCGGCCGCAAGCAGGGCCTCCTGGACGCCCGCGCCCGCCGCGCCGAACAACTCGCCGCGTCCGCGGGCCGGGTGCTGGAGACGATCGCCCGGCGCGCGGCCACGCTCGCCGACGCCGACGCTGTCAGCACCTTCTTCGCCTCCGACCCGCTGGTCGCCAAGGCCCGCCGCACCGCCGACGAACTGCGCGAACTCGGCGACCCGGTACGGGCGGAAGAACTGAGCGGCCGCCTGAAGTCCGCCCGCCAGGAGGCGGCCCGCGCGCTGCGCGACCGCACCGACCTGTACGCCGACGGCGGCCGCACCCTCCGCCTGGGCACCCACCGCTTCGCCGTCACCACCCGGCCGCTCGACCTCACCCTGGTCCCGCACGGCGACGGCCTCGCCTTCGCCCTGTCCGGGACCGACTACCGCGCCCCGGTCACCGACCCGGGCTTCGCGGACACCCGCCCGTACTGGGACCGGCGGCTGCCGTCCGAGTCGCCCGAGGTCTACCGCGCCGAACACCTCGCCGCCCGGCTGCTGCGCCGCCACGGCGCGGCAGCGCCGGCCCAGGCCGACCTGCCGGCCCTGGTGCGCGGTGCCGCGGAGGAGGCGTACGACGAGGGCTACGAGCGCGGTGTCCACGACCACGACGCGACGGCGATCCTCACCGCCCTGCTCCCCCTGTACGAGCAGGCCGGACCCCTGCGCCACGAACCCGCCGCGCGGGCCGCCGCCCAGCTGTTCTGGGCGCACGGCACCACCGCCCAGGCCCGCACGGCCTGGACCCGGCGAGCGGCCTCCCTGGCCCGCGCCCGCGACGCCTTCGGCCCGTCCCCCGCCATCGCCGAACTCGCGGCGGAACTCGCGACGGCCCTCGAGACCTGGCCGGCCGCCCCGGGCGGCCACGGACCGGCCTCCCTGGGCGCGGGCGACCTGGCACCCGCTGCCGCGGCGTATCTGTTCCAGGAGCTGACGAGCGGACCCGACGGGTTCGTCATCAGCGCCGCCACCCGCACCCTGCTCGACAAGTTCCGCCGCACCGTGGGCAGTTCCGCCTACGACGAGGACCTGGCCGCGCTCGACGACCTCGCCGCGCGCCGCCAGCTGGCCGAGGCGTGGCTGTCGGCGTACGTCACCTCCACCGGTACCGAGACCACCGCCGGTGACCTGGCCGAGGCGGTGGCCGCCGAGCTGTGCCCGGACCTGCCCCGCTACGAGTCCGAGGTCTCCCCGGTGACCACGGTCGAGGGCCTGCTCGGCACCCACCCGCGCATCGAGGGCCGCAACCTCACCCTGCGGATCGACGAGTTCCTGGCCCGCACCGAACGCTTCGAGACACGGGAGGCACCCGCCTTCCGCGCCTACCAGCGCCGCCGCACCGCCCTGGTCGACACCGAGCGGGCCCGGCTGCGCCTGGAAGACCACCGTCCGCGCTCCATGGCCGCGTTCGTCCGCAACCGGCTCATCGACGAGGTCTACCTGCCGCTCATCGGCGACAGCCTCGCCCGCCAGCTCGGCACCGCGGGCGAGACCAAGCGCACCGACACCGGCGGCCTGCTGCTGCTCGTCTCGCCGCCCGGCTACGGCAAGACCACGCTGATGGAGTACGTCGCCGACCGCCTCGGCCTGATGCTGGTCAAGATCAGCGGCCCGGCGCTCGGCCACGCCGTCACCTCGCTGGACCCGGCCGAGGCCCCCAACGCCACCGCCCGCCGGGAGATCGAGAAGATCAACTTTGCGCTGGCGGCGGGCAACAACACCCTGCTGCTCCTGGACGACATCCAGCACACCTCACCGGAGCTGCTCCAGAAGTTCATCCCGCTGTGCGACGCCACCCGCCGTGTCGAGGGCGTCCGGAACGGCGAGGCGCGCACCTACGACCTGCGCGGCAAGCGGTTCGCCGTCTGCATGACCGGCAACCCGTACACCGAGTCGGGCGAGCGCTTCCGCGTCCCCGACATGCTCGCCAACCGCGCCGACGTCTGGAACCTCGGCGACGTCCTCACCGGCAAGGAGGACGTCTTCGCGCTCAGCTTCCTGGAGAACGCGCTCACCGCGAACCCGGTGCTGGCCCCGCTGGCCGGCCGCGACCGCCGCGACCTCGACCTGTTCCTCCGGCTCGCGGGCAACGACCCCGCGGCCCGCGCCGACCGGCTCGGGCACCCCTACGCGCCCGCCGAGGTCGAGCAGATCGTGTCCGTGCTGCGCCATCTGCTCAGCGCGCGCGAGACGGTCCTCGCGGTCAACGCCGCCTACATCGCCTCCGCCGCCCAGTCCGACGCGACGCGCACCGAGCCGCCGTTCCGGCTCCAGGGTTCCTACCGCACCATGAACAAGATCGCCCAGCGGCTGCGGCCCGTCATGAACGGCGCCGAACTGTCCGCCGTCCTCGACGACCACTTCACCGCCGAGGCGCAGACCCTCACCACGGGAGCCGAGGCCAACCTGCTGAAACTGGCCGAACTGCGCGGCACCCTGACCGCGCGACAGGCGACTCGCTGGGCCGAGTTGAAGTCGGCCCACGTCCGTGCGCAGGCCCTCGGCGGCCCGGCCGGGGATCCCCTCACGCGCGCGACCGCCGCTCTTGCCCTGCTGGCCGACCGGATGGGCGCCATCGAGGCCGCCCTGACCGGCCGCACCGCCTCCCGGGCCCGGCACGCGGCCGAGCACGCACAGGAGGAGTGACGACGATGGAGACGATGACGGCGGTCACCGCGGCGATGGCCTTGATGACGCCCTTCCTGGTCCCGCTCAGCACCGCCACGCTGATCGTGGCGGCCAGTACGACCGTCCTGGTCCGCCGCGACCGCCGCCGGGCCCACGCCTACCGGTGCCCGTCGCCGGCCGAGGAGGAGTGAGCGCCTCCCGGGTGCCGCCGGATCAGTTCCGCGAGTTGCCGAACAGGAGGCGGTAGCCGATGAGCAGCACGAGCGAGCCGCCGATGGCCGCGCCCCAGGTGTAGAGGTCGAAGAAGTTGCTCTCCACGGGCCGGTCGAGGAACCTGGCGGAGAGCCACCCGCCCACGAACGCGCCCGCGATGCCGATGAGAGTCGTGCCGATCAGTCCGCCCGGGTCCCGCCCCGGCAGCAGGATCTTGGCGATGGCCCCGGCTAGCAGTCCGAGGATGATCCAGCCGATGATGCTCACGTCGCCTGTCCTCCAGGAGTGTTGATTGCCCGATCGCATGGTTCCGGATGCCTGCTATGGCCAGGACGCGAAGGACGGCGCCCGTGGTTGCCTGGCCGGTCCGCATCCAGCCACATATTTTCATTATTGCGCAACCCCGGAACTGCCGAGGAGGGCACACGCGTTGACCTCCATGAACACGGGGGAACGGAAAAGCTGCGGAGGAGTTCGATGAGTGTGCCCTTGACCAAGGGCGGCAACGTCTCGCTGAGCAAGCAGGCTCCCGGCCTGAGGGCGGTCACGGTCGGGCTGGGCTGGCAGGCGGATGCCGGATACGAGCTGGACGCCAGCGCGCTGTTGTGCGACGCGTCCGGCAAGGTGCTGTCCGAACGGCACTTCGTCTTCTTCAACAACCTGAGCAGCCCCGACGGTTCGGTCCGCCACAGCGGCGGCAGCCCCGTCGGCGGCGGCGACCAGGAGATCGGCGTCGACCTGACCCGTGTGCCCGCCGAGGTCACGAAGGTGGTCTTCCCGGTCTCGCTGTACGAGGGAGCGGCCCGCGGGCAGTCCTTCGGCCAGGTGCAGCGCGCCCACATCCGTGTGCTCGACCAGGAGGGCGGTGCCGAACTCGCCCGGTACGACCTGGCGGCCGGCGGCCTGGCCGGTGAGACGGCGCTGGTCTTCGGCGAGCTGTACCGGCACGGCGCGGAGTGGAAGTTCCGGGCGGTCGGCCAGGGGTACGCCTCGGGCCTCGCGGGCATCGCCGCCGACTACGGCGTGGACGTCCTGCGGGAGACGGCCGCCCCGGACCCGAGCCCGGCCCCGAACCCGGCCCCGTCCGTCCCGGACCCCGGTGCGGGGGCGTACGGGACGACCCCGCCGGCCCCCATGCCCACGCCCCCGCCCCTGCCCCTGCCCGCCGTCCCCGTGACGCCGACACCGACCCTGGTGTCCCCCCAGCCGCCGACCGTCGCCGCACCGCCGCACCCCACGAGGAGTCCCGACATGACCTGCTTCTTCGACCCCGGCCACGGCCCCGGCACGACGAGCGTCAGCTGGTACCCGCAGTGGGGCGTGCCCCGGCCGGTCCAGGCGTGCGCCGAGTGCGCGCAGCGCGTCCAGACCACCGCGCCGCCGTTCTACACCCCGCCCCAGCCGATGAGCCCGGGGTATCCCCAAGCGCAGCAGGGCTATCCGCAGCAGGGCTATCCGCAGCAGGGCTATCCGCAACAGGGGTACCCGCAGCAGGGTTACCCGGCTCCCCAGGGCGACCAGCAGCAGGGCGGCCGCCGCTTCGGCACCGGCGCGCTCATCGGCGCCGGCGCGGCCGGCCTGGTCGGCGGGGCCCTGCTGAACGAGGCGTTCGACGACGACGAGCCGGACGTGGTGATCAACAACTACTACGAGGAGTGACCGGCTCCGCCGGGGCCGGGGAGCGGGGCGGAGAGGGCGGGACATGACCGGTGCCCGGTCGCGCCGGCGCTGGCCGGCGGTGGTGCTTCTGGCCGCCGCCTGCTACATCGCCGTGCGCGCGGTCGGCGGGCCGCCCTCCGGCTCCGCTCCCCGGCCCGCGCCGGCGGTTCCGGTCCCCGCCCCGCCCACCGGCCCGGCGCGACCCTCGGCGACGGCGACGACGGGACCGTACGACCCGGCCGACCACGCCGCCCAGGTGCGCCGGAGGGCCGGCCAGGCGGGCGTCAGCGCCCGGCTGCTGATGGCGATCCTCTACAACGAGTCGTACAAGCCCCACGAGCCCGGTCTCGAACGGGCCTGGCAGAAGTACAAGCCGGACGCCGCCTTCGGCATCGCCAACATGCACCGTGCGACCTTCGACGCCACCAAGAAGAACCGTGACTTCGCGAACCGCTCCTGGGACGAACTGCCCGACGACCGCGACCTCGCCATCGAGGCCGCGGCCTGGTACCTGCACGACCTCGCGGCCGTGCTGCCCGCCCACTGGCCGGCCCCGTACAGCAGGAGTGACCTGCTGGCCCTCGGCTACAACACCGGCCAGGGCAACATGCTCGCCTTCGCCCGCGGGGCCACCCCCGGCAGCCAGGCCCGGTCCTACCTCGACAAGCTGCACGCGAACTGGGCCAGGGCCGGCCAGGCGGTCAGCTCCTGATCCGACGAGAGGCGCCGTTGCCTGGCGGGGGGCCAGTGCTGTGACCGGAAAGGTTCACCGGCTCGCGGCAAACCTTTCCGGTCACAGCACTAGCTAGGTCCGGACCCGCGCCGCCGCCCGGCCCGTGCGCGCCGTCGGCCTGGCCCGCTTCGCGGTCCGGGCGACGAGCAGCGGGCCCAGGGGCCCGGCGCCCAGCCGTTCCACCAGCGGCGGGGCGAACCGGCGCGCCATCAGCACGACGATCAGGGTGACGACGGTCCCCACCAGGGCGCCGACGCCGACGTCATGGGGGTAGTGGGCGCCGACGTAGACGCGCGAGGCCCCCATCGCCACGGCCGCGAGCAGGGCGATGGACCCCAGCCACCGGTTGATGACGAGCAGGGCCACCGCGAACGCGAAGGCGACCGTGGTGTGGTTGCTGGGGAAGGCGTAGTCGTCGACCGGGGGACACGCCTCGATGAGGAAGTCGTGCGGGAGGGCCCGGCAGGGGCGCGGCTCCTCGAAGACGTTCTTGATCCCGCTGTTGACGACGTACGCCAGGACCACGGCGAACGGCGTGGCCAGGACGGCGGCCATGACCGTGTTCCCCTGGCGCCGGGCACGCCACCAGGCCACTAGCAGGAAGAGCGCGAACAGGCCCATGCCGAGGTCGGAGAAGAGTGCGGCGGGCTCGTTCAGCCAGTGCGTGTCCCGAGCGAAGTTGGTGACGTCGGTGTAGAGGCCGCCGTCGATGGCCGCGCCGTCGAGCCCCGTGGCGGGCGGGGAGGAAGTCGTCATCAGGTGGATCTCCGGGCCATGGGTCCACGTGCGTGAGCGCTCCGGGGAACGCGTGTGAACACACGCGGACGCAGAAGTGGAACCCTCGTGAAGTCTGGCCGTCCGAGGGATGAACGTCTACAGATTGGTAGACGGTAGCAGTTGGAGATCGGGTTGCTTCAGGCGCCGTCGAATTGCCGCCGGGCCGATCGCGGCCTCTTGAGGGCGGGCGGTCGTGGCCAAGGGTGTCCTGGCGCTCGCCGCCATCCAGCCCGGCTGGCGCGGCAGCGCCACGACCAGGCAAATCCGCGGGGAACGCTCCGGTGGCGGGCTCATGCGGCCGCCGGGCCGGCCGAGTGATGGAACACCGGCCAAGTGGTGAAGCAGGGGCAGACCCGCCACGGGGGGGGTGCGAACGAGTCTGCCCCTGCTCGATGCCGCCCGCGTACCTCCCCCCGGAGAGCAGGCGGCCTGACCCCGCCCGGGGTCACTAGGTTCAGCGCTGCGGGAGCGCCGAATGTCACGGGTCCCGGTGCACTGACACGAAGTCGACACAACTGTGCAGTAAGGCACTCATCGCGTCACTCAGTGCGTCACAACTCGCATACCGCATTCCATGTCATTCCACGTGGCTCCACGGAATTCCATGCGATTCCAAGCGCTCACGTGCCGGATTGCCCGCCGGATTGCCCGGTCTTCGCCGCACCGGCCTCGGGAGCGCGGCCCGGTGGACTGGTCTGTCCGTTCTTCTCGTTCTTCGCGGTCTTCTCGTTCTTCTCGACGGCCGAGTTGCCGTGCGGCTGTCCGTTCTCCTTGCCCGGGTCGCTCGCGCTGCCGGGGTTGCTTCCGCTCCCGGGGCTGTTCCCGCTTCCGGGGACGTTCCCGTTGTCCGGGCCGCTTCCCTTGCCCGGGTTGCCGGTCTCGGTCTGCGCCAACTGGTCGGCGCAGTAGGCGTCGACGTTGTCCTCGCCTCCGGCGGCCTCGATGAACCGCTTCCAGGCCGCCGACTCCAGCGCCTTGCCGCTGTCCTTCACCGCTGCGTACGCGCGGCAGCGGGCCTGGATGTCCTTGGCTGTCGGCGGGCGGTCCCGGGTCACGGAGGGATCGGGCGTGGGGGAGGCGGGCCCGGACGGCGCGGCGTCGGCGGATGCCGGTGCGGGCGACCGGTCGGGCGACGGAGGCTGGGGAGCGGTGGGCGACGGATGCCGCCGTGCGCGATCGTCGTCCCCCGCCCTCCCGTCGGACTTCGGTGAGCCGATCGCCGCGATCGCCACGCCGCTGAACGTCAGGCCGGCGAAGAACACGGCGACGGCGGCCCGCACCGAACGCCGTCCCAGGACGCGCCGCGGTCGCCAGTCGTCCCGTCTCCGCACCCGTGCCTGCTGGTGGACGCCTTCCTCCCGGGCGGCCCGGAAGGCGGCCACGGCACGCTGTTCGGCCGACGCGTCGAGGGCCTCGGCGCACAGGGCGCGGCGGAGGGCGGGTTCCAGCGCGGTGGCGCGGGTGTCACCGTCGCCGCCGGGCCCGCGGCCGCCCGTGCCGGCGCGTCGGCGGTCCACGCCCCCACCGTCGCTGTGTCGGTCGCCCATACCCGTGTCCATCCCATGCGGTTGCTACTCGTTCGCTCTACGGATCTGACGCCCTCGCTGCTCATTCCGACTGCCTCAGCGTATGGCGGCCCCATCCCGTCACACCCGGCCTCTGCCGAGCGGTCCGGCCAGGACGGGGCACGGCGTGTTCCGGGGCGGGCACGGCTCGATCGCCGTCGGCACGGACGGCGCGTGCCGTCAGGCGCGCCGTGTGCCTTCAGGCCGCCTTCGGGCAGCCGTCAGGCGTCGAGGCCGCCGAAGAGCACGGCCTCCGACCAGCTCAGCACCCCGAGGGAGTGGTGCCGGTGGGAGATGGCGAGCGGGACGATCGCCGGATGGGCCGCCACGGCGTCGCGCAGCCGCCGCGCCATGACCTCGATCCGCTCGCGCCACGGCATGGCGGGGTCCGGCGGCTCGACGTCCACGCGGGCCAGTACGAGTTCGACGACGAGCCGTTCCAGCTCCTCGCGGTCGTCCTCGTACCGATAGAGCCCCGGCTGGTCCTGCGTGAGTGAACGTGGACTCTTGCACACCATGTACTTTGCGTTGCAAAGTAGTTGGGGTGGGGGCGGGCCGACCGGCGGCCTGCTGCCCAGCGCTGTTCGAAGCGCGACCGCAGGGGGGACATCGTGGGAATGGGAACACCGTCGCTGAGCAGCACGGGATCCGAACCGAGGGCGCGCGCGGCCGGCCTGCTGGCGGCGACGGAGGGCCTGCGGGCCAGTACCCGCGCGCAGATGAACGGCTCGTGGGTCTCCCTGCTGGGCTTCGGTCTCCTGGCGCTGGCGGCCGCTCCGATCGCCCGGTACGCCTTCAACTTCGGAGCCCACGGTCGAAGCATCAACTCCTATCCGGCCTTCGCCTACGCCGAGTTGACCGGCCTGTGCGTCGTCCACGAACCGGGAGCCCCCTGTCTGAGGGGCGAGTTCGACGGCGCCGTCCTGCGCTTCGTGGCCTGGGGCGTGTGGTTCGCGCTTCTCCCCCTGGCCTGGTTCGTCTTCGCCCGCTGGTACCGACTGCGCGGCGAGGCCCGCGGTGTCGTCCCCCGCCGCGGCGTGTGGATCAGTACGACCGTCATCGCCACCGTGGTGATCAAGGGCGCCCTGATGGCCCTGCTGTTCGCCAGGCGCCAGCCCTGGGAGGTCCACCTGCTGGAGAACAGCTATGCCTCCCCGTGGTACCTGGTCGGTATCGGACTGCTCGCCCTCGGGACGGCCGAACGCAGCTGGATCGCCGCGGCCGCGGGCATCGCTCATGGCCTGCTGCTCACCGCCTACCTCGGTGCCTCCTGGGGCACCGGATGGCTTTTCTGGCAGAGCCCCGGCTGGACCGACGGACCGCAGGCCAAGGCGCTCCTGCTCGCCGCCATCCTGCTGGTCGCCGGCGTGGTCGAGCGGGCGGCGGCCCGTCATCGCGCCACGCCCGGCTCCGTCGACGCGGGTACGGTTGCCTCATGAGCGTCGGGGACTCGACCGCTGCGCGGGCTGAACAGGAAGGACTCCATCCGACCCAGTCGCTGGACGACACCGTCCACCAGCGCGTGCGGCTCGGCATCCTCACCATCGCCAGAGAGGCCGACCGGGTCGAGTTCGGCTTCCTGAAGAAGCAACTCGCCGTCACCGACGGCAATCTCTCCCGGCATCTGAAGGTGCTGGAGGAATCCGAGCTGATCACCCTGGAGAAGGGCTACGCCGGCCGGCGCCCCCGTACCTGGGTGGCTCTCACCCGCGCCGGCGCCCAGGCACTGGACGCCGAACTCCGTGCCCTGCGCGCCCTGGTCCTGCGTCTGGAAGCCACCCGCCCCGAGCCCGGCCGGCCCGCCATCTGATCACCTGCCGCTGCTGTGCCCATGGCCGGGACGTGCAGGAACTCGCCGGTCCTTCCCGGAGGTGCTTCCGGTGGCCGTTGAAATTCCTGGGAGAAATCCAATACCGCGCGCCGCGGCACGTTTGTTCTCCGCATCATGAGCGGCGCCGGCGAGAAAGCTCCGCGATTCGGCATGTCAAAATCCACACTCCGTGCGGAGCGTCTCGTTCTACGGAGACGACGAAGGGATCCGTACCGCAGGGGAGCCGAGCCTCTGGACCCGGCCACGGGGATCCGCCCGCCAACACCCGTGGCTGCCATGGCTCGTCAGTGCTCGCTTACTCGTGCCGGAGGCGAAGCGTGCCGGCCCGGCAGCCCTGACACAGCGCCAGGAAGCCTCGGACCCGCCTGCGTGTCAGTGATATAAGTCACAGGGGAATGCGGGCGTCCTGAACAACCATCCTCATTCGCCCCTTTCATCCGTGACGCTTTCCCTCATGGGGATGCGCAGGACGGAAAAGCGCCACCCCGCCCTTTACTTGGCTTATACACTCGCCGGCATCCAGGCTGCCCCATGTGCGCTTTTCGGTGGCCGTTCTCCTTCGTCTCCGACCAAGAAAGGGCGCCCGTGAAATTTCGCCGTACCCTCGCCGTGGCCGTCGCCGTCGCGGCAACCACGCAGGTTGTGCTCTTCGCCGCCACTCCGGCACTCGCCGCCGGGACGTCCGCGGCACAGACGCAGAACCAGCCGACGTACGCGGAACTGGTGAAGGCCGCCTCCGACGCGGAGAAGGCGTACGAGGAAGCCGTCATCGCCAAGGAGGAAGGGCAGAAGAAGCTCAAGGCCACCCTGGACTCCCTGGACTCCGACACGCACCCGCTGAAGGCGGCCACGATCGCCGCGGACAAGGCGGCCAAGGAGGCGTCCGGCGCCAAGGACGCGGCCGAGAAGGCCGTCGCGGACGCCGAGGCCAAGCTGGAAGCGGCCCGGAACGACACCGAGAAGGCCGAGGCGGAGCAAGCCCTCGAAGCCGCCAAGAGTGATCTGGCGAAGGCGGTCGAGGCCAAGCAGGGCGCCGACGCCGCGGCGAAGGAGGCTCACACCGCGCTGGACGACGCCAGGGTGGCGGCCTTCCGCGAGTACAGCCTGGTCCAGGACGCTCCCAAGGAGGCCCTCAAGGCCAAGGAGGCCGCCGAAAAGGCACTCGCCACCGCCAAGGAGTGCGTCCGTGAGGACGGGCTGACCTCGCTCGCGGTGGGGCTGCCGTCCGCGGTCGCTGCCGGGACCACCGTCGATTTCACCCTGCGCGTGACCAACGGAACCGAGCGCACGCTGACCGTGGACCCCCTGGTGTTCTTCCATGTGACCGACGAACACCGCGGTGAGAAGAGTGACTTGGAGGTGGAATGGTTCAACGGCTCGGGCTGGCAGGCCCTCAACGGCGACAATCCCGAGCACATCGCGCACATCGACACCATGAAGCCGGGCGAGCAGAACGACGTGAAGCTGCGGATGGAGGTCGACTCCGCGGCCCAGGCCGCCGACGCCTTCGCCCTGTTCGCCGGTGACGCCTCCGACGCGTACAACCCCTGCGTCCTGGGCCCGATGAAGCGCTACGACTTCGAACTTCTGCCCGCTGGCAGCAAGACCGGCCCGGTCGACGAAGCCGAGCCCGGCCGTCCCGGCGAGGACGACGACAAGCGGCCGGACGGTGCGAAGCCCGGCACGGATACGGGCCCCTCGGCACAGGGCGGCACGTCCAAGCAGCCGGTGCAGGTGACGCCCACCGGAACCGACACCGGCGGCAACCTCGCCGCGACGGGTACGTCCTCCGCGATGGCGCCGCTCGCTCTCGCGAGCGCCGTCACCCTCGTGCTCGGCGCCGGAGCGGTTCTCGCCGTACGCCGCCGCAAGGCCGCGGACAACGTCTGACCGGTGGACGGCAGAGGCCCTGTGGAGCACTCCGCAGGGCCTCCACAGCGCCGGCTTCTGGGGCGTACCACTGGAGTGCCTGGCCGGTGACAGGGGGCAGGGCCTCGGAGGCGGCGCTGCTGCGGATGGTCCGTAGGCGTCCCCGCGTGTCCGTCGGCGTTGTCACGCAGTTGGGCACTCGGGTGCCCTTCGATGCGAACCATGGGGGGAACCATGCGTCGGCGGCTCATTGAGCGCACGTGGAACTGGAGCGTGCGGCAGAAGGCTGCGGCCTATCTGGTCTCGCAAGCCCTGCTGCTGTGCGTGCTGCTGGCCGTGGTGGTCGGCGGGGGTATCGGTGTGCCGCTCCCTGTCCTGGTTGCCCTGTGGTGCGGTCCCGCGTTGGGCGGGCTCATAGGAGTTCTGCGGGGCGCGAGGGCGTGTGTCCTGCCGTCTCACAGAGGCGGGAGCTTGTAACGGCCCCGCTTGTGCCGCCCTTTGTACGCCGAGGATCAACGATGCCGCGCTGAAGTGGATCCTTTCCCGGTTCCGGCTCGAGCCGGTCACGCAGGGCGTGGCCGACGGCCTCGGCGCGGGGCTGGTGGCCGGCTTGGTGCGCACGCCTCGCGTCATTTGTGTGACTCCTCCTACACTCACCGTCACACAGCGCATCGCCATGAGGGGGGCCGGATGGTGCTGAACGGAACGGCCGGGCAGGGGGACGCCGCAGCAGCGGGGCCGACGCTGGAAAGACTGCTGTCGGTCATGGGAGCCGGTGCCCTGGAGCTGTGCACGGCTCCACGTGGTCTGGGGGGCGTGGTCGAGGGAATCACGGTGCTGGACTCGCTGGAGTCGGGGCTGCCGCGGGGGCAGTTGCTGCTGGCAGTGGGCATCGATCCGCAGTCGGCCGCCGCCGTCGACGTCGTGCGCGATGCCGCTGGATCGGGAGCGGCCGCGCTGGTCTTCGGGCCGGGCAGGTCGGGGCGGCCCCCGGACGCGCTGCGGGCGGCCGCCGAGGACGCCGGTACGGCGGTGCTCTTCCGGACGGCGTGGTGCCACTGGGTCGAGTTGATCGGCGCGCTGCGGGCCGGTCTGGTCCTGTCCGGAGTCCCCGCCGATCCGGCAGTGACGCCGGGCGACCTGAACGGACTGGCCGACGCGGTGGCGGTCCTGGTCAGCGGCGCGGTGACGATCGAGGACGTGGAGTCCCGGGTCCTGGCGTACTCGTCCACGAAGGAGGACGTGGACGAGTTACGCCGACTGACGATCCTCGGTCGCCGGGTGCCGGAGTGGCGCGTGGCCGCCATGCAGGAGGCCGGGTTCTTCCGGGCGTTGTGGGGCTCAGGGGACGTCATCCACCGGCCGGCGCACGGGGAGAATCCCGAACGTCTGGTGGTGGCCGTCCGGGCAGGCGGAGAGATCCTGGGATCGATCTGGGTGGCGGCCGCGGGCGGCGACCTCCCGCCACACGCCTCCGACACACTGCGGTCGGCGGCGCGGGTGGCCGCGGTACATCTGCTGCACCACCGGTCGCACCGCACGCATGCCCGGCTGGTCGAGGACGCGGCCCGTGCGCTGCTCGACGGACGGGGATCCGCCGGTCTACTGACCGAACGCACCGGAATTCCGGCGCACGGGCACTGCGCCGTCCTGGCGGTACGCCCCGGAGCCTCCTGCAAGGGGGAGGAAACCGGAAGGCTGTGCGCCCTGATGGCGGTGTACTGCGGCGCGAACGACCTCACGCCGGTGGCGGTGCCGGTGGGCCAGGGGGCCCTGGTCCTGGTGGGCGCGCTGCACCAGGACAGGCAGCGGGCCGTCGAACAGGTCGCACGTCTGGGGAAGTCACTGGTCCGGCAGGTGGCCGACGCGTTCGGGCCGGAAGCGAGAATCGGTCTGGGCACGGTGGTCAGGACCCTGGCGGACCTGCCCGAGTCCCGCCGGTCGGCGGACCTGGCGCTGAGAGCCCTGCTCTCGACGGGAGAGCACCGCACCGTCGCCTTCGCGAGCGAGGTGGCCGAGACGATCGCCCTGAACCAGATGCTGGACACGCTGACGGGGCCGGCCCTGGCACCGGAGACACCGGTGGCACGCCTGGTGGCGTTCGACGCCGGGCACGGCGGAGGCACCATGGTGCAGACCCTGCGGGCCTACCTCGACCACTTCGGTCATGTGCCGGACACCGCCCGGGCGCTGGGTGTGCACGCGAACAGCCTGCGGCACCGGATCAGCCGGCTCACCGAGGTGTCCGGGCTCGACCTCCGCAGTCCGGACGCCCGGCTCCTCGCCCAACTGCAACTGCGCCTTCTCGAGCGCGGTGGCCGGGAGGCGTGAGCATTCGGGCGCCGCCACGAAGAAAGGGCCGCTTCTTCGTGCCCGAGCACCATGGCGGCTGTGCCACGTCCGCGGTTTCGCTCCCCGGTGAGATCCGCGCGGCGGAAAACCGGGACTCCCGACGAAGACACCCGCACCGCTGCGACGAGAGTCTGGCGGTCCGCCCCACGGCAGCCGTGGGCGGTGAGACCTCGGCTCGGGGAAGGTGCACGATGAGTGGTTCTGACAAGGCCGACCGGCGTGAGCGGATTCTGCGGGCAGCCGTACAGCAGGGACTCTTGGAACCGGAGACGGCCGTACTGGCCGGGTTCGTCGACCTCGACGGCGTCAACGAAACCGTCACGTCCCTGCGGAGCGCGTTCCCCAACTCCCTCCGGGTCCTGCACGCGTTCGCGGCCAAGGCGAACTGCCTGGTTCCCGTACTCGAGGAACTGCGCCTGAGCGGCATGGGCTGCGAGGTCGCCAGTGCCGGCGAACTCGCCCAGGCGCTGGAGGCGGGCTTCGAACCCGCACACATCGTGTTCGACTCCCCCGCCAAGACACGGGCCGAACTGGTCCGGGCACTGAGCCTGGGGGTCGCGGTGAACGCGGACAACTTCCAGGAACTCTCGCGGCTGGACGAGATCCTGGCGACCCGCCGTTCCGACTCGCGCATGGGCGTGCGCATCAACCCCCAGGTCGGCGCCGGCTCGATCACCGCCATGAGCACGGCCACCGCGACCTCGAAGTTCGGTATTCCGCTGGAGGACGAGGACAACCGGCGACGACTGCTCCAGGCGTACCGGGACCGTCCCTGGCTCACCTGGGTGCACACGCACGTCGGCTCGCAGGGCTGTCCCCTGGACCTGATCGCCCGGGGCATCGCGAAGGCGGTGGAGTTCGCCGAGGAGATCAACGCCCACCTCGGCCGCCGGCAGGTCACCGGCATCGACATCGGGGGAGGGCTGCCGGTCAATTTCGACAGCGACGAGACGGCGCCCGGCTTCGACACCTACGTGGACCACCTGCGCGAGCACGCACCGGCCCTCTTCTCGGGCGAGTACGAGATCATCACCGAGTTCGGCCGTTCCGTGCTGGCCAAGAACGGGTTCATCGCCGCGTACGTCGAGTACACCAAGACCGTCGGCGGACGTCCCATCGCGATCACCCACGCCGGCGCACAGGTGGCCACACGGACAGTGTTCGCCCCCGACGCATGGCCCCTGCGGATCGAGGCCCACGACCCCCGCGGCCGGGCCAAGCACGGCCGACCGGTGCCACAGGACATCGCGGGCCCGTGCTGCTTCGCCGGCGACCTGCTGGCACGCAACCGTGCGCTGCCCCTCCTCGACGTCGGCGACCTCGTCGTCGTCCCGGACACCGGCGCCTACTACTTCTCCACGCCCTTCCACTACAACAGCCTGCCCGAACCCGCCGTGCACGGCGCCCGCGTCGACGCCGCCGGCCGGGTCACCTTGCGGCAGCTCCGCCCCGCACAGGCCGTCCACCCGGCCCCGGCCCTTGCCGGACGGTGAGACGCGCTCTCCCGCGTGCCCCCAACGGTGCGCCGATCGCAACCACTTGGGCCGGCGTGCCCCGAGCGAGCACGCCCGGCCGCACGGAGAAAAACCACAACGCCAGGAAAGGCAGGTGTAACCGCCATGAAAGTACGGTCCGCCCGGGCAGGGTGTTCCACGGAGAAAGCGACAGCCCCGGGCCGACGGGGGACCATCGCACGACGGCTGTCCGCCACAGGGGTGCGCTGCGGCCGAGTGACGTGTGATGTCGCGCGGTGGATCTCACGACGTCGGCGCATCGCGGCCGACCAGTTCCTCCGGGGCGCGTGCTACGGGACGGGCACGGCCGTAGTGGGTCTGCTGGTGGTGTGGGCGCAGACCCGCTGACGACACCCGCGGCAACCTGACCGTGGAGAACGCCAAGGCCAAGCTTCCGGCGGGTGCCGCCGAGAAGCAGGAGCCGACCCTGGCGGAGATGACCAAGAAGTCCATCTCCCTGCTGGACGGCGCCTCCAAGAAGGGCTGCCTGCTCCAGATCGAGGGCGCGCTGATCGACAAGCGCTCGCACGCCAACGACGCTGAGCAGACCCTTGACGAGGTCAAGGCGGTCGACGACGCCGTCAAGGCCGCGGTCGACTTCGACAAGAAGGACGGCCACACCCTGGTCGTCGTCACCGCCGACCACGAGTGCGCCGGCTTCGACATCATCGAGCGTGGCACCTTCACCAACGCCGAGGCGGCCGCGCCTCCGGTGAACGTCGACTCGGGCAACACGGCGAACAACTCAACGCCGTCGCGCGCGGTGGCAACGTGCTGGACCGGACCCGCTCCACCGGCATCGTCAACGGTGCCGGCGCGGGTGACGCGAAGAACCTCGCCCCGGCCACCTTCCGCACCGCCGACGACCCCGCGGGCGTCAAGGACGGCTCCCCGGAGGCCAGCCTCTGGCTGACCTACCTGTCGGGCAACCACACCGGTGCCGACGTGCCGATCTACGCCTTCGGCCCCGGCGCCGACGTCTTCGGCGCCAGCCAGGACAACACCGACCTGTACCGGAAGATGTACACGTCGCTGTTCCGCTCGCAGCCGGTCAAGCAGCAGCACTGATCACGTGAAGCGGGGCCGGGAGCGCATACCGCGTTCCCGGCCCCGTCCGGTTTCCGCACCCGCTCCCGACACAGACCGACCGGCCAATGTCGGCAGCCCAGGGTCGCGGAAGCCGTCGGCCCGGCGCCGACCGTCCCGAGTGCGTACCAGGAGTCCTACCCATGCCCCTTCCCGCCAGCCCCCGCAGTCGTACCCGTGTTCGCGTCGCCTCCGCCACGGCCGTGGGGGTCCTCGTGCTCGGCGCACTCACCGGCTGCTCCGACAACGGCCAGGACAGCCGGCCGCACAGCACGGCATCGTCGGCCACGCCCAGCGAACTCGCCCTGCCCACGCCCCGTTCCGCCCCCGCTCCGGCGGCCAGCCTCAGCCCCGCCGCCACTCCCGGTGAGGTCCGTATCTCCGATGGGCCCTTCACCGACCGGGTCCGGATCACCAAGCTCACCCTCGCCAAGGGACCGGCCGCCGTCACCGGACACCTGGTCGTCACCTCCGACGTCAGCGACCTCATCGCCCTCGAGTTGCGTGCCGCCTACTACGACGCCCAGGGCCGCCTGCTGGGCACCGGCACCTTCGAGCACACCGAGGAGGGCCACGGCCACGGGGAGCACTCCGGCCCGCAGGCCGAGAACGGGGGAATCGACTTCACCATCCCCGCCAAGGGCATCCAGGGCACCCCCGCCGCCGCCGTGCTCTCCATCCCGGTACTGGTGAACGAGTAGCGGCGGCTTCACGGCCGACGGGCCGCGAAGCTCCTTGCCCTGCGTTTCGTTCTGGGCGAAGGGCAAGGAGTGGCTTTGAGCAGGTCCTTTCTGGCCACCTACCCGGATCTTCCACTCCAGGAGTAGGGGTTCAGCTGATCACGCCGCGCTTTCCTGCCCACAGACGACGACCTGATCACCCGCAACCCGTGCCGGATCAAGGGAGCGAGCAAGGAACGCCGGTCTCCGTCGCCGTGACGTCGACCTCGACAACCTCGTGATCCGCGTGCGCGTCACCGAGCCGGAGCGGGCCAAAGGCAAGCGGGTCAGCACTCCGACGAGGACCGGCAACGCGAAGTCGCCGCCGGGCTTGACGACCTCGTACGCGCCGAACGTGTGCAGCACCACGGGGGTTGCCGAGTCCACGTACCGGTCTGTATCGTTTTTCGATAACATCGATAATCGATATGGGGGTCGTCATGTCGAAGGTCCGCAATCCTCTGGAGCCGATATCGACGGCGGTTGTGGCCGTCCTGACGGTGGTCGCGACACTGGTGGTCACAGGACTGGCCCTCGCGCTGTTCGCCGATGGCGGCTCTGTTCTCGGCATCGGCGAGAAGTCCATTTGTGTCACGGATGCCACCACGACGATCGGCGTCGATGAGCAGCCAATCCCGCCCTTCAGGCCCGCACCGGGGGCCAGGTTCACCATGGAAGCCCACCCGGCGTACTGCACTGAAGCCCCCACTGCGGTCCAGAGCCTGCTCAACACCGCAACCCAGCTGGCTCCCTTCACCTTCATCGTTGGGGCGCTCCTGCTCGCCCTCCGGCTGATCCGAGGTGCAGCCGGCGGCGGCCTCTACACCACGCAGACTGCGGAGCGGCTGCGTTGGCTGGGTTGGTGGCTGCTGGCAGGAAGTGTGCTCACCGGGATCGCTACGTCCATGGCCGAGAAGGCTCTCCTTGCCTCACTGACGTTCGATGGTGACTCCGGAGTGTTGTCGGGGGACGACGTTTCCTTCATGCCGATCTTCACCGGCCTCGGCGTCCTCTCCTTCGCCCGGATCATGCGCGTCGGCATCACCATGCGTGAGGACCTCGATGGGACAGTCTGATGTCTGAGGAGAAGCAGGAGCACGCGATCGAGGTGCATCTCGACCGGCTGCTCGAGGAGCGGGGGATGACCTTGACGGAACTTGCCAATCGGGTCGGGGTCACCCACGTGAATTTGTCGATCCTCAAGAACGGCAGGGCAAGGGCCGTGCGGTTCACGACCCTGAGCCGCATCTGCGAGGTACTGGAATGCCAGCCGGGCGAACTCCTCAGTTACCGTCCGCACTGAGCAGTCGGCGAGCAGCTACCGCGCTCGGGGCCCGCGCTCGTGGTGCGCACACCGCATACCGGTCCAGACAACCGGGCTACCCTCCACCTGCGGCACTCGGACTATCGGGGGCCAGTTGGCCGGGCTCATACCTTGGATCGCCTTTGCCCGGCACTACCCGCGGCACGTCGTGACCCTCGTATCTGACACGGCTGTGGCACGCGACCTCTTCGCCCCGAACTACGGGGCGTCGGGACGGCGGGCGGCACGGTCCGGTCCTCTCTCCTCCGGCCTCTGGGGCGCGCCCGTCACAGGCTTCATCACCGCTTCATGCGCCGTCCCTAGGGTGCTGCTCCATGAGCGAAGTGCTGGCGGTCAATGCCGCCAACCTCACTAAGACTTACGGCACGTTGACTGCGATTGACCGGATCTCCATCAAGGTCGCCCAAGGCGAGGTTTATGGCCTTCTCGGCCCCAACGGCGCCGGGAAGACCACGTTCTTGCGGATGCTGTTCGGACTCATCCGTCCCGACAGGGGCACTCTGGAAGTCTTCGGCCGTACATGGGACAAGCACGGTGTCGCAGTGTTGGAGGGTGTGGCCGGCTTCATCGAGAGCCCGAAGTTCTACCCCGGCCTCAGCGGCCGGAGAAACCTGCAACTCCTCGCCGGACTCGACGGCGGTGTCGCGCCCGAGCGTATTGACGAGGTCCTCGACATCGTCGACCTCACCGACCGGCAGCGCCACAAGGTGGGCGGCTACTCCTTCGGCATGCGCCAGCGCCTGGGCGTCGCCGCATCGCTGGTGCGTGACCCGAAACTCCTCGTCCTTGACGAACCTGCCAACGGGCTGGACCCCGCCGGCATCCGCGACATGCGTGCCCTGGTCAAACGCCTTGCCTCCAGCGGCCTGACCGTGCTGCTCAGCAGCCACGACATGGGTGAAGTCGAGCAGATCTGCGACGACGTCACCATCATGCGCACCGGAACGGTCGCCTACCACGGCTCGATCGCCGCCCTGCGCGAACAGGCTCCCGCACAGGCCCACCGCATCACCACCACGGACGACACCGCCGCCGAGGCACTCGCCCGCGCTCGCGGACTCGACGTCACCCCCATCGAAAACGGCCTCGCCGTACGGGGACCGCAGGGGGACATCGACGACCTGATCAACGACACTGTCGGGGCCGGCATCGCCCTGCGTGGACTGAGCCTCGACGAGACGCCGTTGGAAGCGCTGTTCTTCATGCTCACCGAGCCCCCACCGAACGCACCCACCCCCCAACTCGACGTCCCAGTCGGCAGCGGAGCGCAGCGATGACCACGACCACCACCAGCGCGCCCCTCACCTCCAGGCCGACCACGGCCGCAGTACCCGAGCGCACCACCCGGCGCCCCGGCACCGGGACCGTCCTGCGCTGGGAAATCGCCAAACTCGTCGCACAGGCCCGCAGCCGCTATGCACTTCTCGTCTGCCTCATCGCACCGATCGCCATCGTGCTTGTGTTCCACGGGCAGCAGCAGACACCCTCCGACACGATTTATGGCCGGCAGATTCACACCAGCGGATACGCAGGGCCGCTGTTCATCCTCGCCTTCGGCTCACAGTGGATCTTCCCGATACTGGCGGCCCTCGTCGCCGGCGACATCTTCGCCAATGAGGACCAGCACGGCACCTGGAAGACCATCCTGACCCGGTCGGTCACCCGCAGCCAGATCTTCTGGGCCAAAACCCTCGCCGCGACCATGTTCACCCTCGTCTCGATGGTCGTACTCGCAGCGAGCACCATCGTCTCCAGTCTGCTGATCATCGGCACGCAGCCCCTGACCGGCCTCAGCGGCCAGGTCATTCCCTCCGGCACGGCGTTCCCACTGATCCTCGCCAGCTGGGCAACCGCCCTGGCACCGCAAGTCGGGTTCACCGCGCTGAGCATCCTGTTGTCGGTCAAGACGCGCAACCCGGCCGCGGGGGTCGCCGCACCGGTCGCGCTCGCACTGATCATGCAGCTGATCGGCACCCTCGGCGGCATCGATCTGACCCGCCGGTTCCTGCTGACCACACCGCTGGATTCGTGGCACGGACTGCTCACCGAGCACCGCTTCTACGGCCCGCTCACGTTCGGCCTGGCGGTCAGCGCCGGCTGGACCGCCGTCTGCCTGGCATGCGCCTACGTCTCGCTGCGCCGCCGCGACATCACAGGAGGCTGACCCATGATCCGCACCCGACTCCTCGCTCGCGGCTTGGTCCTCGGTGCCGCGGCCGCCGCCGTGGCCGTGTCGACCGCCTTCAGCACACCCGACGTCACCAAGCACCGCGCGGAGCAGGCACTGGCCCCGACGTTCGCGAACCTGTACGTCCAGCAGGCCGTCATCCTCGGCATCCCCGACATCACTCTCGCCGGAATCGACGCTTCCGCGGACTGCGACCGCGGCGGCCCGAACGTCGCCGACGTAGGCTCCGGCACCGACTGGATCTGCATGGTCACCTTCCACGACCACACCCACCAGGTGCAGATCGGGAAGTTCGAAATGAAGATCAACGCCGACTCCAGCTACGTCGCCAGCGGCCCCTCCAAGATCATCGGCATGGCGACCATCACCGGCAAGGCTGGAAAGGACGTCCCCAACCCCGTGTTCGAGTTCGACGGCACCCTCGACCCGGACCACCCGTAGCGGCAGGCCAAAGCCCTGGCACGCGCCTCGCAGAGAGCCGGCAGTGCGTGATAGGCCGGTCCAGCCGCAGCGGGATTCCGCGGTCAAACTCCTGTACGTCCGGATGGCTCTGCTCGAGCCCGCTACGTGATGTGACAGGCGTGCACCGGCAGGCTCCCGGCCGGGGCGTCACCGCCCCGGCCGGGTTCTGTTGCGGCAGGTTTCCATGAGCCGGCCCGTCGTACCCGTGCCGCCTGGTCCGCGGGCCTGTCCGGCTACGCTGACCGGCGTGCACTTCCTGGTTGTCGACGACGAGACGCGCCTGGTCGAACTGGTCGTCCGCTATCTGCAGGAGTCCGGCCACAGCGCGGAGGGCTGCCATGACGGTCCCTCAGGGCTGGAGGCCGCCCGTGATCCGCGCGTGGACGCGGTCGTCCTGGACGTGATGCTGCCTGGCATGGACGGTGTCGAGGTGTGCCGGACCCTGCGCAGCGAGGGCATCGATGTGCCGGTGATCCTGCTCACCGCGCGTGGCGCCGTCAGCGAGCGGGTCGCCGGTCTGGACGCGGGCGCCGACGACTACGTGGTCAAGCCGTTCGCCTTGGAGGAGCTGCACGCCCGGCTGCGGGCGATCTCGCGCCGCCGTACCGACAGCGAGGGCCGCCTCGAGGTCGGCGACCTGGTCCTGGACCCCGAGCGCCGCCGCGCCTGGCGCGCAAGCACCGAACTGGAGCTCTCCCAACGCGAGTTCGCGATCCTGCACGTGCTGATGCGCAACGCCGGGAAAGTGGTCAGCCGACTGCGGCTGCTGGACGAAGTCTGGGATGGCGAGACCGACCTGCGCAGCAACGCGATAGACGTCCATGTCTCCAAGGTCCGCGCCAAGATCGATCGGGCCTTCGGCCGCGCCAGCATCACCACTCTCCGCGGTGAGGGCTACCGCCTGGAGCGCTGCACATGACCCTGCCGGGCAGCGCGCCCCTGGCTCCGGTCGGCGGCCTGCGCGCCCGAATACGGCGGATGCCGATTGTGCTGCGGCTGGTTCTGGCCGTCGCGCTGGCCATGACGGTCGTCCTCAGCGGTGCCGCCGCGCTCGTGTACTGGCGCGTCCAGTACGCCCTCGACCGGCAACTGGACGAAAACCTCACCGCCTATCAGCACAGCCTGGCCAAAGCCGTACGCACCGGCGGACAGCTCCCGGCCGGTCCCACGGGCAGCACCTACCAGGTACTGGATACTCATGGGCGGGTGTTGCAGGCCGGGGACGCCACACGCGGTCGGCCCCTGCTCACCCCCGCCGAGCTCAAGACGGTCGCCCAGGGCCGCACCCTACGGCGCGACCAGGGCGCGCTCCTGCCGATCAGCCGGGACCCCCTGCGCTTGAACGCCATAGGCGTGAAGCTGTCGGGCCGCACCGTGGTCGCCGTGGCCGCGGTCGCACGCGACGATCGCGACGAGGCCCTGCGCGAACTGCTCGGACAACTGGGTCTCGCCTCCGCGCTGACCCTGCTCGCCGCCTCCTACGTCGGCTACCGCACCGCCCGCGCCGCCCTCGGCCCCGTCGAGCGCTACCGCCGCGGCGCAGCCACCCTCGCCGACGGCGCCCACGGACTCCGCCTACCAGTGGCCGCCGACCGCGACGACGAGCTCACCCGTCTCGGCCACACTCTCAACCGGATGCTGGACCGGCTGGAGGCATCCGCCGAACGCGAGCACCGGTTCATCGCCGACGCCAGCCACGAATTGCGCACTCCGCTCACCCTGCTGCGCGCCGAACTCGACCTCGCCCTGCACCGCCCGCGCACCGCCGAGGAGCTCACCGAAACCCTCCGCGCGGTCGACACCGAGGTGCGCCGCCTGATCGAGCTGTCCAACGCCCTGCTCGACCTGGAGCAGCTGGGCAGCGGCGAGCAGATCCGCCGCACCCCCGTCGACCTGGTCGACCTGGTGCACGCTGCGGCCGACCGCCACCACAAGGCCGCCACCCGCGACGGCCGCGCCCTCATCGTCGCCGCAGCCCCGGCGGTGGTCCAGGTGGACCCTCGCTGGGTGGAGCCCGCCATCGCCAACCTCATCGACAACGCCCTGCGCCACGGCAACGGCGACGTGCGGATCCAGGCCAAGGCGACCGCGAGCCGGCTGCAGCTGTCCGTGACAGACCAGGGCCCGGGCTTCCCAACGGAGTTCCTTCCCACGGCATTCGACCGATTCGCCCGCGCCGAGACCAGCCGCACCAGCCCCGGCTCCGGCCTGGGCCTGGCCCTGGTGGCCGCCGTCGCCGCATCCCACAGCGGCACTGTCCGCGCAGCCAACACCCCCCATGGTGCGAAGGTCATCCTCGACATCCCCTGCTGACCCCGCGGTCCCACGGGCGCCGTAAGACACCGACGCACCGGCCCGCTCTCGCTCAGCGCGCCAGTCACTAAGTCGCCGCAGTCCAGGAAAGAAACACCCCATCTTGCCGTACCGCCACCCCTGGGAGGAAACGCGTACGGCCGGGGGGCTGTGACCTGGGGTTTCCCTCGCGGCGGCGGTGGCTCGCCTGTCACTGTCGGTCGCCGTTGGTCGGCCTCGGGGGCCCTCGGACGGCCCAGAGACGGCCCAGGCAGACAGCGTCACTCCGCCGTCACGTCGGGCTATGGTGCTGCCGTGACAAGCGCAGCGGAGCGCCCGATCCTCTTCCTCGACGTTGATGGTCCACTGATCCCTTTCGGGTCGTCGTCCGGTCAGCTGCAAGCCGTGACCTCCGGCTCCCCGACATCCCGCGCTCAAGGGAATCCACTGCTTGAGCGGCTTGACCCCGGGATTGGTCCCCGTCTCATGGCCCTGGGCTGCCAGCTCGTGTGGGCCTCGACATGGATGGAGGATGCGAACGAGGCTGTCGCCCCACGCCTTGGACTGCCAAGTCTGCCCATCGTGGATTGGCCGGACGCGTGCGCCCACGACAGCCCGCGCGGCCTGCACTGGAAGACCCGCCACCTCGTCGAGTGGGCCAACCGCCGGCCGTTCATCTGGGTCGACGACGAGATCAGCGCTATGGACCGCCTCTGGGTCGATGCCCAACATCTCGGGCCGTCGCTTCTCCACCGCGTCGACCCGACCAAAGGGCTCTCGGACCCGGACTTCGCCCCGCTCGCCGACTGGCTCCGCGCCGTGACGCCTGGGCGAGTCATGCGCCCCGGCGCTTAGAAGGCGCTTTGCGTGTGTGCCCGTAATCGGTCTCTGACCTGGGCAGTCACCCGCCGCGTTGACGGCCTGTCATCCGACTTCGACACGCACTCGACACGGCCCGTACTACTCGTAGATGGTTGCCGCTCCCAGAGCTCGCGCGAAGAACCTCCAGTCACCGCGGGGCGGCAACTCGCGGCCGGTGTTGCTGTACAAGCCGTGCGCGGCGTCGATCCATGCCGCCAAGGCCTCCAGGAAGCTGTCGAGGTCCGCGTTCTCCCATGAGCTTCCGTCCTCGGCGTAGCTGCGACGCAGGGAGCGAACGAAGGCTGCCAGGTCTTCTCTGCTGTCGACGTGCTCAGAAGAAGTAGTCACGCCCGGGACCCTACTTGGCAAGCCAGCTATGAGCCGGGTGAGTACCGCCTCGGGACATTAACGCGGAGCGGTCCCGCTAACGGTTGATCGGGATCTCGTAGACGATCTCGCAGTGAGCCGCGGGCACCACGATGTCCGCCGTCTCCACAGGCTGTCCCTGGTCGCTGTAGTACGTCCGCCGGATGTGCGTGACGAGCGCGGCCTTCTGGATGCCGAGTAGCGACGCCTCCTCGGCGGTCGCCTGCCTGGGCTCCGGCTGCTCCACGGCATGGCTGACGGTGACCCCAATCGCGGCCATCCGGTTCACGACACCCGACCCGGCGTGCGGCCCTCCCTCGGGGAGGACGACGAGACTGCCGGCGGTGAGGTCGTACGGCTCCCAGCTCGTCGACAACTGCACCGGCCTGCCGTCAGCCAGGAACTCGTACGTCGTCCGGACGCACATCTCACCCTCGGCGATGCCCAGTCGCGCCGCGATCTCTGCCGGTGCCGGCACCTTGGCGTCGGTCCGGCTCTCCCAATCCCCTTGCCTACCCAAGGCCTTCATGTCCGCCCGGAACGGCGACCCGTCCGGCCGCTCCCGCGCCGACGAACGAACCACCCGCACCCGCTGCCGAGGCTCGGCGACATACGTGCCCGAACCGGCGCGGCCCTCCAGTACGCCCTGGGAGATCAGCAACTCCTGTGCCCGGCGGACCACGTTCTCGCCCACGCCGCACTCCTGGCCGATCTGGGCGCGGGAGGGCAGGCGGTCTCCCGGTTCCCACTCGTGCTCCGCGACCCGCCGCCGGAGTTCGTCGGCGATGCGGAGATAGGGCGGCTGCTCAGGCATATGGAAAATCTAGTCCACTAGCCCTAATCTAGTTAACTAGCTTCACTCAAAGTGATCGCCGGTGACGGAGGCTGCCCTGTGCCCGCTTCGGGATTGAGCGCGGCGGCCCTTGCCGCCCGGCTGTACGCCCTCGGGCTTCTCACGCGAGTGGAGGAACACCCCCGATACACGTCGGTCGAAGCGGAGGTGCCGGAATCGCTCTCCGCAGAGTCATGGCGGGAGGTCCTGGAAGTGGTGGCCGAGGCCGATCGGTTCGGGCTCCACGCCACCAGCTTGAACGGCCGCACCCTCTGGGCGGTCGTACGCAAAGCGGTCCCCACGACGGGCGATGTCGGGGGACCGAGCCATCAGCGATAGGAGCTGAGCAGCATGCTCAACCGTATCCGCCGTGCCGTCTGGCTCACCAGAGCGCGGTACATCCCCAAGGGCAAGCACCGCCGCCCCTTAACGCCCGCCCGGCCACCGGCCGCTCCTGCCTCCGCTGACGGGACGACCGTCGCCCTGGGGCGATCCTCCGACAGCGCGATCCACCAGCACTCGCTCAGGGGCGAGGACATCGCACTCGTCCGCCCGTACGTGCTCGCCTGGGAGAAGCGCGTGCGGACGCGCTCAGTGGTCGTCGCTCCCCATCTGCCGGCCGAAGCATGGTCGGCCCTCGCGGGGGCTCGCTGATGCCTTCTCGCCAACGGCCTTACATCACGGACGCCTCGGCCGTCCCCTACCGATCGACCGCATGCCGGATCGGCACTCACCTCGCGTGCGCCGAGTCCTCTCCGGCCTCGGCGCCGGTCAACCTCCCGGTGATCTATGAGGCGTGCGACTGCCCGTGCCACTCGACGTCCGACCGGTCTACGCCTGCGGAGGTGAAGCGGTGAGCGAACGGGCGCTCGGCGGCGTGCTGGTTTCCAACATTGAGATCACCGCGACCACGGTGCAGCGCGGCGACATCCATCAACTCGGCGGCCAGGCCTGCCGGGTGAGGGACCTCTTCCAACTCCCTCAAGGCGCCAAGCAAATTCTTTTCGAGTCGGGCGAGCTGCTGACCATACACACGCGAACGCGGCTCGTCGCAGCGCGGCCGCTGAGAAGGCGGTGATCGGTCCGTGTCTTCTCGCCATCATGACATCGCCGACGATCTCCGCCATCAGATCACGACCGGCCGCATCAAGCCCGGCGAACGCCTGCCGTCCGAGGCCGGTCTGGCCGACCGGTACAAGGTCAGCACGGTGACACTGCGGAGTGCCCTCGCGGTCCTCCAGGGGGAAGGCCTCGTCGAGAAGATCCACGGCAAGGGGAACTTCGCCCGTCGCCCACTCCGCAAGATCATGTACGTCGGCGGATGGGGGACGTTGGACCCGTGGACCGCCGCTGATGCGGCTCTGCGCGTCACCGTTCGCAGCACCACGGTTCAGGCAGACGGGCATCTGACGACCTTGCTGAAGGTGCCCACGGGCAGCCTTCTCGCCGAGTTCTTCTGCGTCAGCCACGAGGGAGAGTCACCGCACGGCCTGGCCCGCATCTACATCCCACGCGACCTGGCACCGGCCGGAGTGCTCGACGACGAACCGTCGTACCGGGAGGCGGCAACGAGATTCGCCGTCCTCGGCCCGCCGCCGGCCACTGTCCGGGAGACGGTCTGCGCTCGCCCACCGACACCGGACGAAGCTACAACCCTCCGGACCAGCACCGCAGCGGCAGTCCTCGCGATCACACGCATTGCGACCGACTCCACCGGGCGAGTCGTCGAGGCCGCGCTCTTGGTGTTCCCCGGGGATCACGTCGACGCGAACTTCACCACCCACCACGTGACCGATGAGAGGCAGACGCAAGGATGACGGCACCGAACGAACTGCGCCTCCTCCCGTGGGCGGGACCGGAGGGCCAACCCTGCTACCTGAGCACCGACAACAGGGACGGCTACATGTCCCGCCTGGCAGACAACATCGAAGCGGTCCAACTCGGCACGGCGGCCGAACTGCTGGAACAGGCCTCGGAAACCCTCGACCACCAGGACGCGGGCCCGGAGGACCTGCGACGGCTGACCGAGGAACTGACCAGGGCTTTGCGGGACGTGCTCCGCGTCGCGACCAGTCGCGGCCACCTACTGGCCGTAAGCGAACCTCACAGTTTCTGAAGCAGCGGCCACAAGCAACGCCTGCCGACGACGACCTTCCGTTCCACCTCCACGGGGAGAGAAGCCCGGTCACCCACCCGGGCTCCTCTCCCCGTCGCGTCTCGTCGGCCCCGATCGATACGCCACGCGCTCACCAACACAGAGAGGCGCCCTTGCCCCACCGTCAGCGCAGCGCAGCGGCGGGCTTCGTGAGGACAGAGTGGATCGGACTGTCGGGCGGGTATCTCCGTCACATGGACTCAGGGACAGCGGCAGTGGTTGGTGCGGCCATCGGCATGCTGGGTGGTGCCGGGGGCGGTTGGCTCACACTCGTTGGTCAAGCTCGACAGCAGGAACGCCAGCAGCGAATAGACCAGCAGCACCGGTTGGAGGAGGTGCGTCGTGAGGCATACAGCGCATGCCTCAGTGCGTCGAAGCAGGTATCGGCCCGCTGGTGGAGGGTTGCGGTTCGGCTCCGCACAAATGGCACCACGATGGAGCAGTGGGAGGCGGAAGCCGCGGAGGCGCATGCGGCATGGGCGCCGTTCAGCGCGGCGGTAGCCGCCGTTGCAGTCGCGGGTCCTGGCCCTGTGGCAGGGGCAGCTGAAGACCTGCGGCGCGCCATGTACGCGCTGGACCAGGCGGCAGTCGCCTGGCACGAAGCGGCTCGCGTAGCAGGTCGCGGCAACCTCGCCGAGTTTGACGAGAAATACATGGAAGCGGTGGCAGCCAAACGAGAACCCGGAAAGGTCTTCTAGCAGGCAGCCCGAAAGGCGCTCAACGCCGAAGCGTGAGTCGGATGGCGGCCCCACCTCAACGATCAGCGCCCCGGGTCGGCGCTCTCAGCTTGGGAAGCTCGGGCTCTACGGGGTCGACAGGCTTGCTGACCCGCTGCGGAGCGGCATCATGACCTGAGGGTGTGCAGGGTGGGTGACCGCTGTTCCCCGTGGTTCCCCGCACTATCTGGCACGGGTTTGGCACGGGAGCACGTTCAGGCGGGTGTCAGTCGCGCCGCGGACCCGGCACGCCGATGCTGGGGCCGAGGTCGGTGGAGGTAGTCAACGAGTGGGCCGCGGTTCTCAGATCGTTCTCCCATCCCAGGAGCTCGTCGGGGCCTATCCATTCGCTGTAGTCCGCTGCGATGGAGAGGAACCGTGTCTCCTCCTGGTTGTGGGCTGCGGCCGTCATTGACAACCGGTCGGCCACGTCCTTGGGGCTCAACTCGCCTTTTGTGAGACCGAACGCGAGGCTCACGAGGAGGTATCGGCCGGCTGCCTCTTCGTCGGGAATGGGTATCCCGAGTTCGTGTAGGGCTTGGACGTACAGTTCACGGATCTCGGTCTCGTCGCTCCTGCGCGGCAGGCCAGCCAGTTCGCGCAGGGCAGGGGAATCGCACCCGTCGACGAGCGCATGAGCAGCCAGCATCGGGAGCTCCTCGGTTGGGAGTACCTCCGCCACGTACTGCCAAGCGCTGTGTTGCAACCGGTCCA